>JAJZQV010000032.1 GCA_021803025.1 Actinomycetes bacterium | reverse complement strand
TCGAAGCGGTAGTCGAGTGCCACCTTCGTACCGCGCCCTTCCGGGTTGAGCGTCGAGTCGTCCCCGTGGACGACCGCGTTGTTTCACCGCGTTCTTCGGGTGGGCGGACGCGTTGTGGGCACCCTCGCCGAACAGCGCGACGGCGTCGGTCTCGTTGTCGCAGACCATGACGCGGGGGCTGCCGGCCGCTTCGAGCACGTAGTCGCCGAGGAACGAGTGGTGGGCGGCAACCGTGACTCCCGCACCGTCGGCGCCGCCTGTACGGACGACCTCGAGCGACGGGCAGCGGTCGTCGCGCCCCCACGCCCACGTGTTCCGGAACCACAGCTGGGGGATGAGGTGGAGCGGCGCCGGGTCGGGGCCCTGGTTCACTGCGGTCACGGTGAGGAGCACGTCGTCGGGCGAGGCCTTGGCGTGGGTGATCGTCACGTCGAAGAACCGGTTCTCGGCGAGGACGCCCGTGTCGGCGAGCTCGTACTCCCGGTCGCCGCGCCCACGCGTGGCGTTCTCGGCGACGAGCTGCTCGTACGGGTAGGCGGCCTGCGGGTAACGGTAGAGGAGCTCGCCCCACGAGTGGGTGGGGGTCGCGTCGAGAGGCCACCAGTACTCCTTGACGTCCTCCCCGTGGTTGCCCTGCCCGTTCGTCAGCCCGAACCAGCGCTCCTTGAGGCGGTCGTCGTGCTCGTTCCACAGGGCGAGCGACAGGTGCAGGAAGCCGTGGGAGTCGCACAGGCCGGCGATGCCGTCCTCACCCCAGCGGTACGCACGGGCGTGGGCCTGGTCGAAGGGCAGGTAGCTCCACGCGTCGCCGTCGGCGGAGTAGTCCTCGCGGACGGTGCCCCACTGACGGCCCGACTGGTACGGGCCCCACAGTCGCCAGGGCGCGTCCACGGGAAGATCCTCTACACGCGCGCCCTCGGGCCCGCGGTCCGCGTCGGGACCTGTACGGCTTTCGTCGGCGGCCATGCCGTGCTCCTGGGTCGGCGAGACGATGAGGCTCAGCCTAGGCGGGGCGTCCGACATGCCGCTCGCTCTCACGGGGCACCGCGGGTTCGCGCGTGGGGACGGGTAGTAGTACACAGAGGCGGGTCAGCTCGGGAAGGCGGGGCGACACCGACACCAGGAGCACGAGAGGAACCGACATGGGTACGGGTGCGTTGGAGGGCAAGACCGTCATCGTCACGGGAGGCGACACGGGGATCGGGGCAGCGATCGCGACGAGCGCCGCTCGGGCGGGGGCTCACGTGATCGTCGACTACGTCGGGTCGCGCGACGTCGCCGACGCCTTCGTGAAGAGCCTCGAGGGGCCCGGTGCCACAGGGACGGTCCAGGCGTTCGAGGCCGACGTCAGCAAGGTCGACCAGGTGCAGGACCTTGTCGCGGAGGCGGTGCGCCGGTACGGACGGCTCGACGTGCTCGTCAACAACGCCGGGATCGAGACCCGTCAGTCGCTCCTGGAGACGACGGAAGCTGCGTACGACAGGGTGCTGGGCGTCGACCTCAAGGGAGCGTTCTTCGCTGCCCAGGCGGCGGCCAGGCAGTTCGTCGCCCAGGGCGGCGGGGGCGTCATCGTGAACATCTCGTCGGTCCACGAGGACTGGCCGATGCCCGGCAACGCGGCGTACTGCGTCGCCAAGGGCGGCATGCGCATGCTCACGCGCAACAGCGCCGTGGAGCTCGGGCCGTACGGGATCCGCGTGGTCGGGGTGGCCCCCGGCGCGGTGAACACGCCGATCAACGCGGAGACCGTGGCCGACCCGGCCGCCATGAAGCGCCTCGATGCGGCCATCCCGCTCGGGAAGATGGCCGAGCCGGCGCAGATCGGCGACGTGGTCGCCTTCCTCGCCAGCGACGCCGCGTCGTACGTCACCGGTACGACTGTCGTGGTCGACGGCGGCCTCATGCAGTCGTCGCCCGGCTTGTGAGTCCGTCCTGTCGGCTACATACGTCATGCGGGTCCATGTCGCCCCCATCGCCATGTCACCCACCGTGGCCATGTCATCCCCATCTGTCGGCGGCCACGTCACCCACCGTGGCCATGTCATCCCCATCTGTCGGCGGCCACGTCACCCACCGTCGCCACGTCATCCCCATCACCACGTCCCCCCCATCGCCACGTCACCACCGTCGCCACGTCATCCCCATCACCACGTCACCCCCATCGCCACGTCACCACCATCACCACGTCACCCCCATCACCACGTCACCCCCCGTCGCCCATGTCATCTCGTGTCGGCGGCCCATGTCATCTCCGGTCGCCATGAAGGGTGTGCACCTCCACCCGCCAGCACTCAGAACCCCGTGGGCGAACCTCAGCGTTTCCGGTGTCGCCCCTTCCATCCAGCGGGCCCTTGCCCCTGGCTCGACGTTCACCCGGTGTCCAGCAGCTCCTGCACATGGCTGGCCCTCCGACGTATCGGCCGCCGGTGCGGATCCATGGCGGCGGGCGGGATGAACTCGGGCAGACCCCTGCCGTCGATCCTGACCTCCCACTGGTCGACCCGTTCGAGCCGGCCTTCGGCCACTCGGATAGGTGGTGCCGGCTCGATGAGCCCGTGATGGGACCGACACAAGGCGACGAGGTTCGACATGTTCGTCGCGCCGCCTTCCTGCCAGGGGACGATGTGGTGGATGTCGCAGTGCTCGAGCGGAGCCGTGCACCCGGGAAACGCGCACATCCCGTCGCGGAGTCCGACAGCATGCCGTACGTGCCAGGGCGCGAGCCGATGCGCGTACCCCACGTCGAGCACGGTCGAGTCCGTTCCCAGTACGACGGGGACCAGCTCCGCCCCACACGCCAAGCGACGCAGCTCTCCGGGCGACAGCTCCGTACCGTCCGCAAGCAGACCACGCCCCATCGCTCGGTCCAACAGGTCGTCGGCACTCATCACGACGCTGATGCGGGTGGCACCGCCCGGGATCGACCCACCAGGGGCCGTACCTCGCGGCAGCCGCGCGACCTTCCCGTCCTCTGCCAGACCTGCCGTCACACCCGCCCCGACACCTACCGTCGGACCTGCCGTCACACCCGCCCCGACCCCAACCGTCGGACCTCCTGCTACACAGGGTCCGACACCTGCTGTCGCACCGCCACTCGCTCCCGCCCCCGACCCCTCCCGTCCTTCGACGGCCGTGACCACGATCACGAGCGCGTCCGCGAGCCGCTGCTGTGGCGTGAGGAGAAGGCTTTGCCGGTGGTGGGTGTCTTTAGCCACGCGGTAGCTGCGGTCAGCCACGGACTGGACCAGATGCTGGAAGCGACGCGCGTCGACGACGGGCAGACTGCCGCTGAAGTCGACGGATCCGTCGCACTCGGCACCGAACCGTAAGTGCCGGCGCGCTGCCGCTCGCACATCCCGCTGGGTCAAGCGCTCTGCACGCGCCTCAGGCGTCTCGGCCTGCTGTGGTACGACCTGGGCGAGCACCTTCTCGGTCATGCCACGCAAGGTCTCGGGTGGGGTGTGCTCGGCTGCCGCAAGCATCAGGGTCTCGGCCCGCTTACGTTGCCCTGAGTCAAGAGTCGCCGGCAGCCCGTCGAGTGCGACGTTGATTGCCTTGGCCTGGCCCAGCGTGATCTGGCCGCTGGCGGCAGCGTCCCGTACCTCCGGGCGCCGCTCAAGCTGCCGCGCGGCCCACAGCGTCGCCGTGGCCTGCCGCGTCGTCTCCTGGCCGGACCGCGCGAGCCAGTCCTGGAGATGGCTGTGCCGTGCCCGCATGGCCGAACTCGCCTCGTCGGCCTCGCCGACCAAGATCACCGCGAAGGCGTCCACCTGCCGCTGCAACCTACGAGTGCGCTCGATCCAGCTCAGCCGCTGCTCGTCGGACGCCATCGTCCGATCGGCCGAACGAACTCTTTCCAACTCCGCCGAGATCGCATCGAGGCGCGCGCTGATCGCACAGCAGCTGCTCGCGTCTTCGCGGACCGGAGGGATGTCCATAGCGTCACGATAACACTACGTGTGTTCGATTGCAAGCCCATTTCTTATGTCCGTACTCGGTCTTGAGGAGACTCATCGGCGGGCCTCGACGGCGCTCCCGACTACCCGACCGTCAGGACGACCTTCCCGCCCGCATGGCCTGTTTCGACCAGTGCGTGCGCCGCGGCGGCATCGGCCAGGTCGAACGCCCCGGCCACCCGGACGGTGAAGTCACCGGTCCGGGCCAGGGCGGCGACCTGGTCGAGCGCCTCGTAGTACGGGACGCTCGTGACCCGAGCCCCAGCCGCGTCCGCGGAGAAGTTCGCGATGGTCACGACCCGCGCGGGGTCCCCCGCGATCTCGATCAGCTCCTCCAGCGAGGTGCCGGCCGTGTCGAACACCCCGTCGACGCCGTGCGGCGCGAGCGCTGAAACCCGCGTCGGGAGGCCTGGCTCGTACATGGTGGGCGTCGCCCCGAGCGTACGTACGAGCTCCTGGTTGTCGGGCGACGCCGTCCCGATCACGGTCACGCCGGCATGCCGCGCGAGCTGGAGCGCGGCTTGGCCGACCCCACCCGACGCGCCGTGTACGAGCACGGTGTCGCCTGCCTTCAGGTCGAGCTCGCGAAGCCCACGCGCGGCTGTCTCCCCGACCTGGGACATCCCACCGGCCTCGACCGCGCTCACCGTGTCGGGTGTGTGGGACCAGTGGCGCAGCAGCGCGTACTGCGCCGCCGCCCCGCCGACGGTGAACCCGAACACGGCGTCGCCCACCGCGGTCCCGGCCACGTCGGGACCCACCTCGTCCACGACCCCCGCTGCCTCGACCCCGGGGATCACTGGCTCCTTCAGGGGGTTTCCTCCCGAGCGGCGGCCTGCCCGGCCCTTGACGTCCCACGGGTTGACGCCGCACGCCTGGACCCTGATGCGGACCTGGCCGGGACCGGGATGCGGCTCCGGGACCTCGTCGACCTGGAGAACCTCCGGACCGCCGTAGCGGTGGTACCGCACTGCCTTCATCTCGACCTCCTAGGACCCCGCCTGTGCCGAGTCCACGTCGGCTCGTCGCACACTGATTCATCTCGCAGGGTGAGGCCCCGAGTCAAGGGTGGCTCGGGGCTGCGTCGTGTCTGAGACCTACTTCTCGACGCAGATCGGGAAGGCAGCAGGACCGTGCGGCGAGGGGCGCCGCGAGTCGATGAGGGCCGGGAGGCCTCACATTTCCGCGATCACGAGACGTGAGATCGGCAGAGCCTTGGCGCGGTCAACGGCCGCCGGCCGACCTGCGCTCGGTCAGCTCCGGCTCTCCTCGTGCCGGCTGGAGCTCGTGCGGGAGGCATCCTCCGTGCAACGCTCGGTGAGCTCGGTGAGCGCGTCGAGGCCGCCGGTGTAGTAGGCGATCCAGTCCTGCCCCGCGCTCCTGTCACGGGAACGCAGAAGCGCTGACTGCCAGGTGTTGGTGACGTCGCCCAGCACATCCGTCAGGTTCTGGGTGGCCGACGCTTTGCGATGCGTCTCGCGCAGTGCAGCCCAGCGGCCTTCGGCGTACTTCACTCCGGGGACCGGCGTGCCTGCACGGGTGAAGGTACAGACAGCCATCCCGCCGCTCAGCCGCTGCATCGACTGGGCGGCGTCCTCGAGGAGCCCTGCCAGGACCTCGGTCTCGCTTGCGTTCATCGGGCGGTCGGTGAGGGCACCGCACAGGCGATCTCGCCTCGCAGCCGACGGTAGAACGCGTACGCGAGCAGCCCCACCCCTGCGGCGGCCAGCCAGGGCTGTGCGGGGGCGAACCAGCGAAGTGCGCCGGTGTAGCCGAGCGCGAGGAGTGCGATCTTGTTGCACACCGGGCAGCCCACCGCCAGGTAGCTCAGGAACCCCCCAACCAGGCCGGCACGGGTCGACGCCTTTGCTGCCGGCGCGCCGGTGTCGCGGATGTACGTGGCGCCAAGCAGGCCGGCGAGGACGGCCGTGATGACCAGCACCGGCCAGGCCCACCAGGTGACCGGTACGGCTCTCGCGAAGACCGAGTTCGGGATCAGAACCGTCGGAAGGCCGACGACCAGCACGGTGGAGACCGCGCCCACACTCGCCCCGATCCACCTCCGGGCCGGCCAGCCACGCAGGACCGACATCGCAGAGGGAGCTCTCCCCGTCACCGTGGTCTCGAGCCGGCTCATCTCCATGACGTCAGGACCGCCGAGCTCGGAGGTGGGGGTCGCGTCCTGCCGCAAGCCTGCCGGGACTCGTCGTACGCGCTCGGGGTCCGACCATGCCGAGAGGCGTCTCATGGTGGTGACCTCCCTGGTGGGTCGCGTAGCGACGTGGCGGGTTTGGCAAAGCCATCTTATACCCCTTGGGGTATGCCGGGACCATCTCGAGGGGCGCGGGGAGTGCCTTTCAACGCCGAGACCACGAGCATAAGTCGCCGAGAAGGGACCAAGGAACGGCCACTGGCCAAGGTCGGTGTTGGTCACGTGAGGGTTACCGACCTCACGCGCGCCCACGTACGGCAGTGGTGGGTGGCGCCAATGGCCCGCCCTGTTGCCGACGCCTGACAGCCGAAGGACCGATGCGTCCCCGACCACTTCAGTGCAGCGCGCAGGAGACACCAGGGCGCGTGATCGCGAACGCCATCGCCTGGCGCGGCATCGGTAGGCCGGCCAACTCGGACTCGCTGTACGCCTCAGTTGTGTCGACCACGTTGATGCCGGCGTCGAGCGTCTTGTGGAGGATGCTTACGGACTCCTGCGGATCTTTGTTGTGGACATAGGTGGCGAACATGAGCGCGCCGAGTCCGTACGACCACGCGCTGACTCCGGGAGCCGGACGAGTGGCTTCTCAATACCGATCGGGTGTTCTGACCTGGGCTCGACCGTGACGACGAGGACGGAGTCGTGAATAGCTAGCGAGTTTGACCGCCTGATGGGCGCCCAGATCGAGTGGGCGCTCGAATACGACAGATATGCCCGCCTCGGTCCGGACTTCCGCAGATGATGAGCATACGAGGCGCGCGTTTGTGGGGTTGACCTGCGGAAACGCTGAATCGGTGTGGTGGGGTCGTGTTACTACAAGCCCTCGGTGGGGCTTCGACCGGTGCGCCGCGGGGCGGCGGGTCAGTCGGTGGGGACGGTGAAGTCGAAGAACCGCGGGGGCTCGGGGAGCTCGAGCGCAGCCAGGATGGTCTTCTGGCCGGGTGTGGTCGCGGAGCGTTGCGCGACCTGGCCGTCGGTGGTGGCGAGGGTGACCAGGTGCATCCGGTCGAGTTCGTTGCGGACGTTGCGCCAGGTGTCATCGGTGGCGTTCTCGACCACGCGCAGGAGCAGCAGGGCGAGCCAGCACAGTTGGACGTGCGCGCGGATCCGGTCCTCGCGGTAGTGGAAGACCGGGCGCAGTCCGAGGGTGCCTTTCATGTCGCGCCAGCCGCGTTCGACCTGGAGGAGCTGCTTGTAGGCAGCGGCGAGATCTTCCGGCGTGAGGGTGCTGTCGCTTGTGCGGAGCAGCCACTTGCCGTCCAGGTGTGACTCGCGTTTGATCGCCGCGGCATCGACGCGCAGCAAGCCACCGCCGGTGCGGCGCAGGTAGCGCCGCAGGCCGGGCTTGGTCTTCAAGGATCCGACGAACTCGTCGCGGCGGCGGGCGGTCCAGCCATCGGAGCCGGTCATGAGTTCTTTCAGGTGCGCGACGAGCCGGTCGCGGACCAGGGCGTCCCGGTCGGCTTGTTCGGGGTTGTGGCAGACCACGAACCGTTGCGCCCGGGCACCTTCGTCGCCGTCCCCGTCGCCGCCGGGTGCGACCGCGACTTCCTTGACCCGCAGGTTCCCGGCCACGGTGCGATACCTGCCCGGCCGGGCCAATGCGGCGGCGGCCTCGCCGTTGGTGTGGCGGAGCTTCTCGGCGTGGATGTAGTGCCCGCCACCGCGGGTCAGGTAGGCCCGGTTCGCGACCGAGGCGAAGCCGCGGTCGGCGACCCAGACCATCCGGTGCAGGCTCCACCCGGCCAGGTCGTGCTTCACGGTCCGGATGATCGAGGTGTCGGGCGTGTTGCCGGGGAAGGTCCAGCACCGCACCGGGACCCCGTCGCGGGTCACGGCCATCGCGATCACCACCTGCGGCAGGTCGGTGCGGAAGTCCTTGGAGTGCCCGAAGGACCGTTTGCCGTGCTCGACCGGACGGCTGATGCCGTCGTCATCGACGGTGTCTTGGAGGTCGGCGAGCTCGTCGGGCACGTCGAGCTCGAAGTAGGTCGAGGTGGTGTCGACGAAGACAATGTCCAGGTCCAGGTTGAGCAGGTGCGCGACCGACCCAAAGATCTCGCTGGCGATCTCGTCCAGGGCGTCGAGCAGGAAGTCCATCGCCCGATACGCCTGGTCATCGGTGAAGCCGGCCAGCCCTTGGATCGCGACCCGATTGGCGACCCAGTCGGTCGCGGCCAACTTCGAGCCCGGCTTCAGCGCCCGCTGCGCGACCAGGGCGAACACGACCCGTTCGACCGCCTCACCATCGAGGCGCCGGCCGGTGGCGACCCGGCGGATCGCGGCACCGATCCCGAGCCGTTCCCACACCCGGTCCAGCGACCAGGCCCCGCCCAGCGGGCGGGAGTCCACGATGTCGACCTCGGCGCCTTGTGCGGCAGCGGTGGCCTGCTCCGGGGTCAAGAAACGCGAGATCGACGAGACCAGCCGGGCCAGCGCGTCACGGTCGACATGCTCGGCACGACCGAAGCTGTGGATCACCTTCGCGACCGAGCTCCCGGTCTCCGGGTGCCGCTCGTTGTGCGCCAACTGCAGGTAGGCGACCACCGACCCATCCCGGTTCGTCCGCCTGGTCTCCCGCAGGTACATGCCCACAACTCAAGCGGCCAAGGCCACTCCTGTCGAGCGACACGCCACAAGTCGTGTGCCTACACGAAATCGTGGTCCAGAGACCCCACTATGCCCCTGACCAGCGGATATGCGGTGGACCAAGCCCTCATGTGCCCATCAGCTGCGGAAGTCCGGTCGGTGGTTCCCCTGCAATGCTCGCGATTCTCCTCGAGCCGGCCGCCGGCGAAGAACGAGGCCAAGTCGCTGCTCGCCGACGGCCATCCTCATGCGAATCGAGTCATTGCCCTCCTCGAGGCCGCCCAGCAGGCAACCCTCGACCGACCCGGTGTCGTGCTCTTCGGATCCCGACCGATCGGAATCGACCTGATGGCCTCCTCGCCCAGCCAACCGCCGGCAGATGCAACGAGCTTCTTGGGAGGAGTTGTCGGGGACGTGCTGGAGGCCAGATCTCGCCCAGGACTGGTGGAACATCTCGGCAACCTGGCCAAGGTCGGCCTGTACGACAACGACCGTCAAATCCGTGAGGTTGCCTACCGCTGGCAGCATTCCTCCTCCGTCTGCTACATCGTCAAGGTGTGGGAGCTGAGCGACTAAAGGTCTACGCCGATCGCCTCGGCTGGACTGTCACCGAATCGGCTCAGCGATCTGGCCGACCTCTCTCGGAGCACTGTTGGAATTCGCACATGATGTTGACATCCGAACATGGACGCGGTTCACTGTGAGCGATGGACCTTCAGGCTCCCCACCAGGAACGGACCTCGCCATGGACTCGGTGCCTCATCCCGATTGGAGCGACTTCGACGAGAAGCTCGCGGCCATGGCCTCCGTCGCCCGGTCAGCCGGGTGCGACCGGCTGGTCCTTCGGCGACAGTCCAACCTGTCGTACCTTGTGGGCGGCCGGTCCAACGTCCCCCAGACGCTGGATTCCGCGTGCTTCGACCTGGTCATCGAGACAGAGCCCGTTCCCAAAGCCACAGTAGTGACCAACGCGATCGAGGCCCCGCGGCTCGCGGCTACCGAGCTCGCAGGGGCCCCGACCGACTGGGACGTCGTCGACTGGTGGACCGACCGTTCTCAGCGGCTCCCCTCCGGGCCCGGAGTCGCCTCCGACGGGGGTGTCCCGGACACGACAGACCTCAGTGCCCAGGTCGCCACCGTACGTCGCTCGCTCACCCCCCATCAGCAGGGTCAGCTGCGCGAGCTCTGCCGTGACGCGGCAGCGGCCGCCACGCGGTCGGCGACTCGGCTGACCCCGTACCTGATCGAGTACGAGGCGGCCGGCATCTTCGCGAGAGAGCTCCTCGCGGGAGCCATGGACCCCATCGTGCTGCTCGTCGCCGGCCAGGAGCGGATGCCGCGCGACAGGCATCCACTCCCGTCAACCGCTGTTCTGGGGGATCGGGCCATGCTCGTCTGCTGCGCTCGCCGCCACGGGCTGGTCGCCTCCGTCACGAGGATCATCAGCTTCTCGCCGCTGACCGCCACGGACTGGGACAGGTACGACGCGCTGCTGCGGGTCGAGGCCGCCTTCCTGGACGCCACTCTCCCCGGCGTGTCCTTGGGCGAGGTGGTCTCCTCGGCGGTCACGGCGTACGGCCGGGAGGGTTTCGACGCCCTGGAGTGGCACCACCACCACCAGGGAGGCTTCACAGGGTGGGAGCCACGAGAGTTCCCCGCGCGACCGACGAGCGGCGAGCTCATCCAGATCAACGGGATGCTCGGCTGGAACCCGTCCGCCGCGGGCTGGAAGGTGGAGGACACCTGCCTCGTCACCGCACAGGGAGCCGAGCCCCTCGTGCAGGACCACTCCTGGCCGACGCGAGTCGTCTCCGGCCGGGAACGCCCAGCCGTCCTCGAGGCCTGAGCTCGATGCTGCAGCAGATCGCACTGGATGGCGCGATCCTGGTCGGCGCCGCGATGCAACGGGTCACCGGCATGGGCTTCGCCCTCGTCGCGGCGCCCCTCCTGGTCCTCGTCCTGGGCGTCGTTCAAGGCGTACCCCTGGTCCAGGTCCTCAGCCTGTGCGTCTCGGGCCTCGTCCTGGCAAGCGCCTTCACATACGTGGACTGGCTCAAGGCAGGGCTGCTCATCGTGCCCGGGCTGATCGGGATCGTGCCCGGGTGGTGGATCAGCAAGCACGTCCCCACGGCTCCGCTGTCCATCCTCATCGGTGTGATCGTCATCGTGGCGCTGCTCGCCATGATGGCCGACCACCGGGCCCGCATCTTCAAAGGCACGGCGGGAGCACTGTCGGCCGGGTTCCTGTCCGGCTTCATGAACGTGACGGCGGGGGTCGGCGGTCCCGCGATCGTGCTCTACTCGGTGTCGACCCGATGGCGGCATGCCGAGTTCGTGGCCACAGCGCAGGCGTACTTCGTGGCGCTGAACATCGCCTCCCTGATAGCCCAGGGCTGGCCCCGGCTCGACGGCGCCACCTGGTTGCTGTCGATCGCCAGCCTCGCCGCCGGTCTGGCGCTGGGGGAAGTCCTCGCCAGACGCGTCCCGACGAAGGTGGCCAACGTCCTGGTCATCGGGCTCGCGCTCGCCGGCTCAGCCGCCACCATCGTCCGCGGCTGGATGACTCTTCACTGACGCAACAGCCCAAGGAATCCGATCGCAACCCAGCAGGGAGACACCATGACCAAGCCGAACAAGATCGCCGTCATCGGAGTAGGCAAGATGGGTGGCGGAGTCGCCCGCAACCTCGCCGCCGACCCGAGGTTCGACGTAACGGTCTTCGACCTCTCCGCCGAGGCGGTACAGGCCTGCGTTGCCGCCGGCGCCCGCGCCGCGGACTCGACAACGGCTGCCGTACAGGGCGCAGACCTCGTGATCACCAGTCTTCCCATGCCGCGGCACGTCCTCGACGTGTACGCCGAGATCACCCCCCACCTGGCCGCCGGGGCGACCTGCATGGATGTCTCGACCATCGACCCGGCGACCGCGGAGACGCTGGAGTCGGCGCTGGGAGACGCCGGGCATCCGTTCGTGACGTGCCTGCTGGGCAAAGGTCCCAGCCAGGCCGAGTCAGGGTCGCTGCCCCTGTTCGTCGGTGGAGACTCGGCCGCCCTCGACGACCTGGCCGCTGTGTTCGACTGCATCGGGGACGGCACCCATCGAGTGGGCAGTGTGGCCGCCGCGACGACGTTCAAGCTGGTCTCCAACATGATCGGCATGACGAACCTCGCCGTCCTGGCCGAGGGCTACCTGCTGTGCAAGCGCGCGGGCGTGGTCGACGACATCTTCGCCACCGCCCTGGCGGACACCGGAGCCTGGTCCTACCAGGCCGACGTCCGGCTGCCCTGGATGATGCACGGTGACTACGAGCCCCGCTTCCCCGTCACCCTCGGGCTGAAGGACGTACGGCTGGCCGTCGACATCGCCGGTCAGTGGGGCCTCGGCGTCCCGGTGGCCGCCGCCGGCATGTCGCAGCTCGCGGCCGCTCAGGCCCACGGCTGGGGGCAGCTCGACGTCGACGCTGTCCTCAAGGTGCTCGACCCTCGTTCCGAGGTGACCTCTCATGCCGAGTGACCGGGTCGCGCTCCTGACCGCCGGCGGGTTCGCCCCGTGCCTGTCCTCGGCGATCGCCGCCCTGGTCGAGAGCTACACGGCGGTCGAGCCAGACCGCGAGATCATCGCGTACCGCCACGGCTACGAGGGACTGCTGCGCGGCGACTACCTGATCGTCGGGGCAGCCGAAAGGCAGAACGTCGACGTGCTGTACGGCTTCGGCGGCTCCCCCATCGGCAACTCCAGGGTCAGCCTCACCAACGCGACAGACCTCGTCCGGCGAAGCCTCGTCGCCGAGGGCGAGAACCCTCTTCACGTCGCGGCGCAACGATTGGTCGAAGACCAGGTGGCCATCCTCCACACGATCGGCGGAGACGACACGAACACCACCGCCGCCGACCTCGCGTCCTACCTCGCCGAGAACGGCTACCGGCTCACCGTCGTAGGGCTGCCCAAGACGATCGACAACGACGTGGTCCCCATAGCCCAGACCTTGGGGGCGAGCACCGCTGCGGACGAGGGCGCGCTCTTCGCCCGCCACGTCGTCGCGGAGCACAACTTCCTGCCGGGCATGCTCATCGTGCACGAGATCATGGGCAGGAACTGCGGCTGGCTCACCGCGGAGACGGCACGGCGCTACCGGGCCTGGCTCGACACCCGTACCTGGCTCCCGGGGCTCGGCCTGCGGCGCGACACCTGGGACGTCCACGCCGTGTACGTCCCCGAACAGCACCTGGACCTCCTGGCTGAGGCCGAGCGGCTCCGCGGTGTCATGGAACGTCTGGGGTGCGTGACGATCTTCCTCGCCGAAGGTGCCGGCCAGCACGAGATCATCCCGGAGCTGGAAGCGGCCGGTGTCGCGCTGCCGCGTGACGCCTTCGGTCATGTGCTGCTCGAAGCCGTGAACCCCGGCGCATGGTTCGCCGACCAGTTCGCCGAGCGCATCGGTGCGAGCCGTGTCATCGTGCAGAAGTCTGGCTTCTTCGCCCGGTCGTCACCCTCGAATGCCGAGGACCTCGCGCTGATCAAGCGGTCCTGTGCGCTGGCGGTGGACTGCGGCCGAGAGGGTCGTTCGGGGGTCGTGGGCCTCGACGAGAGGGCCGGAAGCTCGCTGACCCTCATCCCGTTCGACGCCATCAAGGGAAGCAAAGCGTTCGACGTCCAGCAGCCTTGGTTCGCCGCCATGCTGCGCGCCATCGGTCAGGTAACGGACTAGTAACCGTTCCGCCAGACTGTTGTATTCCGATCACATATCTGTTAGAAAAGCACCACTCGATGCGGAGCCGAAGCCTCCTCATCGTGAGCAGCCGCACATCAGCCGGCCGCAGGACTCCACAACGATGTCGAGGAGCAGGCAACCATGACGACCAGCACCAGTACCACACCCGACCTGAGCGTGCTCAAGCGACCTTCGGGCGGGTTCGCCATGGTGGCTGTCGACCAGCGCGAAGCCCTCCGCGCCATGCTCCACCAGGCACGCGGCGGAGCGGTGGTCACGGACCAGGACATGGTCGACTTCAAGCTCGCCGCGGCGAAGGCGCTCACGCCGTACGCGTCCGCAGTCCTGATCGACCACCAGTTCGCCCTCGACGAGGCGGTCCGTCAGCACGTCGTCGCCAGCAGCTGCGCGCTCATCGCCTCCGGCGACCTGTTCATCCCCGCCCACGACGAGCTCGTCGGCGAGGTGGAGATCGATCCTGACATCACTCCGGAACAGGCGAAATCGCTCGGGGCGGTCGCCCAGAAGCTCCTGGTGATCTGGCGCTCGGACCAGCCCGCTGAGGGTCGGATCGACCTCGTCAAGAGGTTCGTAGCCGGCTGCCACGCGGCCGGGATTCTGGCCATCATCGAGCCCGTGTGCAAGAAGCCCGTCGACCCGGCGCTCGAGTGGACGTGGGAGGACGACGTCCTCAAGGCCGCCCGCGAGCTGGGCGACCTCGGCGCGGATCTGTACAAAGGTGAGGTCCCCCTCCACGGCAAGGGCGATGCCGAGGCGATCACCGCGATCTGCTCCGACATGAACGAGGCCATCGCCTCGGAGTGGGTCGTGCTCTCCTCCGGTGTGGCTGAAGAGGACTTCCCCCGGGCCGTACGCCTGGCCATATCCGCCGGAGCCTCCGGGTTCCTGGCAGGTCGCGCCGTGTGGGCGTCCTGCCTGGCTGCTGCGGACGTCCACGAGTCGCTGCGCACGGACGCCGTAGGACGCCTGCAGGCGTTCGCCGCCGTCGTCGACGAGGGCATGAGGAGCCGGTCATGACACGCGTCCTGATGATCCCCACCGCGCGTCCCACGTTCGCCGTCGACGTCGCAGCCGAGCGGGCGGCGGCAGCGCGGAAGCTCGTCGAGGACCTCGGTGGCGAGGTCCTCGGCCCCACCGCCCTCGTCATGAACGACGACGACGTGGCCGCGGCGCAGCACTTCCTGGACGAGGACTACGACGTGATCCTGCACGTGTGCGCCTCGTTCTGCGACGCGGGGCCGGCACAGCAGCTGTACGCGAATGTCACCTCCCCTGTCGTGGCCTGGGCGTTCCACGAGCCGGGACCGGTCGGAGACCGGCTGTGGCTGAACTCCATGTGCGGCGCGAACCTGATCGCCCACGCGCTGGTCCGCGACGGCAAGGACGTGCGGCTGGTCTACGGCGACCCCGGCGAGGCAGGTGTCCGGGAGGCCCTCGAGGGGCTCCTCGCCGGCCGGTACCCGTCGAAAGCCGCACTGCCCGGGATGCAGGGTCCGGTCGCCGACAACGACGTCGCGGCCGCGGCGCTCACGACGCTCGGAAACCAGGCCATCGGCGCGATCGGCGAGGCCCCGACAGGCTTCACCCCGAGCCAGTACGACGGGGATCTGCTGGAGCGGCTGTTCGGGCTGGATGTCATCACGCTCGACCTCGAGGCCATGTTCGACGACATCGAGCAGACGCCTGATGACGAGCGCGCCCACGAGCTCGACGCGGCCATGGAGTGGCAGCCCAGCCTTGCCTCGTCCGGCGCCGACAACCTGAAGGCGTTCGCCGCGGTGACCACCAGCTTGCGCGACTGGCAGGAGAAGACGGGTGTCGCGGCGCTCGCTGTGCGCTGCTGGCCTGAGTTCCCGACCAAGCTCCACGTCTGCGTCTGCAGCTCCATGTCTCGCCTGGCCGACGAGGGCATCGCGACCCAGTGCGAACGTGACGTGTACGGAGCGGTCACCATGCTGCTGATGCAGGCTCTGGGGTCCGGACCCACGTACCTCGTCGACACTGTGGACCTCGACGCCGAACGGAACATCGTCCGGTTCTGGCACTGTGGTGCCGCGGCGACCAAGCTCGCGGCCGACCCACAGGACGCCACTCAGGCCCTCCACTGCAACCGACGGATCGGCGTCGCCGGCAACTTCGCACTCAAGACCGGACCCGTTGTCGCCGCCCGGCTCACCGAGGACCCCGGCACCGGCGGGCTACGGCTCCTCATCGCCAGTGGCGAGTCCATCCCCGCGCCGAACCGCTTCCAGGGCAACACGGCAGACGTGCTGATGGGCGCCGATGCCACATCCTTCGTCCACAGTCTCGTGTCCGGAGGCTTCCCGCACCACACGGTCCTGGCCTGGACCGACGTACGGCCGGGCCTTCGTGCCGTGGCAAGGCACCTGTCACTTCCCGTTATCGAGTTCTAGGCATCAGACAAAGGAGACTGAAATGACCCCGAACCTCACCCTTACCCGACGTAACCTCCTGGGGCTTGTGAGCGCAGGAGCCGTGGCCGGCGCGCTCACGGCCTGCGCCGGCCCCGGGGGAAGCAGCGCGCCGGCGGCAGGACCGTCAAGCACGTCCGGGCTGGACGCCTCGAAGGCCTCGGGCAGCATCTCCTTCGCTCACTGGCGCGCTGAGGACAAGGCGGCGTTCGACAAGATCATCGCCGCCTTCAAGGCGAAGTACGCCGGCACCGATGTCCGCCAGGACATCACGCCCTCCAACGACTACCAGAGCAACGCGATGGCCCAGATCCGGCAGGGCACCGTCGGTGACCTGTTCGTGGCTTTCCGCGGGGCCCAGTTCATCGCCATGACCAAGGCCGGCCTCTACACCGACCTCACGAGCACGAACATCGCGGACAGCTACGAGAAGTCGCTGATCACCGCGGGACAGAGCGACGGCAAGCAGTACGGGCTGCCGTATCAGCTGGTCTTCAACCAACCGATCACCAACGAGGACCTGCTCAGCCAGGCCGGGTACTCGACCCTCCCCGGCGATTGGAACAGCTACCTCGACCTGTGCGACAAGCTCAAGAGCAAGGGCGTCGTTCCGATCGCGTGGCCCGGCGGCGACGTCGGCAACGCGGGGCAGCTGTTCAACTGCATGATCATGAACGAGGCCCCCAGCGACGACATGTGCACGAAGATCGAAGCCGGCACCTACAAGGTGACCGACGACTGGTTCATCGGAATGCTGAAGAAGTACCAGCAGCTGATCCCCTACATGCAGCCGAACGCCACGGGGACCGCCGTGGAGCCTGCCGAGCAGATGTTCGCCAGCGGCAAGGCCGCCATGCTCGCCACCGGGTCATACCACATCGCTGCCGTCCGCGCCCTCAAAGCGACCTTCCCCATCGGCATGCTGGCGCCCATCACCGTGAGCAAGGACAAGGTCAAGTACGTGGGCATCTACAACGCCACCTTCATCCTCGGCGTCAGCACGGTCTCCAAGAATCCGAACACGGCCTTCGCCCTGCTCAAGTTCCTCAGCGACCCGGCCATCGGTGGCCAGTACGGCAGCGACACCGCCCAGAACGTCACCGTGAAGAACGCCGTCTACACCAACAGCAACCTCACTCACCTGGCGGACTGGACGACCAAGAAGACCCTGCTTGCGCCCCGGTTCCAGTTCAGCAACCTCGACATTCGCAACGCCGCCGAAGGCACCGCGATCGCCGTGATCGGCGGGAAGTCACCCGAGCAGGCCGCCGCCGACGCCCAGAAGATCATCGACCAGCAGATCAAGAAGTAGCCCTGTTCCAGTCAAGCCTGGGAGGTTGCGCATGTCTCAATCCATGACGTTGTCGAGGCGTACGAATACCGTTCGCGCGCCTCGACGACGCACCACGAAAGCGCGACGGGTCGACGAGCTCATCCTGCTCCTGTTCACCGTGCCCGCTTTGGTCATCTACATCGCGTTCTTCGTCCTGCCGACGCTGCAGTCCGCGCAGTACTCCATCACGAACTGGGACGGTTTCTCTCGGGCGTTCGACTACGTCGGCGTCCACAACTTCATCCGCGCGGTCACCAACGACTCGCTGTTCACCAGCTCCCTCGTGAACAACCTCAAGTTCTGGATCATCGTGCTCATCTTCCAGACGCTGGCGGCCCTGGTGCTGGCGGTCATGCTGTTCCGTAACTCGCGGACCACGTCTGTGCTGCGAGGGCTGTTCTTCTTCCCGACCATCCTGTCGTCGATCTCGGTCGCCTACATCTGGAAGTTCATCTACGACCCCAACTTCGGTCTGGGAAACGGCCTGCTGCACCTGTTCGGCCTGTCCAGCTCCTTCCTGGGCAACAACGACACGGCGATCTACTGGGTGGCGTTGACGCAGGTCTGGTTCCATGCCGGCCAGATGATGACCATCTTCATCGCCGGTCTCCAGAGCGTCCCCCAGGAGATGCTCGAGGCCGCTGCTGTTGACGGCGCGAGCCGCTGGCGCACTTTCACCGCCGTGACCTGGCCGATGATCGCGCCGGCGACATCCATCGTGCTGGCGTACACGACCATCCAGTCCTTCAAGGCCTTCGACGTGATACTCGGCCTGGCCGGGAACCCGCCCAAGCCTTCGATGGACATCCTCTCGACACGGATCTACACCACATTCGCGAACAACCAATTCGGGTACGCAGCCGCTGAAGCCATCCTGTTCGTCGTCGTGATCCTGGTCCTCAACGGAGGCGTCAAACGGCTGGTCGGGCTGACGCAGGCCGGAAGCTAGGCGGTCATCATGGGCTACAAACTCACCCGCGGCACGCTGCTGGCGATCTTCGCCGTCATGATCGTGGTACCGGTGCTGGTGGTGCTGCTAGGCACCTTCAAGTCGATGCAGCAACTGTTCGACAGCCCGTTCGGGGTTCCACAGTCCTGGAGCATCCGCAACTACGTGGAGGTCCTGACCCAGCACAACATGAGCCAGGCCTTCCTCAACAGCACCGTCGTGACCACGTCCTCGGTGTTCCTCACGCTGTTCGTCAGCTCCATGGCCGCCTACGGCATTGCTCGCCTGCGGGGCTGGAAGTCCATCCTCATCTTCGGTTTCCTGGTCATCGGAATGTCCGTGCCGGCCCAGGCGAACATGATCCCGCAGTACGTCCTCTTCGGGCGTCTGGGGCTGCTGAACAACCTGCTTGGCCTGATCCTGATCAACGTGGTCACCGGCATCCCCGTGTCGACGTTCATCATGGGCAGCTTCATGAAGACCCTGCCGCACGAGATGTTCGAAGCGGCCGAAGTCGACGGCGTCGGTCCGGCGCGCGCCTACTACCGGATCGCTCTGCCGTTGTCAGGACCATCGATCGCGGCGGCAGCCATCTTCCTTTTCGTGATCCAGTGGAACGAGCTGCTCTACCCGCTGCTGTTCATCCAGTCGCCCGACAAGCAGACCATCCCGTTGCGGCTCCTGGCATTCCAGGGGGAGTTCCTCACCAACTACCCGCTGCTGTTCACGGGAGTTGCGATCGCGTCGATACCGATAACCATCGCGTACGTCCTCCTGCAGCGGTACTTCGTTGAAGGTATGACGTCCGGGGCAGTGAAGGGATGACCATGCTCATCGTCCGACGAGCGACCAGCACCTCACCCGACGACCTGATCGAGCTGGACGCCTTCCCGGCGATCGAGCTGGAGGGCGTCCCCGGCTGGCTCACGGGCGAGCCCGCTGAGGACCAGGGGATCGAGACCACGCTGCCGAACCTGCCCGAGTCGCTGGCGCTGCCGGACACCGAGACCACGGCGTTCGCGTGCGCCGTCGATCCGCTCGGCGACTGCTCGGTGCGGATCAGGATCGGACCTGCCGGCCATCGCGTGTTCTCGGAGCCCGCGGGCTGGCTCGGGATCGTGGTCGACGACCGGCCGGCCCACGACCAGTGGCAGACCATCGTCACAAGGAGCTCGTACGAAGCATCGTCACCCCGGTGCCGGGTTGCCGTGGGACTGGACCCGTTCACGATCAAGGTCTACGACCTGGCGGTCAGCGAGACCAGCCCGGTTCTGCGTACGGGAGAGCGCCTGCGACAGGTCGCCGGGTTCCCCATGGCTCCGCCGGTGCTCGCAGACGAGGAGTCCATCGTCATGAACCTCGAGCTGGCCCCCGACGAGGACATCGTCGGCTTCGGTGAGCAGTTCGGCCGGCTGGTGAAGAACGGCCAGGATCTGCGCCTCCACACCGACGACGCACTGGGCACAGGTACGGGTCTGGCCTACAAGCCGGTCCCGGTCTGGCACTCCAGCGCCGGATATCTGGGCCTGCTCAACACCGGCGCGGTGATCCAGGCCGACGTGGGCCACACTCGGCCGAGCGTGCTGTCGCTTCGCCTCGACGACCAGGCCATCGATCTCATCGTGGTCGTGTCCTCGGACCCCAAGCGTCGGCTCGCCGAGTACACCCGGCTCACAGGAACTGCCCCGCAGCCCCCGCTGTGGGCCCTCGGCTACTGGATGGGCCGCTGCCGCTACCACTCCAGTGAGGAGATGCTGGGCGTCGCCGACACGATGCGCAGTCACGCAGTTCCTGCCGACGTGCTGCACTGCGACCCCGACTGGCTCGTCCTCGACAGGCTGAACACGGACTTCATCTGGAACGAGAAGCGGTTCGGCAGCCTGGCCGGCTTCTGCTCGGACCTGGGCGACCGGGGATTCCGTCTCTCGGTCTGGGAGGTCCCGTACATCGACCCACGCTCTCCGGTTCATCAGGAGGCGGAGCGCGCCGGCTATCTCGTACGCACACCCGACGGCGCTCTGGCGGAGCTGAGCGGGACCCCCACCCCGGAGGGGCTCCCCCGAGCCCTCGTCGACTTCACCAACCCCGACGCCGCCCGTTGGTGGCAGGACAAGCACGAGGCATTCCTCGACGCCGGAGTCGCAGTCTTCAAGACTGACTTCGGCGAGGGTTGCCCCAACGGGATGGCGACATCGGACGGCACCCCCTCGAGCTACACGCACAACCTCTACCCCCTGCGCTACAACCGGACGGTGAGCAACGGGATCGCCCGCTTCACCGGAAGGAACCCCCTGGTCTGGGGGCGCAGCGCCTGGGCCGGCTCTCATCGCTACCCCGGGCAGTGGGCCGGCGACGCCGAGTCCACCGTTGTCGGCATGCAGGCGACGTTGCGTGGAGGCCTCTCGTACGCCATGTGCGCACCGGGGCACTGGAGCCACGACATCGGCGGCTTCTACGGCCCCGAGCTCAGTCCCGAGCTCTACGTGCGCTGGACCCAGTTCGGCGCGCTCTCGCCCCTGATGCGCGCGCACGGCCTGCGGCCACGCGAGCCCTGGCAGTTCGGCGACGAGGCCCTGGAGATCTGTCGGGACTGGATCCGGCTGCGCTACTCGCTGCTGCCCTACCTGTGGCAGCTGGGCAAGGAGTGCGAGAGGGATGGCCTCCCGATCCTGCGCCCGATGGCACTGGAGTTCCCGGACGACCCGGCGTGCAGGGGCCTGGACGACCAGTACATGCTGGGTTCCGCGCTGCTCGTGGTGCCGGTCTTCGACGACGGCCACGAGTCCGTTCGCCGGCGCTTCTACCTGCCGGCCGGGCAGTGGGAGGACCTGTCGACGGGTGAGGCCTCGACCGGTCCGGGCTTCGTCACTCGCGAGGTCACGCTACGCGAGATGCCCGTGTTCGTACGAGCTGGCTCGGTCGTGCCGCGGGTGCCGGTGGACGAGGGTGTCAGGTCTGCCGCTGACGTGGAGCAGCGCCCTTGGACGGTACAGGTCTACGGCGACGTGCCGGACGACCGTGTGCTGTGGGACTTCGAGAACCAGCCGATCACGCTGGAGCAACTTAGCGGTGACGCCGGACCCGAAGGCTGGCGGCTGGAGTACTGCGGCGGCGCTTCTCCGAGGGCAGAACAGCAGTCTCGGTAGCATGAGGATCTCTCAACCCTGATCGCGAGGCAGAGGAATGCCAGAGCCGCTGGCCCAGCAGACGAGACCGGCGATGTCCGGCGCGTCACGGCGCGACCGGATCGTCCGGGACCTAGAGCAGACCGGGTTCGTCTCCGCGCGGGAGCTCACGGAAGAGCTGGGCGTCTCCGAGATGACGGTCCGAAGGGACCTGCGTCGCCTGGAGCAGGAAGGCGCCCTGCGGATCGTTCATGGTGGCGCGAGCCTGCCCATCGGCATCGACTACCAGAGCCGGGGCATGTCCGAGCAGGCGGCCAAAGCGGACATCGGACGCTTTGCAGCGACGCTCATCCCACCCGGCTCGACTGTTCTCATGGACGCAGGGACGACTGTCGCGCAAGTTGCGCAGCACATGCCTGTGAACTTCGACGGCTACGTGATCACCCATTCCGTCCCCGTCATCGAGTCCCTGCTCGAGCGGCCCGACATCCCCGTCCACTGCCTCGGAGGGGAGCTGCGCGCACAGAGCCGCGCAATGATCGGGACCAGCACTGTGGAGAGCCTGAGCAAGCTTCGCGCTCAGGTGCTGTTCCTCGGGGCAGCAGCGGTCAATGAACGGGGCGTCTTCGTCGCCAAGGATTTCGAGAGCTCCACGAAACGCGCCTTCATCGAGAGCTCCAACCGGGTCATCCTGCTCGCGGACCACTCCAAGTTCAGCACCTTCACACCCGTCCTCTTGGCACCGTTGTCCGTCGTCCACGAGATCGTGACCGACCGCCCTCTCCCACCCGAGATGGTTCGCGTCGCCGACGAGCTGGGCATCGTCGTGCATGTGGTCAACCCCACATAGCACCGGCCTGGATCTCCCTTGAGTTCAAAGGTCGCGGGCGCGCCCCGGGGAACGAACTGCGCCACATAGAGTCCATTGGCCACATTGGCCACGTCCACTTTTTCGCGACTGCGGGCTCCCACCCCTGCAGAATCCCGCAGTCTCCCGGTTCCCCGCGAACCCAGCGCAGGGAACCGGGAGCGCGGCTTGGGCTCAGCTGCCGAGCTGCGAGGCGAGCTGCTGGTCGGTCTGCTGGAGCGTGTTGGCGACCATGTTGAGGTTCGACGCCAGCTGGTCGAGCGCGCCAATGGTCTGGTTCGCCCCGGTGTTGAACTGCTCGTAGCTCTGCTGGAAGGCACCCGATGCGGAGTCGGTGACGAAGCCGCCGGACACGAGGTTGTTGATCTGGTTGCGCAGGACGTTGAGCTGCGAGGTGATCTCCTCCTTGCCGCGGGTCAGAGCCTGAGCCTGTGCGGTGATGTCCTGGTACGAAACGTTGATGTTGGCCATGATGGGTTTCCCTTCAAATCGTTGCGATGAACTTGCGAATGCTCGTTGTGCGGGACTGTTGAGGCGTCATGCCTGGATTCACACGTCGTCTGGTCAACCTCCTAGGAGCTGAGCGAGGTCCTCGCCGAGGAGAAGCTCGACGACGGGTTCAACGGCGGCGGCGACGAGCAGGAGATCCGTGCTCCTGGCCACCGCAACGAGGTCGACGGTGCCTTTTGTGAGAGGCCGTCGAATCACCGTCATCAACGTGGCGGTGAGGACGGTCTCGTCCGCCGACCTCTGGGTCTGCACCGAGTCGACGCGGAGCAGCTGAAATCCCTCCAGGCCGACCTCGCGGAAATCATCCAGCTGCCCGTCGAAGTCCCCGAGGTGGTCGAGTCCCATCAGGGCCCGCTGGTCGGCGACCGCGTCCGTACCGGCGGGAACCGCAGCCACGCTGACCAGGATCGCTTCCGGGAGGTTGGGCGCGAAGACTACGCGGACCGCGAACCCGTCCAGCGTCTCCAGCCTCTGGTAATGGGCAAGCACCCGCTCCGAGGGAGCGATCGCCTCCCCAGTCGACACCTGTTGTGCCACCTCGTGGGCCCAAGTCCCGTCCACCGATCCCGCGGGCGGCAGCAGGATCCACGGCGACGCTATTTCGGCCCCAGCGCTCATGACACCCACCTGAAGGACTGGATCGTCTCGTCGAAGAGCTCGATGAGAGCCTCAGCGACCTCAGCGCTTCCCGGCAGCGACGTACTTGTCACCGAGAAGGCCGCGTCCACCCAGCGCTCGGGATCGCCGGGATCGCCCATGAGATAACGGACGTGATGACGCTGGGCGGTCAGAGCCGATGCCTCCGCGTCCACGGGCGCCTCCACGATGGCGGCCGCATGCCTGAGTCCGCCACGTACGGCGATCGTGGCGTCCACGCTCTCAGAGATCCGCACACCTACGAGATCCCCCACGTCCACCGATGTCGCTGAGGGATCCGAGGACGCAACAGCCAGGAGCATGTCGATGGGCTGTTGTCCGGCCGGCACGGCCAGCGGGACGAAGACGGTGGTCGGCGAGTCCACCGAACCGTCGGCGGGGTCGGTCGCCAGCGTCAGCGCAACCGCGCCGCCGTCAGCGAAGGTGTGAGCAACCTCCTTGAGTGACTTCGTGAGCATCGGGCGAACCGACCTCGCACGATCCCTGGGGGCCGACGCGAGCCTCAGGCCGACGAACTCATCGACCTGCTCGTCGACACCCGTCGTCAGGTCGATCATGAACCAGCCTGGCGGGACGATCATCTGGAACTGCTTCACTGTGCTCCTCCGCACGTCTGGGTCTTCATCCGGTACGAGTCCACGAAGTTCTCGACGCCGTCGTGGACGGCATCCGCAACGACGTGCCGGACCGGGGCGACCAGCCTCTCGTCGACGTAGTCCTCCACCTTCGCGCCGACGTAGTCGGTGATGTGCCGCTTCGTCTCCTTCGAGACCTCTGCGGTCGCGAGCTCAGTGAGCACCTTCGTCACCTTCTTCGTGGCGGCGGGTCCCACGATCGTTGCGGCGGCCTCCGTGGCCACCAAGCCCGCGTGCGCGGTTCCCATCACGATCTTTGAGAACGCTCCGACAGCACCGGTCGTCCCCCTGCTGTTGAAGGCGTAGACGGCCTGGCCAGCCAACGACTTTGCGCCGGACGAAAGCTTCCCGGCGATCGCTCCGCCCACCTTCCCGACGCCCCAGCCAGCCAGGGCTGCCGCGCCTGTGGCCACCACCCCCGACCAGTCGCCGGTCCTCAGGGCGGCGATGACCGACTTCACCACCCCGACGGCAGCCTTCACCCGGCCGACGATTGTCGCGACCTTGGAAAGCGCAAACACCACAGGCGCGATCAGATTGAGCCCAGGGATGAACGCGAGCACTGTTGCTGCCACGGTGAGGACGAGCGAGATCGTGTCGATGTTGTCCCAGATCCATTCCCCCACCTTGCCGAGGATGTCTCCGGTCTTGTCCAGGATCTCCCTGAACCTGTCCACCACGGTGTCGGTCATCGGGCTGTTCTCGATGGCCGATTCGATCATCGACTTCGCGCGCTCCGCGGCCTCGTCTCGGCGGCGGATCGCCTCCTCGATCCTGTGCCTGGCCTGGGCAACCTCATGAGCCGCGGCGGTGACCTGGTGTTCGGCCATTCGGTAGCTGTCCTCGAACTCCTTCGCGCGGTTCGGGTCCAGCGTCGTCATCCATCCGAGGCGAATCTCCTGGGCATTGTGAACCGCCTGCTTTCGCTGAGCCTCCGCAGGCGCGCCCTCAGCGATGGCGCTGTCCGCCATCGCCTGAGCCGCCCGCAGCTCCGGTGCGTAGTAGCGCAACGCCGACGCGGTCGCGCTGTACCGCCCACCGGCACTGAGCAGCTGTCCTGACAGCTCCCTGCCCCGGGCCACGAGCGCCGTGATGGTCTCCGACCTCTGCCCTTCGGCGTCGAGCTTCGCGAGATAGTCCGACACCTGGCTGATGGAGTCCGCAGTCGTCGCGTACGACTTCGCGGCGGCCTCCACCTGGTCCGGGTCCCCAGGGATCGGGTCGGCGCTGTACTTCAGGGAGCTCCAGTCGTGGCAAACCCTGGCGGTCATCGGGATTTCCGTTCTGTGCGGGTCTCTTCGGTCTCCTGCGACTTGCGCGCTTCAGCCGGCTTCTCGTTGGAGTTCCGAGACGACGAGGTCGACGACGGCCCTCCCGTGGAGGAGCTCGACGAAGCCGCCTGAGACGGAGTGCTCGAGGTCCCGCCGCCGCTCGCACCGACGGACCCCATCGATCCCGGCGCCATCATCGGTGCAGAGTCGTGGCCCACCGCCGCTGTAGGACGAGGATCCGTGGCCGGCTGCGTCCCCTGGCCCGGCTGGACGGCACTCACTGGCGCCTGGCCGATAGACGCGGATGACGAGGAACCTCCGGCCGACACCTCGCCCGGGGGCGCCGGCGTTGATGGTGCAGACTCCCCGCCCCCGGGGACTGCGGCTTCTGAGCCGGAGGCATCGGACGAGGGGGCCTGTCCCAGGGCATCGGGGTCCTCGTTGAGCATGGGGTTTCCCGCGTGGAAGTCGGCCGCTGGGCCGCTCCCCCCGCCAGCGGTACCTGCCGACCGCCCGGCAGGGACGTCGGCAGTGGGAGCATCAGCCGCCGCTGAATCCGCGAGCGCGCCGGCACGCGCGGGCTCGGAATCGGTCACGCTCGGGTCTGGAGTGACAGAACCATCGGCTCCCTCGGAGGCCGGCGCACCCTCCCCTGAGCCGAGGAGCCGGTCCAGCTCTGCCCGCGCCTGCGCCGCTGTCATGGTGTCGAGGTGCCCGTCGGACATGTCCTGCTTGACCCCGTCGAGTAGCCCACGGACGGTGTCGGTCGCCGACTGCTGACCGCCAGCCGCCGACCGACCGGTCCCCCGGGCCGCCGAGCCGGCCGCCGCTCCCCCGGCCAGCAACAGCGGCAGGAGCGCACCGAGGCTGGCCCCGGCAGCGAACTGCGGGTACTTGGCGATGAAGTCTGGCGAGGTGACCAGAGCGCCCAGCTTTGATACCAGCGCTTGGAGCTCAGGAGGGTAGGTCCCAGGGTCGATGCCCTGCGCTGACGATGCGGTACCTGAAGCGGTACCACTGCCCGAGGGCTGTGGTTCCTGGACGGCAGCCCCGGCCGGAGCCGCCTGCGTGGAGCTCTCCGCAAGAGGAGATGCCTGGGCAGACTGCGGCGGGACCGGCTGTGTCCGTACCTCGCTTGTCCGCGACTGCCGCTGCCCGCCCGTCGGCGCCCCCTGGGACGTCCCGCCGCTGGTCGGGCTCTGGCCGCCGACCGCAGGCTCAGGGCGCAGGTTGTCGGCCATCTTCTTGTCCACGGCGCCGAAGGTGTCGAGCGTTCCCTTGATCTGGGACTCGATGTCCTCAAGGGACTTGAGGAGCTTCTCGCGATGTATGCGCCACGAACCGGCGACATTCTCGAGCTCGGCCTTGAGCCCTGGATGGCCGACATGTGAGGCTGCATCCTCAGAGCGGGAGGTCGCCGAGTCGAACTCGCCTCGGAGGTAGACGATCCTGCTGTAGGCCTCCTGCAGATCAGCGCCGTGGATCACGAGCCTTTCAGCCATTCCGTCCAGCCCTTTCTCGAATATTGTTCGGCGTCATCGGTAACTCTAGGAAACGCATTCTGGTCCGTCGATGGGGAGATTTACCCATGTCAATCCACGAGCGGTATCTGGACCTTGCGAATGCGGCCGTTGCGAACCCAGAAGCCCCTGCCAGGTGGCAGGTCCGTTCGCCGCACACGTGGCAAGGACGTGCGCAGCAGGGAGTCTCCATCCGCCTGGTCGGGCTGCAGGAGAAGGCCCACCCGCCCGTTGCGTACCTCCTGGATCAATGGCCAAGGACTTGACCAGGCAGAGGTCTCACCCTCAGCAATGACGAGGTGGCCATTCCGCCGGGCAATCTTGACCAGCTCCAGAAGTGGGGTCTCAGCAGGTGTGGTTACGAAGTCCGGGAAGTTCTCCAGAACCACGACCAGACACGGCGCGCCGTCGACGCTCGGCTTCTCCGCCAGGGGCTTGATCTTCGACGCGACAGAACCGCACTCGTCCACACCCGTACCTGTGAACGCCCACAGGGGGAGCCCGGACAGGGGTGAGCGCCGCGCCGACAGGTGGATCATCGGCGTGTCGGGATGCACCCGACGCAACGACTCCGCGAGCCAGCGGACCGCGTTGGTGCGTCCCGACTGCGCGGGTCCAGCGACGAGAATCGTCCCAACAGGTTCGAAGGCCATCGCGGCGAGCGTGTCGTCGGCAACGCCGAGAACGGGGAGCCCGCGCACTGATGCCGGCACCTGGGAGGGGCTGATCTCGGTGGGGAGCGAGAGCACCGGCTCCGGCCTCACGCGGATCCGTCCTGCGTTGACCGCGGCGAGCTCCTCGATCGCTCGCGACTGAGCGGCCATGCTGACGTCCTCGCCGAGGATCGCGAGCTGGAGCTCCTGTGGCTTGTCCGTCTGCATCGCACGGCCAGGCGTGCTCGTCGGTGTCAGGACGTCCTTCGGCACTCCCAGGTACGTGTACGCATCCTCGTCGACCTGGCGAAGCACGACCTTCCTCTGGAAGGTCGCCGCGATCGCGGTGGGGACCGCCGCCGCGCGATCTGCAGTCATCGCCACGTGCACGCCCACTGAGCGCCCCTCACCGAGCAGCTGCTGGAACGCGTTGTACGTGACGAGGCGTTCTGAGGTGGTCTCGTACTCGCTCCGGAATGTGCCGAACCCGTCGACCAGCAGCAGGATGCGTTGCTCCGACTCGTTGCCCGGGTGCTGTCTGAACTCCTGGAGGGTCGACGACCGGCTGGCCTTGAACCGCTCACGGCGTTCGTCCACGACCTTGGAGAGTCTCCTGATGAGGCGGCCCACTCGCTCGTCGTCATCACCGGAGATCACGGCGCCCACGTGAGGCAGGCACTCGAGCATGCTCAGCGCGCCGCTCGCGAAGTCGATGGCGTAGACGTGCACCCCGGCTGAGCGGGGGGTGATCGACGAAGCGACGGCAAGGGAGCGCAACGCCGTGGACTTGCCGGAGCCGCCCGAGCCGTAGAACAGGATGTTGCCGTCCGTGTCCGGGTGGAAGAACTCGGGGTACTGCGCCTGGCGATCCGGATCGTCGATCACGCCGAGAACGAGAGAGTCGTCCGACCTCTGCGGAAGCTTCTCCAAGTTGTACGTGTCCGCCAGCCCGTCGAGCCAGGGCCGGCGCGGTTGGGGAACCCCTGCCCGCATCGCGGCTTGGCTCACCGTGGCAACCACTCGTTCGATGTCCTTGGGAAGGTCCCTGGCGGCCACCGCCCGCTCGGGCATCCGCCAGCTCGAGGTGACGCCGAACCCGAGCTCCACGACGTCGATCGGCGGTGCCGGAGGTTCCGCCGGCGTACGGGCGCCGGGGAAGGCCGACTGGAAGGTCGTCAGGCGACCCGGCCCGGTCTTCGCGGCTGCCCGACCGGGGACGGACGGGTCGAAATGTGCTGCCATCTTGTCGCCGAGGACATCCGCGGAGTCGTGCTCGTCCGCCATGCGCAGTGCGACCCGGAGGTTCGTGTTGGCGCGCAGGTTGTCCTTGATCACGCCGGCCGGTCTCTGGGTCGCAAGAATGAGGTGCAGCCCGAGGGAGCGTCCCCGCTGGGCGACGTCGACGACACCGTCGACGAACTCCGGGACCTCGCCGACGAGAGCGGCGAACTCGTCGACCACGATGATGAGGCTCGGCGGGCACTCCGGGTCTCCGGTCAGCTCAAGCTCGATGAGATCCTTCGCCCCCTTGGCGTGAAGCAGCTCTTCGCGATGCCTCAGCTCCGCCCGGAGGCTCCGCAGGGCCCGGCGCACGAGGTGAGGGCTCAGATCGGTGACGAGCCCCACGTAGTGAGGCAGCTTCACGCAGTGGGAGAACGCCGCGCCGCCCTTGTAGTCGACGAAGAGGAAGGTCACGCGGTCCGGGCTGTACTGGTGGGCAAGCCCCAGCACCCACGCCTGCAGGAACTCGCTCTTGCCTGCTCCGGTGGTTCCGCCGACGAGCGCGTGCGGACCTTGCGAGCGCAGGTCGATCGCGAAGGGTTCCGTACCTGCGTGACCAACGAGCGCGTTGAGGTCACCTGCACGGTCCAGCTTCCTCGGGGGCCGTCCGTCCCGTACAACCAGCGACCCGTTCTGACGCCACCTGGCAACGACCTGGTCCGCGTCGTCGACGCTCTCGGCGCCCAGAAGGGTGACCACAGGCATCGACCTCGGAAGGTCGGAGCTGTCTGCGACAGGCGCGCCCGTGTCCACGACGGGCGCGAGACGGCGAGCGAGGTTCATCGCGACGCTGGGGTCGAGCGACTCGCACTGGACGTTTCCAATGGTGTCGCCGAACCGGACGAACCCGACGCGGTTGCCCTGGTTGTCGACCTCGAGGTAGGTCCGGCAGACTCCCGGCAGGTCGCTGCGCGAGCTGGCGCACCACACGACGTGTACGCCCACGTCGGCGCCCTGGTCGGCGAGACGCGTGAGCCGCCCACGATCGGCGGCGGGGCTGTCGACGATGACGAGGATGCTCGGTACGACAGGAGCTGCTGGGGCCTCTGGCTTGTCGAGCGGCCCCCGGAGCTTGGCGACAGCCCCGGAACCTCCCGAGCGCGCCTGCACGACGGCTTCGAGAGCGTTCAGCAGGACCGATGCGGACCCGGAGTCCGCGGAGAGGTGAAGCTCACCGAGCGGCGAATGGGGCGAGCTGGCATGGGGCAGCCACTGGAGCCAGTCCCACCGCCCAAGGCCGGCCTTGGAGGTGAGGCAGGCGACCACGAGCTCGGCCGGCGAGTGCAGGACGACGGCCTGGGCCACGATGGCACGGGCGACACCGTCGAGCACGTGCGGGTCACCCGCCAGCCCCAGAGCACCGCTGGACCTGAGGTCGGCAACGACCGGTGCGTCCCGCAGGAGCATGAACTCCTCGGCGAGCTCACGGGCCCTTCGGTGCAGGTCCGGGAGCCCGCCACCCCTCAGTCCCTCGGTCGTGATCGAGGAAGGGATGTCTCCCAGTCCGAGCCGGAGCTGGAGGAACTGGGGGTGCTCGGCGCGTCTCGACCACAGCAGCCCGTCCAGGACAGGGACGGACGCCACGCATGCGTCCACCGAGGGGTAGGCCACCCGAAGGGCGTCCTTCTCGGCCTTCTGTGCCCGAACGAACTCCTCTCGGGTCAGCTCGATGCTCGTCTCGAAGAGGGCGATGTCGGCCTTCAGCTTCCGGCGGGAACGTGCACGCGTGTCGACGTAGGTGCCCAGCATGAGGATCGGGCTGAGCCCCACGAACAG
>JAJZQV010000146.1 GCA_021803025.1 Actinomycetes bacterium | reverse complement strand
CCCCGGGCCGTCCGCTGCTGCACGGACTCAGCCTCCAGAGCGATCCCTCAGAGCCGCCGTGGCACCTCCTGTTAGGTCATAACCCGCCACGTACCCACGGCGACCACGGTCGCCCGCAGTCGCCAGGACCATCCCTACCGTCCCATGTCCTTCCGCTCGTCTGTCAAACACCATTGCCGACGTTCATGCGCACTCGCGTCGGCTCTTCATTCACAGTGCGATTCCCATGCCATGATCTGCGCCCCCACATCCCCGCAAATTCCCGCGCCTCGACGCAACCTCGAGGTGGCGGCCGCCACTTTTGCGGCGGATCCGCCACCCCCTTGCCGGCCGGTTGAACACCCTCATAGGGGCCTCCAAACCACGCATTGGCCCACGTGCTCGTGCTCGACTATGAGGCGCTCTCACCCGCGCTGACCCTGGGCCCGAGGAAGGCACCCATCCGTCGTTGGGCGGCCCCTTACCCGCCGAGCCGCCTACCTCGACAGGACTCACTGCTTTGCCCTTTGCCTCTCGACTCCGGCACATCCAGGCACAGTTTCTCGGGCACGCCCGTTGCTAGCTGCCGGGACATCACGGAGGTCCTCATGTCCCGAACCCGCGTTTTGATCGCCGTCGCCGCCTTGACCTCGAGCTCCCTCGCCGCCTGTGGCGGCAAGACCATCCCCTTCGACGAGCCCTATGCGAGCACGGGCGGCACAGGCGCATCCGGCGGCTCCGGCGGCACCGGTGGCGCAGCCGGCTCGGGCGGCTCGGGCGGCTCGGGCGGCGCGACCGGCGGCAGCGCCGGCGTCGGCGGCATGGCGGGCTCCGGTGGTGTCGCGGGTACGGGAGGCTCGGGCGGCGCGATGCCGGACGCTGGCCCGCCCGTCTCCTGCGGCCGCACCCACGACTCGTTCTCCATGCGCGCCCAGCTCTACGACGGCCGCACCTTCTCTTGCTCTGGCGGCACGGACTTCGGCTTCGCCCAGCTGCAAGGGCAGGTCGTCGAGATGAACGGCAATGCCCTCACCATCGACTCCTGCCCCCCCAACGCCGACTGCATACAGATGCGCTCGACCTTCACCTTCGACGCCCCGGGGCTGTACCTGTGGATCCCGACCGGCGCCTTCGTCGACGTCTCCCTGCAGGTCGACCAGCCCTGGGGCTGCGAGCAGCGGATCCTGATTGCCGATCTGCCGTCCTGGGGAGGCTTGCCCAACCCGGTGCCGACCGGCGCCACCGTGCACCTCGCGGCGGCCGACGGTATCGCCGACACGCTGCCGGGCGCGCCCTTCACCATCCAGAAGCTCCCGCTCGGCTGCGTCAACGATCCGAGCGGAGGATGCGGCGGAGATCCTCCCGACGACTACGCGCTTCACTTTGCGTCCACCACGACGCCTGGCGACCCGGGCATCACGGTCGGGATGGGGCAGTACGCCACGTGGTCCGTGCCGTCGGCTTCCGGGGTCAACGAGTACTGGGCGGTGCGCAATCTTCGCTCCTATTCGAGCGGCTACTGCGACGACTACTTCAACTGGTCGTGGTGGCTCACGCAGGTTTGGATGGACGCGGCGAACGGGGGCGCGGCGCCTGCCGACTGACCAGCCGGTCGCCCGCGCCAGGGCCGCCGCATCTTGATTGCCGGGCGCTGAGGTCGCCTCCCTGAGCTAGCCGCAGATGACGCAGAAGGCCGCAGATGAGGTTGGGCCGGGGCACACGGGTCTTCATGCAAGGGCGTGGCTCCGGTGTCCTTGGCCCTGCGCCCTTGGCCCGCGTCGCGCCCATTTCATCGCGCAGCCAAACACCGTACCCTGTCCGGCTTGATGCGCACATTGCACTCTTTGCTCGTGTTGGGGATCGCCGCTCCGCTGCTCGCCCTCCTGTCGTTCGGCTGCAGCAGCTCGGACTCCTCGGGCACGGTCCCGCCAACGTCGTCGGATGCTGCAGCGGACGCTCCCGACGCAGCCACCGAAGCCGCGGCGGACGTGACGCTGGACGGTTCGGGCGACGACGCGAAAGTGGACGATGCCGCGGCGGATGCGGATACGCCCGCTGACGGTGGCTATCCCGCGCCCACGCCGACGGACATCCAGTACGAGGCGCTGGCGCCGCTGCCGCAAGGCGAGCAGCTCGTGTTCAACGACTGGATGGCTTCGCCCAACGAGCTGATCTCGATGAAGCCCGACGGCACGGGCGTCACGAAGATCTTCCGCGTCTTGCGCATCTGGAGCTTCGGCGTCGCACACCAGGGCGATCGAATCGCGTTCTCCTGCGGCGACCCGAACCAGGAAGCGCACTACGGCATCAGCATCGGTGATGCGATCCAGCACACCTGGCTCTACGATGTCACCACGCAGACGATCGACCTGCAGGCGTACGGCAACATCAACGACGAGTGCCACACCTTCGGGCCCGACGAGACCAAGCTGTACGTGTGCCGGCGCTATGACTTCACGCAGGCGGGCGACTTCAAGGGCTGGCGCATCGGCCGCATCGACCTGGCGACCAAGGCGTTCGAGTTCCTGACGCCGGACCTCGTTCACACCTACGACCTGTATCCCCAGCCGCTGCCCGATGAGTCGTCGATGCTCTTCGGGCGCATCGTGGCGAATCCGCCGAACCCGCAGGAGGTCTCGGTGCAGCAGATGCCGTTGCCGTCCGGCTCGGCCGCGCTGGTGCGCGACGATGGCGGAAGCCCCGTGCTTTCTCCCGACGGCACGCGCTACGTGTTCCAGAAGACGGCCGACGGACGGGCGCTGTACAGCTCGAAGCTCGACGGCTCGGACGAGGTCAAGCTGAGCGACGCGGCCGGCACCGATCCGGCCTGGTCGCCCGACGGCACGCGTCTGGCGTACCTGTCGTGGGACTCTGCGGCCAACTGCTCGCACATCGACATCGTGGCGACCGACGGCTCGCAGGCGAGCGCGCCGGTGCGCGTGCGGGATTGCTCCACATCGGGCGAGTTCATCAGCCAGCTCGCGTGGGTTGTTCGTCCCTGACCGCCAGAGGCCCGGTCACTCGTCCTTGTCCTGGAGCTCGTCGTTGGGCGGCTCGGCCGGTGCCTCGGCTGCAACGGCCGCCAGCGCAGCCTGCGCGTGGTACCGCTTGTGGTGCAGGCGAAGGTTGAGCATCTCGACCATCAGCGAGAACCCCATCGCGAAGTAGATGTAGCCCTTGGACACGTGGGTCCCCACGCCGTCGGCCACGAGGGTGACGCCGATCAGGATGAGGAACGACAGGGCCAGCATCTTGATGGGCGGGTTCTTCTCGATGAAGCGGCTCACCGGGCCCGCGAACACGAGCATCACGGCGACCGCGATCACGATGGCCGCGATCATGACGAGGACCTCCTCGGCCATGCCCACGGCCGTGATCACCGAGTCCAGGGAAAAGATGATGTCCAGCAGCCCAATCTGGACGATGGCGGCGGCCACGGACTTGACGTGCTTGACCGGGCTGGCGCCGTGGTGGGCCTCCTCCATCTCGGCGCGGATCTCGTAGGTGGACTTGGCGATCAGGAACAGCCCGCCCGCGATGAGCACCAGGTCCCGGCCCGAGAACGTGCGCGCCCACACCGAGAACAGGGGCGTCGTGAGATGGATGACCCAGTTGATCGCCAGCAGCAGCAGGATGCGCGTGACCATCGCCAACCCAAGGCCCAGCGTGCGCGCCATCGGCTGCTTTTCCCGCGGCAGCCGCCCGGTCATGATCGCGACGAACACGATGTTGTCGATGCCGAGCACGATCTCGAGGACCGTCAACGTCAGCAGCGCCACCAGGTTGTTGATCGTCAGCAGTTCGGTCACGAGCGCGGCTCCCGCAGGCACCAAGGCCGCCGCCCGTTCAGCGGACAGCGCTGCCGGACTGTATCGGCCGTCGCGGCGGCCTGGCAAGGCGCCTTTCCAGGACGTCGACGCTCGGGGTCGACCCGCGGCAACCGGCGGTGATATACAGGGGGGCTATGAGTCTACACCGTCACCATCTTCCCTTCCTCGGCTCGCTTGCCATCGCCTCAGGCTTGTTCACCGCTTCGTCAGCCGACGCGGACCCGATCCTTCGCCACCAGGCCGATGCTCACGGCGACGTGGTCGTGTTCGGCAGCACACTGACCTATGACTGCGGCTCGTCGGTCAGTCCGCCGGCTGGCACCACCCCGGCTTGCGATTCCGAGTTCGCGCTCGAGGCGGCCGACCCGACCAGCGAGTACGCGAGCGACACGTCGGGCGACATGTACTGGCGCGACGACATCGCAAACGCGTCGATCAATGCGGAGGACGCGCGCACCTCGGCCACGCTCGATCTGCCGGCCGAGTCGCAGGTCACCTACGCGCGGCTGTACTGGTCCGCGCTCAAGCAGGGAAGCGATCCGGACAACTCGGTCACGCTCGACTGGAAGTACGGTTCTCCGCAGGTAATCACAGCCGACGACTGTGCGCCGACGATCCCGTTCCCGTTCTCGACCCACCCGGACTGGTTTTACTACCAGTGCTCGGGCGACGCGACGAGCTATGTGGCGAACTGGGGCGCTGGCGACTTCCGGGTCACCGGGGTGCAGGCCATTCCGCTGGCGGCCACCATGGTCAACGTCGCGTACTCGGCCTGGACCCTCGTGGTTTTCTACGAGAACCCCAACGACGAGCTGCGCAACCTGGCGCTGTTCGACGGCTTCGAGAGGGTCGATCCCGAGCATGGCTCGCCGAGCGTACAGGCCACGCTGTCCGGCTTCCTCGTGCCTCCGGGCTTCGAGGCCAAGATGACGGCGTTCATGTACGAGGGTGACATCGCCCAGTCCGGGGCCGTGTCCGGCGACCACCTGACCATGAACGGAACGGCCCTTTCCAATGCCAACAATCCCATCGACGACTTCTTCAATTCGTCGCGCACCTTCATGGGCAGTCCGTACTCGGGCAGCGACGATGTCCCGCGCTTCTCCGGCGAGCCCGACTCCATGGCGGGCTACGACCTCGACACCGTCGACGTGACTTCGATCGTCCACGCGGGCGACACGTCAGCCACCGTGGGAGCCGAGGATATCGGTGCCTCTGCTGCCGACGACCCGCTGCTCGACAAGTTCCTGCTCGGCGGGTTCGTCACCTCGATCACGAACAAGGCGCCCGACTTCAACAACCTCACCAAGCAGGTCGTCGACCTCAACGGCGGCGCGGTGCTTCCCAACGACATCCTCGAGTACACGATCACCGCCACGAACGCGGGCAACGACGATGCGATCAACGCCACGATGCACGACACGATCGAGGCCGGCCTGGAGTTCGTGCCCGGCTCCATCCAGCTCGTGAGCGGCGGCCCCCTGGGCAACAAGACCGACCAGGTGGGCGACGATCAGGGCGAGTACCTCGCCAACTCCAGGACCATCGTCGTGCGCGTGGGCACCGGGGCCAACGCCGTGTCCGGCGGCACGGTCGCCGTCGGCGAGACCGTCACGATCAAGTTCCGCGTCAAGGTCACGGCCACCAAGGGCACCATCGAGAACACGGCCATTCTCGAGGCGGCCGGAGCTTCCGGCCAGCCTTCCAAGACCTACGAGAGCGACGCCGATCCCAACACCGTCGGCCGCCAAGA
>JAJZQV010000031.1 GCA_021803025.1 Actinomycetes bacterium | reverse complement strand
CGTGCCCGAGAGGGTGGAGAGGTCGACGCCGTGCTGCGCGGCGAGCTTGCGGACCAGGGGTGTCACGTACGAGTCGCCGGTCTCGGCATCGCTCGCCCGCCGGGGTGCGACCTCGTTCGCCGCCTGGGATGCGGCGGGCGCCTCGGCGGGTGCTTGGGCTGTCGGAGCAGCGGGGGCCGGAGCGGCCGGTGCAGCGGGAGCCGGCGTGGGAGCGGCAGCGGGAGCAGGAGCCGGCGTCGCCGGGGGCTCTGGAGCAGGGCTGGGGGCTGGTGCCTGGGTCGGCGCCGAGGCTGCCGGCGCGGCGGCGCTGTCACCGACGACCGCCAGGACGGAGCCGACCGGGACGGTCTCGTCGACGCCCACGCGGATCTCGAGGACCGTGCCGGACACGGGCGAGGGGACCTCGGTGTCGACCTTGTCGGTGGAGACCTCGACGAGCGCCTCGTCGGTCTCGACCCGGTCGCCCACGTTCTTCAGCCAGCGGGACACGGTGCCCTCCGACACGCTCTCGCCGAGAGCCGGAAGCGTGACCTCAGTGCCTCCCGTCGGCGTGGAGACAGCCGCCGGAGCGGCAGGCGCAGCCTGGGGTGCGGGAGCGGCCCCTGCGGCGGGCGCCTCGGGTCCCGGCTCGGGCTGGGCGACCTCAGCGGGCGCCTGCGCCTCGCTTTCCGGTCCTGCGGCCGGCGCCGGCTGGGCCGGAGCGGCCGCGCCGGCGTTCGCCTCGCCGGGCTCGCCGATGACCGCGAGGACAGCCCCGACCGGCGCGGTCTCGTCGACCTCGACCTTGATCTCGAGCAGCACGCCCGCAGCGGGCGAGGGGATCTCCGTGTCGACCTTGTCGGTGGAGACCTCGAGCAGGGGCTCGTCGGCGGCGACGCTGTCGCCCACCTTCTTGAGCCACCGGGAGACCGTACCCTCCGAGACCGATTCGCCGAGAGCCGGGAGAGTGACGTTGGTCGACATGGTGGAGGATCTCCTTACGCAGGTGCTCGATGGGCGACGTCGGCCAGCCTAGCCTGCTCATCGGGATAATGGCGGTCGTGGGAATCCTGGATGGACTGCGCCGCCGCCGTCGTCCGCGAGGCGCTGCGGCGTCGTCGCGTGAGGCCGCAGTCGGGCACCTCGAAGGCTTCCTGTCGACACGCAGAGGGGTCGAGGCATACGTCGAGCAGCCCACGTCGCTGACTCGCCCTTCCCTGCTCCTCGTGGCGTACGACGGGGAGTGGACGCGGCGAAGTGTGCCGTCCGTGACCTGGGCCCGCCGGTTCGCGGAGTCGCACGGCCTGCCGTGCTACGACGCCGGCGTGGTCGCGTACCCCCAGCGGATGCGCGACTTCAACCGGCGTGCGAGAGGTCGTACCACCTAGCCCTGGAGCGACTGGGCGAGCGCCACGAGCGTGCGGAGCGCCACACCCGTACCGCCGGAAGGAACGTAGTCGTACGGCTCCTTCTCGTTGAACGACGGCCCGGCGACGTCGAGGTGGGCCCAGTCGATGCCGTCGGTGAAGCGCTGGAGGAACGCCGCCGCGATGAGCGCCCCGCCCATGCGGGCGCCGCCCGACTTCACGTCGGCGACCTTGCTCTTCAGCTGGTCCTGCACCTCGTCGGTGATCGGCAGCTGCCAGAACGCCTCGCCGGCAGCCTCGGCCGCGTCGAGCAGACGGTCCGCCGTCTGGTCGTCGCTCGCCATCAGACCGGCCGTACGCTCGCCGAGCGCCACGACGCACGCGCCGGTCAGCGTGGCCACGTCGACCATGAGGTCGGGCTTGTCCTCGCTCGCCCGGGCGAGGGCGTCGGCCATGACGAGACGGCCTTCCGCGTCGGAGTTGAAGTTCTCGACCGTCGTGCCGCCGTACATGGTGATGACGTCGCTGGGTCGCTGGGCCGACCCGGAGGGCATGTTCTCGGCCATCGCGGCGTAGGCGGTCACCGAGACCTTGAGGCCCAGTTCGGCGATGACCTGGATCGCGGAGATCACGGTCGCCGCGCCGCTCATGTCGCACTTCATCGTGTACATCGCGTCGCCGGGCTTGAGGTTGATGCCGCCGGTGTCGAACGTGATGCCCTTGCCGATGAGGGCGAGGTGGTTGCGGGCGCCGCGAGGCGCGTACGAGATCCGTACGAGGCGCGGCGGACGCTGCGAGCCCATGCCCACGGCGAGGATGCCGCCGTACCCGCCCTTGGCCAGGGCCTTCTCGTCGAGGACCTCGACCTCGAGCTTGTGCTTCCTGCTCGTCGCGACCGCGGCCGCGGCGAACGTCTCGGGGTAGAGCAGGTTGGCCGGCGTGTTGATCCAGTCCCGGGTCTGGTTGACTCCCTCCGCGATGGCGACAGCGGCCGTGACGGCGTCCTTCGCCTCCTGCCGGGTGGACGGGGAGACGAGCGTGACCGTACGGAGCAGCTCGGTCGGCTCGCTGCCCACCTTCGTGAACGTGTAGGCCCCGAGGAGCGCGCCCTCGGCGGCACCCTTGATGACCTCGGGCTCTACCAGGTCGAGGCTCACGACGACGTGGAGCGGCGACGGGGGCTCGAGACCTGCCAGCGCGCGGACACCGTTCGCGACGGCCCGACGAACCTGCTCGGGGGTCACGTCGACGTCCCCGAGGCCGACGACGACGAGCCGTACGCCTGCGGTCGGCAGCACGATCGAGCTCCCGGCCTTCGTCTTGGCGCCGAGGTCGAGCGCGACCGCGAGCGGGGACATGCCCCATCGCTTGGTGAGGTCCTTCTCGAGGGCAGAGGGGAGGTCCACGAGGGCGGGAGTACCCGACACCTCCGTGAGCCCGACGATCACTGCGTCGGCGTCACGTGGGACCGACTTCGACAACGAGACCGAGACCACGACCATCACCTTTCGAGCGTGCGACACGGGCAGGACGCCCCGCCGGGTCAGCGTATCGCGTCGGCGATAGGCTCTCGGATGGCCCCAGACGGGCCACCGACACGTCACGAGGAGCGCCCTGCCGATGACCGCGGACCAGCTCACATCAGTCCTCCACGACCGCCACGCAGCCGCGGGCGCCAAGTTCGCGGAGTTCGGCGGCTGGCTCATGCCGCTCGAGTACACCGGCGTCCTCGCCGAGCACACGGCCGTCCGTGAGCGGGTCGGCCTGTTCGACGTCAGCCACCTCGGCAAGGCGCTGGTCGTGGGGCCGGGCGCCGCGGACTACCTCAACAGACGTCTCACGAACGACCTCTCGCGGATCGGGGCGGGTCAGGCCCAGTACACGCTCCTGTGCACCGAGGACGGCGGCACGGTCGACGACCTCATCGCGTACCGGCGCTCGGACGACGAGGTCTTCCTCATCCCCAACGCGTCGAACACCGCCGAGGTCGTCAAGCGGCTGTCCGAAGGTGCTCCCGAGGGCGTCACGGTGACGAACCTCCACCGCGACTACGCGGTCCTCGCCGTCCAGGGTCCCCTCTCGGACGAGCTCCTCGGCTCGCTCGGGCTGCCCGTCGGCCACGACTACATGCGCTTCGCGGTCGCCACGCTCGGCGACGCCCAGCTCACCGTGTGCCGTACGGGGTACACGGGGGAGCGCGGCTACGAGCTCGTCTGCTCCGCGGCGGACGCGGGAGCCGTCTGGGACGCGGTCGTCGCGGCGGGCGAGCCGTACGGGCTGGCCCTGTGCGGGCTGGGCGCTCGGGACACCTTGCGCACGGAGATGGGCTACCCGCTCCACGGGAACGACCTCTCGCGCCACATCTCGCCGGTCGAAGCCGGCATCACCTGGGCGGTCGGCTGGAAGAAGCCGGTCTTCGACGGGGCCCAGGCGCTGCGTGCCCAGCGGCTGGCGCCGCACCGCGTGCTCAGGGGGCTGACAGCGACCGGTCGCGGGATCCCCCGGCACGGGATGGAGGTCGTCGACGCCGACGGCGCGCGCGTGGGAGAGGTCACGTCCGGGACGTTCTCCCCGACGCTTCGCAAGGGCATCGCACTCGCGCTCGTCGACCCCTCGGTAGTCGTGGGCGACCAGGTGGGCGTCGTCGTACGCTCCCGCACCGAGCCGTTCGACGTCGTGAAACCGCCGTTCGTGACCCCGGGGGTACGTGACGCGTGACCAGGCTCGTCCGCGCACGCATCCTGCACGTCGTCGTCCTCGTCGCGGGCCTGGCCGCCTTCGGCTGGGCCCTGCTCGCGCCGGTCGCGACGATCCGCTGCCACGACCAGGTCATGGGGCCCGGGGACGTGTGCTCCTACGCGAGCCTCGACGGCTCGACCAAGGGGAAGACCCAGTCGTACGAGGAGCGCCTCGCGACCGAGAAGTCCGCACGGCCGGTCGTCGCGACGGTCGGCATCCTCGTCGCGGGTTTCGGCGGCGCGCTGCTCTGGTCTGCCACCAGGCGGGCCCGTGCCGGTCAGGCCGTCTGACTGCTCACTCGGTGAGCGGCATCGGCCCGTACACGGGACGACCCTCGTGGTACAGACTCACGGACGTGACGCCGCGTTCGAGGAGCTCCTCGTAGGCCTCGGTCAGCCACGCCTCGGCGTCCGCCTGCGTGGGGAACGGTCCACCCACGTCAGGACCGTCCATCGCCTGGTCTCCGTCACGCCACGTGAACCCGAAGTACATGCGAGCGCTTCTCAGAACTTCGTCCCACGCTTCACACGCGGGGCGGGCGAGCGCCAGGGCCGGATCGACAGCGCACGGTTGACGGCCAGCATGAGCAGCCCGCGCGTCGTCGCGTGCGGCACCTTGACGGCCAGCAGCTTCTTGTAGCCGCGCCACATCACGTACAGGTCGGCGATGGCGAGGATGAGCAGGCCCCACACGATGAACACGGAGATCTCGACGAGCACCGGCCACCTCGTGCCGAGCAGGCTCACCGCCAGCACGACGAGCCAGGCGGGCAGCAGGATCTCGGTGATGTTGAAGCGCGCGTCGATGTAGTCGCGCAGCAGCGCGCGCTCGGGCAGGTTGTCCTGAGCCTCCATCGCACGCACCTGGCCCGCACGGCGGGCGGCGCGCTCGCGCTCCCGCTGCTGCTTCTTCGTGAGCACGGGGTTGACGCGCTGGCGGCGGGCCGCCTCCGCCTGGCGGCGGGTGGGGGTCGGTGCGCCCTTGCCCTTGCTACGGTCGCTCGGCACAGGATCGGACGCGCCGGGCGTCGGCTTCTCCTGCGGGTCGTACGGGCGGAACACTCCCACGGTCGTCCTTGCTCCTCGGTGCGGATTCCCGCGCATCGTACCTGTCCGGCGCTCCGGGCGGCGACGGCGGCACCTCGCGTACGCTCCCAGCACCATGCGCGTACTCATCCTCTCCGCCGGCCTGTCGGACCTCGGGCCGGCTGAAGCCGGCGCCCTCGTCGGGAGGGCGTGGGCCGACCTGGGTCACCAGGTCGCGCTCGTCCCCCTGGGGATCGGCGGGCAGGGCCTGGCCGACGCCGTGTCGGGGATCCCCGACGTCGTCCTCCTCCAGCCGGGAGCCGGGGAGTCGAGCGCCTCTGTTGGCAGGAGCCTCCGGGTCGCGCTGGACGCGGGCACGGTCCTCGTCGACCTCACGGGGGACTGCCCCGACGACGCGGGCGCCGGACTTCTGGCTGAGCTCGAGGGCACCGAGAGGCCGCCCGGTCAGCGGCTCGTCGGCGTCGTCCGGTCCGACGAGCTGGACGCGCCGCTGCTCGGGGTCCGTGGAGTCGCGGCTCGCCGCGCCTACGCGTCGGGCGGCTCCGACGTGGGCGCCGCGCTCTCGGGGGACGCCGCACTGGCCCGGCTCGCCTCCGACATCGGCCTGCCCGACCCGCCTCCCGGGGCGGGCGCCGGCAACGGGCTGGCGCTCGGGATCATGGCTCTGGGAGGGGTCGTACGGACAGGGCCGGCCGTGGTCGGCGAGCTCGTCGCCATCGAGGCGTCCCTGGCGGCAGCCGACCTCGTCGTCCTCGTCGCGCCGACCCTCGACTTCGGGGGGGCGGGCATCGAGGAGGCACGCGCTGCGGCCGCGTGGGCGCAGCAGGGGCTGCTCCCATGCATCGCGCTCGCCACGCGCGTCCAGATCTCCAGCCGTGAGCTCCGTACGTTCGGGGTGGAGTCCGCGTACGAGCTCGGCACGGACGTGCCGGTCGCCGCCTCCCGCGTCGCCCGTACCTGGAGCTGGTGACCGCGGGCTGAGGATGTCGTTGCGTCTTCAACTCGTCACGTAGACTGAGCGGACAGCCACGCCGACAGACCTTCCCGGAGGGAACGATATGACCGACACCGTCACGACCACGACAACCCAGGGTGTCATCCTCACCGACATCGCTGCGGCCAAGGTCAAGTCCCTGATGGCGAACGAAGGACGCGACGACCTCGTCCTCCGCATCGCCGTGCAGCCGGGCGGCTGCTCGGGGCTGCGCTACCAGCTCGAGCTGGACGACCGCTCGTTCGACGGCGACGTCGTGAGCGAGTTCAGTGGGGTCAAGGTGGCCGTCGACAAGATGAGCGCCCCGTACCTCAACGGCGCGGAGATCGACTTCGCCGACACCATCTCGCAGCAGGGCTTCACGATCGACAACCCGAACGCCCAGAACTCCTGCGCCTGTGGAGACTCTTTCCACTGACAGTGCACGGGTCCGACACGACCGGCCCTTATACCAAACCGCCTCCCGTGACTCGTCATCGGGGGGCGGTTTTGCGTTAGGCTCTCGACCAATGAGCGTGGACGCCGCCGGTGCGTCCGTACGGAAGGACGACGCGGTGCATCGTGTTCTGACTCCCCGCAGGGCCGTGGCAGGGGTGGCCGTGCTGCTGCTGGCATCGGGCTGCAGCCAGGAGACCTCGGCGCAGTGGGGCCGCTGGGGGATGCCAGTCGGCATCAGCCAGCAGTCGAGCCACATCGGGGCGCTGTGGAGCGGAGCCTGGACGGCGAGCATGGTCGTCGGCCTCATCGTGTGGGGCCTGATCGGCTTCGCGATCCTCCGGTTCCGGCGGAAGCACCGCGACGAGCGGCCCAAGCAGAACCGCTACAACGTGCCGCTCGAGATCATGTACACGATCCTGCCGTTCCTCATCATCGGCGTGCTCTTCCTCAACACGGTCCACACCCAGGACGCTGTGATGGCGCACAGCGAGAAGCCCGACAAGACCATCATGGCGATCGGGCAGAAGTGGTCCTGGACGTTCAACTACTACGAGCAGGACACCCCCGAGGTGGGCGCCGTCATCCACGATGCCGGCACCATCGAGAACTACCCGGACCTGTACCTGCCGGTGAACCAGAAGATCCTCATGAGGATCGAGTCCAACGATGTCGACCACTCGTTCTGGATCCCCGAGTTCTACATGAAGATGGACGCCATCCCGGGCCGTACGAACACGTTCGAGGTGACACCGACGAAGACGGGTACATATCTCGGTAAGTGCGCGGAGCTGTGCGGCGCGTACCACTCGCAGATGCTGTTCAACGTCCACGTCGTCACACTGTCCGAGTACTACTCGTACCTCAACGACCTCAAGGCCAAGGGTCAGACGGGGGAGATCCCGGTGAACCCGCAGACGACCGCCGTGCCGGTCCCGAGTGCGAGGGAGACCACGAAGTGAGTGCTGTCACCGAACGTGTCGCCCTGCCCGGGACGAGACCGGCCGTCCGCAACGACACGTGGGGCCGCCGCGTCTACGGCGTGATCACCTCGACGGACCACAAGGTGATCGCGAAGCTGTACTTCGTCACGGCGTTCGGCTTCTTCTTGTTCGCCGGTCTGCTGGCGCTCGCGATCCGCGCCGAGCTGGCGTTCCCCGGGATCCAGTTCCTCCAGTACGAGACGTTCAACCAGTTCTTCACCATGCACGGCACGATCATGCTGCTGCTGTTCGCGACGCCGATGTTCGTGGCTTTCGCGAACGCGATCATGCCGCTGCAGATCGGCGCCCCGGACGTGGCGTTCCCTCGGCTCAACATGTTCTCGTACTGGCTGTACCTGTTCGGCGGACTCATCGTGTGCGCCGGCTTCCTCAGCCCCCAGGGGGCGGCGAGCTTCGGCTGGTTCGCGTACGCGCCGCTGTCCGACTCCATCAACTCGCCGGGCGTGGGCGGAGACCTGTGGATCATGGGCCTGTACCTCTCGGGCCTCGGCACCATCCTCGGCGCGGTGAACTTCATCACGACGATCATGACGATGCGCGCGCCGGGCATGACGATGTTCCGGATGCCCATCTTCACGTGGAACGTCCTCGTCACGTCGATGCTCGCGCTGCTGGTCTTCCCGATCCTCGCGGCGGCACTGCTCGTCCTCGAGTCGGACCGGCGTCTCGGTTCGCACGTGTTCGACGCGGCGAACGGTGGGCCTCTGCTCTGGCAGCATCTGTTCTGGTTCTTCGGGCACCCAGAGGTCTACATCCTCGCCCTGCCCTTCTTCGGCATCATCACCGAGATCCTGCCGGTCTTCAGCCGCAAGCCGATCTTCGGCTACATCTCGCTCATCGGCGCGACGCTCACCATCGCCGCCCTGTCGATGGCCGTGTGGGCGCACCACATGTTCGTCACGGGCGCGGTCAGCCTGCCGTTCTTCTCGTTCATGACGTTCCTCATCGCCGTGCCCACCGGAGTGAAGTTCTTCAACTGGATCGGCACGATGTGGGGCGGTTCCCTGTCGTTCGACACCCCGATGCTGTGGGCGCTCGGCTTCCTCACGACGTTCCTGTTCGGAGGCCTGACGGGCGTCATCCTCGCGTCGCCACCGCTCGACTTCCAGGTCTCCGACACGTACTTCGTGGTCGCCCATTTCCACTACGTGCTGTTCGGGACCGTGGTGTTCGCGATGTTCGCCGGGTTCTACTACTGGTGGCCGAAGCTCACCGGGCGCATGCTCAACGAGACGTGGGGCAAGATCCACTTCTGGATCCTGTTCGTCGGGTTCCACACGACGTTCCTCGTCCAGCACTGGCTGGGTGTCGAGGGCATGCAGCGCCGCATCGCCGACTATCTGCCCACGGAAGGCTTCACGCTGCTCAACCAGATCTCGACGTTCGGCGCGTTCCTGCTCGGGGTCTCCATGCTCCCGTGGTTCTGGAACCTGTGGATCTCCCGCCGCGGGCCCTTGGTGAACCAGGACGACCCGTGGGGCTGGGGCCGCTCCCTCGAGTGGGCCACGAGCTCCCCCCCGCCGAGGCACAACTTCACGATGCTGCCGCGGATCCGCAGCGAGTCGCCGGCGTTCGACCTGCATCACCCGGAGCTCGCCGAAGTCATCGAGGACAGGGAGGGCGGTCGGTGAGGACCGAGTGGAAGATCTTCGCCCCGATCGCCGCCTTCTTCTTCATCGTCACGGTGATCTACGGCTACTTCACCAGGCTGACCGAGCCCATCGGGATGGTCGGCCTGCTGCTGTCGGGCCTGTTCTGCGTCATGATCGCCGTCTACCTCGCGCTGACGAGCCGCAAGATCGACCGGCCCGAGGACCGTCCTGACGGTGAGATCGCGGAGGGAGCAGGTGAGCTGGGGTTCTTCCCCGCGAGCAGCATCTGGCCCCTCTGGGCGGCCCTGACCCTGGTGCTCATCGCACTGGGTCCCGTGTTCGGCTGGTGGATCTCACTCATCGGCGTCGGCATGGGCATCTGGTCGCTCACCGGCTGGGTGTACGAGTACTACCGCGGCGACTACCGCCACTGACAACTCGAGACTCCACGCACGAGCCGCGCCGGGGCTTGAGGCCCACGGCGCGGCTCGTGTCATGTGTCGGCTCGCTCAGCGGCTGAACGTCAGCCAGTTGAGGTTGACGTAGTCGCTGGGCTGGCCGCTGGTGAAGGTGAGGTAGACGTCGTGCAGGCCGGTGGTCGCGGTGATGTTGGCCGGTACGGTCTGCCAGGCCTGCCAGCCGCCGGTGTTGGCGATGGCGAACGAGCCGGCGGGTGTGGCGCTGGGGGAGTCGAGCCTGACTTCGACGAGTCCGCTGACGCCGCCTGCGGCGCCGGATGCGGCGCGGGCGATGAGCTGGGTTGCGGGGGTGGTGCCGAAGTCGACGTTGCGGTAGAGCGTCCAGTCGCCGTTGCCGATGCCCGTGATGTCGGAGCCGCCGCCGGTGTCGGTGGTGGCCTCGGTGGAGGTGCCCGACTGCGCGTCGTACGCCTCCGCCTCCGTCCGCGAGTACGCGTCACGGGTGCCGGTCACAGGGGATGAGCTTGTCGTGGGCGTCTGCGACGCGCTGGTGGTCGGAGCCGTGGTCGGCGTGCTGGTGGCGGTCGGTGAGGACGTCGTCGTCGTGGTCGAGGGAGACGGGGTCGCGGTCCCGCCCTTCACGCTCACGGCGACGTAGTCGATGAGCATCGGCTTTCCCGACGCGGTGTCCGCGGTGGGCAGTGGCTGCCCGAAGGCGGCGGGGAACTCTCCGCCCATCGCCACGTCGTAGATGACGAAGAACCCGTGGTGCAGCGCGTTCGCCCACGTGGTGGCGTCCATCTGGTCGGAGCTCACGGTGTTGACGACTGCCCCGTCGACGTAGAAGCGGAGCTGTTCGGGAGTCCTGCTGCGGTCGTACTCCATCGCGTACGTGTGGAATGCCGATGTGAGGGTGGAGTTCGGCACGGGCCCGCTGGAGAGGCCGGTCTTCTCGTTGCAGGGGCCGCCGTTGATGACTCCGCAGTGGAGCGTGGACCAGGTGTCGGCCATGCCGTTGATGTTCTCCATGATGTCGATCTCGCCGACACCGGGCCAGTTCGTCGCTGCGACGGCCCGCGCGGAGTCGCCCAGCATCCAGAACGCGGGCCAGTACCCCGCAGCTGCTGCCCCTGACACGTCGGGGAGCTTCAGGCGGGACTCGACGCGGAGCACCTGGCCGGGACCCGCTCCGAAGTCGGTGCGCTGTGACTCGACCCGTCCGGAGGTCCAGTTCCCGGACGAGTCACGGATGGCGGTGATGGCGAGGTTGCCGGCACCGTCCATGGCGACGTTCGCGGGGCTGTCCGTCATGGCCTCGACCTCGCCGGTGCCCCAGTTCCAGGCGCCTCCCGGGTAGCTGTGGCCGAGGTCGTACAGCCACTGGGCGCGGTCGAGCGTCGTCCGGGCGGGGCCGTTGAAGTCGTCACGCCAGACGGTCGTCCAGCCGCTGGGAAGGTCGGCCTTGGCCGGCGAGACGAGAACCGTCCACGCGAGTGCCAAAGCGAAGAGCACGCCGGCGTATCTGGTCGCACGGCGATAGGGGGTGGTGGGCATATCGGGGTTCCTCCTTGAGGCCCGGGGGTGGGGGCAGATCGGACGCTCACAAGCGGAGACTGCGCCGTCACAGTACGGTGCCCGCCCGGGAACGAGGAGTCGGAGGAACCCTTTCTCACCTGCTCCTCATGTGGACGTCACCAGCTCGCGTGGAGGGGTCGCCCTTCGTCGTAGCCCGCCGTCGACTGCACGCCGACCACGGCCTGCTCGTGGTACTGCTCGAGGGTGCGGGCCCCCGCGTACGTGCATGCCGACCTCACGCCCGAGGTGATCCAGTCGAGAAGGTCCTCGACGCCAGGGCGTTCGGGGTCGAGGTACATGCGCGAGCTCGAGATGCCCTCCTCGAAGAGCGCCTTGCGGGCACGGTCGAAGGGCGAGTCCGCACGCGTCCGGCTGCGCACAGCGCGCGCGCTGGCCATGCCGAACGACTCCTTGTACTGGCGCCCCTGGTGGTCGCTCAGCATCGGGCCGGTCGACTCGTGCGTGCCGGCGAACCACGAGCCGATCATCACGCTGCCGGCGCCGGCCGCGAGGGCGAGCGCGACGTCTCGCGGGTACCGGACGCCGCCGTCCGCCCACACCGACTTGCCCAGCGCAGCAGCCGCCTGTGCACACTCCAGCACGGCGCTGAACTGCGGGCGGCCCACACCCGTCTGCATCCGAGTCGTGCACATGGCGCCGGGCCCCACCCCCACCTTGAGCACGTCCGCACCCGCCGGCACGAGGTCGTCGACGGCCCGTGCCGTGACGACGTTGCCCGCGACGACGACGATGCGACGACCGGTGTCCGCCTCGAACGCGTCCCGTGCCTCCCGGACGGCGGAGATCGCCGTGATCATGCGCTCCTGGTGGCCGTGGGCGGTGTCGACGACGAGCACGTCGGCCCCGGCCTCCAGCAGCCGGCGCGCCCGGGCGGTCACGTTGCCGGTGATGCCGATCGCGGTGCCCACCATGAGGCGGCCGGACGGGTCCAGCGCCGGCTCGTACAGCGAAGAGCGGAGCGCGCCCTTGCTCGTCATGAGACCGACGAGGGAGCCGTCGTCCGCGATGACGAGCGCCACCTTCTGGTGACGGGCGGAGAGCCTGTCGAAGACGTCCGCGGGAGTCGCGTCCGTGCCGACGACGGTCATGTCGCTCGTCATGACCTCCTGCACCTGCGTGAAGCGGTCGACGCCGTCGAACTCGGCGGGAGACACGATGCCGACCGGCTTCCCGTCCCGGACGACGACGGCGACGCCGTGCGCCCTCTTCGGCATGAGCGCCATGGCCTCACTCACGGTCGAGCCCACGACGACACTGATAGGCGTCTCGAAGACCGGGTGCGCGGCCTTGACCTTCGCGATCTGCACGGCGACGACGTCGGTGGGGATGTCCTGCGGCAGGATCGCGATCCCGCCCCGGCGGGCCACGGTCTCGGCCATCCGTCGTCCGCTGATCGCGGTCATGTTCGCGACGACGATCGGCAGCGGGGTGGCCAGGCCGTCAGTGCTCGTCAGGTTGACCTCTGTCCGCGAGGACACGTTCGACCGGTTCGGGGTCATGAAGACGTCGTTGTACGTGAGGTCGTACGGGGGCTTGCCGTCGAGGAATCGCACGGCGCACATCCTGCCACGACCGGGCTAGGCGACCACCCAGCCGCGGTCGATCCAGACGGTCTCCGGGAGGAGCTCGTCGACCCTGGCGACCACGTACGTGGGCCGACGCTCGACGGGAAGAGCCTCGGCCTCCTCGCGTGTCGAGTCGCCGGTGAGCACGAGGCAGGACGCCATGCCCGCATCCACCGCCATCGCCACGTCGGTCATGAGGCGGTCGCCGATCATGAGGCAGTCTGCCGGCGCGACGTCGAGACCGCGCAGCGCCTCCTCGACCATGATCGGGTCTGGCTTGCCGAAGCTCGCGATCTTGAGCGTCCCTGTGCACGCCTCGATGGCGGCCGTGATCGCTGCGCAGTCGGGCTCTCCGCGTCCCCCGGGGAACGGGCAGTACCGGTCGGGGTTGGTCTCGACGAGCTCGGCTCTGCGGTGGTACCAGATGGCGTCGAACGCGATCTGCAGCTTGCGGTAGTCGAAGGCCCGGTCGTACGAGCTGATGACGATGTCGATCCGGGACGGGTCGTCGCTCGTCTCGATCCCAGCGGCTGCCAGAGCGCGGAGCAGCGGCTCCTCGGCGATGGGGAAGACGACGGCGCCGGGGCGGTGGAGGAGAAGCCACCGCACGGTCGTCACGACGGTGTTCGCGATGTCGGCGACCGGCGTCGGCAGGCCGAGCTTCGTGAGCTTCGCGGCGTACATCTCGGGGTCACGGGTCGGGTTGTTCGAGAGGAACCGGACGGGCACCTCACGTCGCCGCAGCTCGCTGACCAGCCGGTGCGCTCCCGGGAGCAGCTCGTCGCCCAGGTAGATCGTCCCGTCCATGTCGAAGACGTACGCCTTGTACAGGCGGGTGGGACGAGGAGACATCAGTGCTGCGAGACCGCCTTCTGCTCGTCGGAGGCGTCGCTCGCGTGGGTCGCGATCTCATGCTCGGCACCACCGTGGCTGCGTGCCTCGGTGACCTCGTCGGCCGTCGGCTTGGCGATGTTGGGCCGGAAGAACCAGTCCCGCACGCGCGCCCGGCGCCTCGTGACCCGCGCCGGTACGGCGACGCCGTTCTCGTCGACCGCGGCGGTCGGCTGGAGCGCGGGGTACTCGGGGTGCTGCGTGAGGGTGAAGGCCTCGTCGACCGGGATCGGCATGTGGTCCTCGTAGTAGCCGCCGTCCGGCGTCCGCACGATCACGCCGGTCTCCACGCCGTGGAGCACCTTCTCGGCGTCGTGCCGCTGCAGCGAGGTGCAGATGCGTCGCGTGACCATGAACGCGATGACAGGAGCGATGAACACGGCGAAGCGCATGAACCACGTGATCGCGTTGAGACTCAGCCCGAACTCGTTCGCGAGGATGTCGTTGCCGCCGGCGATCCAGAACATCGCGTACCACGTGATGCCCGCGACACCGAAGGAGGTACGCGTCGCGGCGTTGCGGGGACGGTCGAGAAGGTGGTGCTCGGCCTTGTCACCCGTGATCCACGCCTCGATGAACGGGTACGCGGCGAGCGCGCCGAACAGGAGGCCGAGCATGCCCACGCCGGGCAGGAAGATCTGCCACGACCAGGTCGTGTGGCCCCAGTGGGACTCGAGGGGCGGGAAGATGCGGATCGCGCCCTCGACGAAGCCCATGTACCAGTCGGGTTGCGATCCGGCGGTGACCTGGTTCGGGGTGTACGGCCCGAACTTCCACACCGGGTTGATCGAGAGGAACGTGCCCATGAGCACGCTCACGCCGAACACGATGAAGAAGAAGCCGCCGGCCTTCGCCATGTAGACGGGGAACAGCGGGTAGCCGACGACGTTGGTCTCGGTGCGGCCGGGACCCGGGTACTGGGTGTGCTTGTGGTACACCACGAGCGCCAGGTGGGCGCCGATGAGGGCGAGCAGCAGGCCGGGCACGAGCAGGATGTGCACCATGTACAGGCGGGGCACGATGATCGTGCCGGGGAACTCGCCGCCGAAGACGAGGAACTCGGCCCAGGTGCCGATCACCGGGATCGAGCGGATGAGGCCGTCGACGAACCGGAGGCCGGTGCCGCTCAGCAGGTCGTCCGGCAGCGAGTAGCCGGCGAAGCCCTCGACGAGCGCCGTCGACATCAGGCCGATGCCGATGAGCCAGTTGACCTCCCGCGGCTTGCGGAACGCGCCCGTGAAGAAGATGCGCAGCATGTGCACGGTCGCCGCGGCGATGAAGAGGTTGGCAGCCCAGTGGTGCACCTGGCGCACGAGGAGGCCGCCGCGGACGTCGAAGGACAGGGCGAGCGTCGACTCGTACGCCTCGGACATGGGCACGCCGCGCAGGAGCTGGTACGTGCCCATGTACTCGACCTCGCTCATGGACGGCTTGAACCAGATCGTGAGGAAGACGCCGGTCAGGAGAAGGATGATGAACGAGTAGAGCGCGATCTCCCCGAGCAGGAACGACCAGTGGTCGGGGAAGACCTTGCGCAGGTTGTGCCGGCTGAGCTTCGCGAGCCCCACGCGGTCGTCGAGCCACCCCACCGGACCGCCGAGACCGGCGAGCGGTCTCCTGCCGGGGGGTCGCGAGCTCGCGAGGGCCTCGGAGTCCGCGGAGACCGTCGTCGGCTTCGCCATCAGTTGTCTCCGTTCTTGTAGTCGTGGCTCGAGTCGCGTTCGAAGTAGCTCGGGCCCACGGGAACGGTGAAGTCGCTGCGTGCGACGAGGTAGCCCTCGGAGTCCGTCGTGATGGGCAGCTGCGGCAACGACCGCGCGGCCGGGCCGAAGACGACCACACCCGAGTTGCCGAGGTCGAAGGTCGACTGGTGGCACGGGCACAGCAGGTGGTGGGTCTGCTGCTCCCACAGGCTGATCGGGCAGCCGACGTGCGTGCAGATCTTCGAGTAGCAGAGGATCCCGTCGACCTGCCAGTCCTTGCGGGACGCGGGGATCTTGATGGTCGCCGGGTCCATCCGCACGATGATGATCGCAGCCTTGGCGGTAGCGGCGGCCTTCGCAGCCGGGTCGTGCTCGAGGTTCTTGATGTTCTCCGGGGCGGCGTTGACGAGCTCGCCGACGGCCATGTCGACGGCTTTGATCCGCTTGTACGTCACGTCGGTCACGAGGTGGACGCCCTCGGCCCAGATCGTCCTCTCGATGGTCGCCGCCCTGGTGCCCGGACCCGGCCACGGGCCCATGTCGAGGAGGGTAACGAGCGCCGGCAGGGCGAGCGAGGGAAGGGCCACCATGAGCGTCTTCCCGATGAGCTTCCGCCGGGGGAGCGCGCTCTGGGCGATGCCTTCGTGGACCTCCTCGAGGGCCTCGTCGCGGGCCGCCGGATCGGAACCCGCCGGGTGGCGCTCCTCGCTGATCTCGTGGTCGCCCATGATGAGGCGGGCCCACTGGACCGCTCCGATGCCGACGAGCAGGATGGCGACCCCGCCGAGGAGACCGAGCCAGATGTGCTGAGCGGGTGCGTGGAGACCGGCGAACTGTACGGCCCACGTCTTCGGCACGAAGAAGTAGACGACGACGAACCCCAGTGCGAGCAGCGGGACCGCGCCGAAGCACGCGGCGACCTGTCGCTCCGCCCGTCTCGAGGCCGCCGGGTCGACGTCCGCCCAGCGCTCGACGTGCTCCTCGATGCCGGGGTCGGGTACCGGGTGGGTGTGCGTGACTTCCAGGTCTGAGCTCATCGTGCCCTGGCTCCTCTGGACGCGATCCACAGGGCGAAGCCCACCAGGCTGCCGATGCCGACGATCCACGCGGCGGCACCCTCGGTGACCGGGCCGACCCCACCGAGTGAGTACCCGCTGTCGGGGGCAGAGTTCACGTCGGACAGGTAGGCGATGATCGACCTCGCGTCCTCGTCCGAGAGCTGGGTGGGGGAGAAGACCGGCATGTTCTGCGGACCGGTGCGCACGGCCTCCCAGATCTCCTGGTTCGTGACGCCCGTGCCCGTCAGCGGCGGTGCGTAGTTGCCGTTGGAGAGGGCGCCGCCCTTGCCCGCGTAGTTGTGGCAGGCCGAGCAGTTCGTGCGGAACAGCTCGCCGCCCTTCGCGATCTCCTCGGCCGTCAGCCCGGTCGTGTCGTACTGCGAGCTGGTGGGCAGTCCGGGACCGTTGCCGAGCGCTCCGACGTACTCGGCCACGGCCTTGATCTCGTCGGCCGAGAAGGTGTTGGTCGTACGGCGGGACTGCTGCTGCTGACCCGCCATCGGCATGCGCCCGCTCGACATCTGGAAGGAGACGGCGGCGGCTCCCGCGTTCTGGATGTTCGGTCCGATCACCGTGCCGTTCACGGTCACGCCCTGCGCGTTGAGGCCGTGGCAGGAGGAGCAGTTCTTGATGAAGAGCTGCTGGCCCGTGCCCACCTCGGTCGGCAGGGGCGACGCGTTCGAGACCGTCGGCGCCGCGACCGCCGAGATGCCCCCCATGACGACGAGGGCCGCCCCGATGAGGGCGGCGCGGCGGAGGGGAGACCTGCGGGTCCGTCGGCGGAGAGTGCGTTCGCTCACGAGATCAGCTCCAGCAGGTAGATGACGAAGAACAGGATGACCCAGATGGCGTCGACGAAGTGCCAGTAGTACGAGACGACGATCGAGTTGACGAGCTGCTCGCGCGTGAACTGGCGCGTCATGTACGTGCGGCCGATGAGCAGCAGGAACGCGATGAGGCCGCCGGTGACGTGGAGCGCGTGGAAGCCTGTGGCGAGGAAGAACAGCGAGCCGTAGACGTTCGAGGAGAGCGTGAGGCCCTCGTGGAACAGGTTGAAGTACTCCCAGACCTGGCCGGAGACGAACACGGCGCCCATGACGAACGTGAGCGTGTACCACTCGCGCATGCCCCACGTGAGAACCTGGAAGATGCTGCCCGTCCGGGACGCGCGCATGTGCTCCGCGGCGTGGACACCGAGCTGGCAGGTGACGGAGCTCGCAACGAGGATCAGCGTGTTGACGCCGGAGTAGGGGATGTCGAGGAGGCTGTGCCCCCACTTCCACAAGGAGGTCGTCCCCGGCGCGGCAGCCGCGTTGGTGACGTTGCGGATCGTGAAGAAGGCCGCGAACAGCGCGGCGAAGAACATCAGCTCGCTCGCGAGCCAGATGATCGTGCCGACGGCGACCATGTCCGGGCGGCCCGGGACGCCGCGCAGTCTGGGCCCCGCGATGGGGTTGAGGGACTTCGCCGGAAAGGCGTCCGCTGTCTGGGTGCTCGCCACGGCACATTATGAGCACAGGAAGGCATGGCGATGCCACCTCGGCGCGACATGTTACGCGCCCGATGTGGGCCCGCGTGAGGCGGGGTACTCCCTGGCAGGATGGGGGTCGTGCCGACCTGGCCCCTCCCCGTCCATGGGCTGACGCGGGCGACGTCCCGCCGCTGACGCTGCTCGGGCTCGTGACGGACTGGCAGTGGGACTGGGTCGCAGGGCCGCGCCGTCTCCGGCGCTACGATGCAGCCACTGCCACCCGATACGAGGACTGACGAATGACCGCGACCGCCAAGGTGCTCCTGTACTCCGACGACCGCGTGGTGCGGGAGCAGGTGCGGCTCGCGCTCGGCAAGCGCGTGGCCTCAGACCTTCCCGAGATCGAGGTGTTCGACACTGCGACCCAGGCCGCCGTGATCAAGGCTCTGGAGAGCTCCTCGTACGACCTGTGCATCCTCGACGGCGAGGCCGTCCCGGCGGGGGGCATGGGCGTCGCGAAGCAGCTCAAGGACGAGATCCCGCACTGCCCCCTGATCCTCCTGCTCGTGGCGCGGCCGCAGGACGCGTGGCTCGCGGCCTGGAGCGGTGCGGAGGCCATCGTCGGCTACCCGCTCGACCCCGTGAGGCTGCCGGAGGTCGTGGCCGACCTGCTGCGCCACGCCGGCGTCGCCGCCGAGGCCTGAGGCATGACGAGCTGGGGCGAGGTCCTCACCACGCTCGTACGGCGACAGGACCTCGATCCGTCCGACGTGGCCTGGGCGATGGACCAGGTGCTGGCCGGTGAGGCCACTCCCGTACAGATCGCAGGTTTCGTCGTCGCGCTCCGCGCCAAGGGGGAGACGGTCGGCGAGCTCCTGGCCCTGGCCCAGTCGATGCTCGACCACGCCACGCCGATCACGCTGGACCGCGAGGCTGTCGACATCGTGGGCTCCGGCGGAGACAGGGCGCACACCGTCAACGTGTCGACGATGGCTGCCATCGTGGCCGCGGCCGCGGGCGCCAAGGTCGTCAAGCACGGCAACCGCGCGGCGTCGTCGCTGTGCGGCACGGCTGACGTCCTTCAGGCCCTGGGCGTACGGCTCGACGTCCCGCCCGCCGCACAGGCGGCGGTGCTCGAGCGCACCGGGATCGTGTTCCTCTTCGCACCGCTGTACCACCAGGCCCTGCGCCATGCGGCGACCGCCCGCAGCGAGCTCGGCATCGCGACCGTCTTCAACTTCCTCGGGCCGCTGGCGAACCCCGCCAGACCCGTGGGGCAGGCGGTCGGCGTCGCGGACGAGCGCATGGCGGCTCTCATGGCCGGCGTGCTCGCGGCCCGGGGCAACCGCGGCCTCGTGTTCCACGGCGGGGACGGGCTCGACGAGCTCACGACGACGACGACCTCACGGGTCTGGGTGATCACCGGCGGCGAGAGCCACGAGGACGTCCTCGACCCCGCAGACCTCGGGCTGGCGCCTGCAGCCCGTACGGACCTTGTCGGGGGCGACCCCGTGCACAACGCGGGGGTCGTCCGGGACATCCTGGGCGGAGCCCAGGGGCCGGTCCGCGACATCGTCCTGCTCAACGCTGCGGCCGCGCTCCTGGCCTACGCCGGCCCCGACACCTCCCGTCCGGTCGTGGACCAGATCGCCGAGCATCTCGCCGTGGCGGCCGGGGCCGTCGACTCCGGGAGGGCGGCGGCGCTGCTGGACGACTGGGTCGACGCGACGCAGAGCGCCTGAGGCGCGTCGTCACCGCTGGGTGACGACGGCGACGGCCAGCACGGCGTACGGACCGAGCACGATCCCGGGCCCGTACGCGTAGGGCGCGTCGCGGTGCCTCGGCAGGTTGGCCACGCCCCAGAGGGCCCCGATGAGGGAGCCGAGCAGCAGCGCGGAGGTCGCGGAGGGGACGGACCGCCAGCCGGCGACCATGCCGGTGAGCACGCCCAGCCGTACGTCGGCCAGGCCGAAGAAGCCGCGGTCCAGCCACAGCGACACGAGGTAGACGAGCCCGTAGGCGCCGCCGATGACCGCCGCGCCCAGCGCCGCACGTGCGACGCCGGGCCAGTCGCCGGTGGACCAGGCGGACCCGACCACGGCGAGTGCCGCCACCAGCCAGGCCACGTGCAGCCACCGTCGAGGGATCCAGGTCGTCGCGATGTCGACGACGCTCGCCAACGCCCCGACGACCGCAAGGACCAGCCACGGCCCCAGTCGTGCAGCGTCCACGGAGACGACCGCGACGAGAGCGAGGGCCGCAGCCCAGGTTCCGGCGGCGAACGCTGTACGTCGGGTGGCCAGCGTGACGTAGGGAGTCTTCACCTCGCCCGGCTCGAGCTCCGGCTCGGTCGCCCGTCGGAGCAGCCAGGGGGCGAGGAGGGCTGCGGAGCCTCCGCACAGCGCCACCACCGCGATGGCGCGAAGGAGCGAGGTCACGAGCGCATCGTAACGAGCGCCACGCCCGCAGCCCCGCTACGCGGCCTCACGTGCCTCGCCCTCCGCAAGGAGACCCCGTTCGATGCACGTGAGCCGCAGCATGATGTCCGTCGCGCGGCTGCAGAGTCCCCCGCCCTCGACCAGCCGCCTCGTCGCGTGGACGTCCAGGTCCAGCCGCTCCGCGAGCTCGCACAGGGTCATCCCGTCAGCCAGCAGGGCCCTGGCCCTGTCTGTGGCGAGGGGGATGAGGGCATCGCGGACCTGAAGGCGTCGGAGGTGGGCCGCGTCCAGGGCCAGGAGGCGCCGGGCGGCGTACGGGCTGAGCCGGGGCCGAAGGCGGCCGTCGCGCCCGAACAGCAGTGTCCGGACCTGCTGCTGGGGCAGCCCGGCGATGACGGCGATGACCTGCCAGGACAGGCCTGTGGCCGCCATGAGGTGGTGGATGTGGTAACGGAACGGGGCTGCGGTGACCCACAGCGTGGCCGGGGTGGGCGGAACGGGCATGGTGACCTCCTGGGGCGTTCACCCCACAAGCCTTTGAGCACGGCGTTTTGTGAGCGGCGTCCCCGACTTTCGTGATCCGGGGTGCGAGGCCGCATCATGGGACCCGTACAGTCGCCCTGAGCAGGAGGAGGAGTGATGACGTCGCAGCGCGTGGCCCGGGTCATGGGCTCGCTCGTGCTCGTCGTGCTCGGAGTCCAGGGCGTCCTGTCACCGCTCGCGCGCCTCGGGCTCGCCCGCACCATGCCGCACTGCGTGGACGCCGACCCCGTCGCTGCCTCCCTCGGCACGGGGCTCAGAGTCCTCGCGGCGGTGCCCGACTGTCCCCACGGCAGCTACGCGCCGGCCTCCTCGTACCACCTCGTGGCGCAGGTGGCCCTCACAGCGTCCGTCGTGGCGCTGGTTCTCGGCGCGCTCGCCCTCGTCCTCGCGTTCGGCGTCGGGCTCCGGCTCCGGGGCGCGGTGCGCGACCTGCGGCAGTGGTTCGCACGCCGCGTCCGCCTCGCCGTCGCGACGGCCGGTGCGATCGTCGTCGACCTGCGCCGCCCCGTGATGGTCCCTGTTCCTGTCCGGGGTGTCCGCCCCGCGGCCCGTCCCCACGTGCGGCGCGGTCCTCCGTCGTGCTCCTGCTGAGGACCTGACCTTCCGGCGCGCGCCGTCCTCGAACCCTGCCCGCGAGCCGGTCCAGATATTCGGACGCAAGGACTCTGCCATGCCACAACCCACCAAGAAGAAGCGCACGCTGAGCGGCGCCACGACCGTCAAGACCGCCGGCACCGGCCGTGCCGCCGCCGCGAGCCAGCGCGAGATCATGCGGCAGGCGAGGGAGCAGGAGGAGAGGGAGGCGAAGCTTCGGCGCCGGCTCGGCGTCGGCACGCTTGGCGTCGTCGTGATCGCCCTCGTCGTCATTCTCGTCGTCGTGGTCGTGCCGGCCTTGACCAAGAAGGCCGCGGCCACCGGCTCGTACGCGCTCGCCATCGGCTCCGAGTCGGCGCCCGTGACGATCGACATCTACCAGGACTTCATGTGCCCGTACTGCGGCCAGTTCGAGCGGGCCCAGTCGGCGGACCTCAAGGCGATGGTCGACTCCGGCCAGGCCAAGGTCGTCTTCCACCTCATGAACTTCCTCGACCCGTCGTCCAGCGGCACGAAGTACTCCACGAGGGCCGCGGACGCCTTCGCCACGGTTGCCAAGCAGCAGCCGAGCGCGGCGCTCGCGTTCGACTCCGCCCTGTACGCGGACCAGCCAGCCGAAGGGTCGTCCGGGCTCACCGACGCCCAGATCGCCGACCGTGCCCGTTCCGCGGGCGTGAGCGACGCCGTGATCGCCACCTTCGCGAACCAGCCGAACCTCGACTTCGTCAACAAGTCAAACCAGGCGGCCTTCGCCGACGGCATCACGAGCACGCCGACCGTCAAGATCAACGGGACGGTCTTCAAGGGCGACCTGTACACGGCCGGCACTCTCAAGACCGCGGTCGAGGCCGCGAAGTGAGCGGTGCGATCGACAGGGTCCACGCGTTCCGGCAGTCGAATGCGTGGATCTTCTCGACGATGCTCGTCTCGGCGTGCCTCAGCCTGCTCGCGTCCTTCGTCCTGTCGGTGGACGCGATCGCTCTCGCCAAGGATCCCGCGGCGAACCTCGCGTGCAACATCAACGCGCGCATCAGCTGCGGCACGGTGGGCAGCTCCTGGCAGGCCCACCTGTTCGGGTTCCCCAACGCATACCTCGGGTTGCTGGCCGAGCCGGTCGTCATCACGATCGCCGTGGCGAGCCTCGCCAAGGTGCGCTTCCCGCGAGGCTTCATGCTGGCTGCCCAGGTCGTCTACACCCTGGGTGTCGTCTTCGCCTACTGGCTGTTCTTCCAGGCGCTGTTCGTCATCGGCGCGCTGTGCCCGTGGTGCCTGCTCGTCACCTTGTCGACGACGCTCGTGTTCACGTCGCTCACGCACGTCAACCTGCGGGACAACAACCTGTTCCTGTCCGAGTGGGTTCACGAACGAGCGAAGGCGGCGCTCAGGATCGGGCTTGACGCGGTCGTCGTCACGCTCTGGCTGGTCGGCGTGGTCATGCTCGTGTTCACGAAGTACGGGGCGACCCTGTTCGCCTGAGAGGCACCCAGACGCGACGAGCGGTGGCCATCCGAGGATGACCACCGCTCTCGCCGTGGATGGGTGTCAGCGTTGTGCTCGGGAGAAGCCCGCAGCCTGTGCAGCCTCCTCGCTGTTGAACCACACGTCGGCGATCGTGCGGTCGTAGCCGCCCGACTCGGGCAGGTGGTACTTCATGGACCGGTCGTTGCCCTTGATGGTGAAGCCCTCCGGCGGCTCGGTGCCCACGTACGAGCCCTCGCCGAACCCGGTGCTGGGCTCGGCCGGCGACGCCTCCTCGAGCGTCTCCTCGACCTCGTCCGGGACCTCGTCGACGGGCTCCGGCTCGGGCTCCGGCTCCTTCGGGGTCGGGGTGTCGGTGTAGGTGTACGCGGGGCTCGGCTCGTGCGGGGCCCAGCCCTGGTCCTTGGAGCCCAGGAAGGTCTTCACGGCGACGGCCACCGCCCCGATGAGCGCCCCGACGACGGCGAGCCGCATGAACGTCCGCCCCTTCGACCTCCGAGGGCGCTCGAGCTCGCCCTTGGCAGCGGCCAGCGCGGCGCCGCCTCGGCTCTCGACTTCGCCCACGGTCTCTCGCGCTTCCTCCATGATCGCCGCGACGGCAGGGTGCTCCGACGCCTCCCGGAGGAGCTCGATGAGCTTGGGGATGAGGTCGTGCTGGACGGCCCTCTGGGCCTTCTCGACGGCGGGGCTCACCTTCTCGAGCGCCTCGTTGATCTGCGGCTGCACCGAGTCCAGCGTGTCGGCGGCGTACTTGGCGGCGGCCACGCGAGCGTGGTCTGCGCGCTTCAAGGCGTCGTCCGCGAGGGGCCCCACCTTCTCAGCGGCCTGCTCGAGAAGCGGCTGGAGACGCTCGATGGCGGCGTCGAGCGCAGCGGCTCCCCGCTCAGCGGCCGTGTGAGTAGTCTCTGCGGCGGCTTCGCGCAAGGTCTGCTTGCGAAACATCGTTGTCCTTCCGATATCGGAAACGGCTCCCGGAGTAGGAGACACGACCACCGTAGCGGCGATCACGTGGCCCTCCCAGGGGTTCGAGGCCCTGATACCTCCCCGGTTCGGGCTACGGTGGTCCTCGACCCACGAAGAGAGGACACGCGTGAGCACGGCCACACTGCACACCAACCGCGGTGACATCGTCATCGACCTGTTCGACATGAAGGCGCCCAAGACGGTGGCGAACTTCGTCGGCCTGGCGACGGGCACCAAGGAGTACTCCGACCCGACGACGGGCGCGAAGACGACGGGCAACTTCTACGACGGCCTGGTCTTCCACCGCGTCATCGACGGCTTCATGATCCAGGGCGGCTGCCCCCGCGGCGACGGACGGGGCGGCCCCGGCTACACCTTCGCCGACGAGTTCCATCCCGAGCTGCGCTTCGACCGGCCGTACCTGCTCGCGATGGCGAACGCGGGCCCCGGTACGAACGGCTCGCAGTTCTTCATCACCGTCGGCCCGACCCCGCACCTCACCATGCGCCACACGATCTTCGGCGAGGTGAACGACGCCGAGAGCCAGAAAGTCGTGGACGCGATCGCCACCACGCCCACCGACCGCAGCGACCGCCCGCTGGAGCCGGTCGTCATCGAGTCGGTGACCGTGGCCTGAGGCCGGCCAGGGAGCACCGCGGCCCGCAGGCACCGAGCACGACACCACACGGAGCCGTCCCTTCACGGGGCGGCTTTCGTGCGTGCGGGCGCCTGCGGCCAAGGCGGTGGCGCCCTCGTCGACCTCCGGGTCAGTCGCCCAGTGAGAAGGCGGCCTCGAGGTCGTGACGGGAGTACGCCCTGAAGGCGATGTGCGTCTCGGTGCTCTTCACCCCGTCGACCTTGTTGAGCCGGTCGGCGACCACGTCCGCGACCTCGTCGTGGGACCTCACGCGGACGAGCGCGATGAGGTCGATCCGCCCGGTTACCGAGTACACCTCGGACACGCCCTCGATGTCGGCGATGGCGGCGGCGACCTCGGGGATGCGGTCCACGGCGGCTTGGACGAAGACAATCGCAGTGATCATGACGGCATCCTAGGAAGAGTCGCCCCCCGACGCTGCAGCGCCACGAGCTCGAGGTCCCGCGACCCGTCGTCCTCGTCGACTGCTGCCCGGTCGTACTCGGCGGCCAGCTGGGTCAGCCGGTGCCCGAGGTGCAGGGGCCAGGACCAGTCGCCGGTCAGCTCGATGATCCGGACGCCGTCGGACTCCAGCCAGTCGGCGATCCGTTCGGTCTCCTCGACAGTGGCGGCCGGCAGTGGCGGTACGGGAGGGGCGACGTACTGAGCCCCGGCGACCGCGGACTCGGCGACGGCTCGTGCGTCCTCGCCGCGCACCGACACCGTGGCCGCCGCCAGCCGTCCGTACCGGACGACGTGGATCTCCCACCCCTCGTCCTTGCGCCTCGCCGCCACCACCTCCGGGCAGGCCGCCAGGGTACGGACGCGGTGGGACCTCCGCATGCCGTCGTGGAACGTCTCGAGCCGACGGTGGACGGCTGCCGCCTCCTCGAAGCGCTCCTGGACGACGAGCCGCGCGAGGCGTGCCTCGGCGGCCCCCACCACCGCTCGTACATCCCCGTCGAAGATGGCGCGGGCAGTCTCCACGACCGCTGCGTACGCGGCGGTGCCCGGACCCAGCTCGCACGGGGCGCAGCAGTGGCCGAGCTCGGCGACGGCGCAGGCGGCACGCGGGGTACGCACGGACAGGCGGGTGGTGCACCGCCGCATGGCGCACGCGTCGTACAGCGCGAGCAGCGCCTCCTCGGCGGCGGAGCGCCGGCGGAACGGCCCGAGGTAGCGGGCGCCGTCGTCGAGCACGCGGGACACCAGCGAGAACCGCGGGAACGCCTCGGTGGTGAGCTTGACCCACGACGCCTTCTCGGGGAACTTGCTGCGCCGGTTGTAGCGGGGGCTGTGGGCGGCGATGAGCCTCAGCTCGAGGACCTGGGCCTCCAGCTGCGTGCGGCACACCGTCGTCTCCACACCCGTGGCCAGCCGGACCATCTCGTCGATCCGGGGGCGGGTCTCGGCGGCCGTGAAGTACGAGCGGACCCTGTGCCTGAGGTTCTTCGAGGTCCCGACGTAGAGCACCTCGCGTCGCGGGCCGTCCGATGCCTGCGACTCGGCCACGAAGCAGTAGACCCCCGGCTTCTCGGGCACCCCCTGGGCCCAGGTCCGACGCGCCCGCCGGGCAGGGTGTACGTGGCGGGTGAACTCGAGGAGGTCCTCGAGCGTGTGGACGCCCAGGCTGCCGATCCGCTCGATGAGCGCGTGGAGGACGTCGACCGTGGCTCGGGCGTCCGAGAGCGCCCGGTGGTCGGGCTCGACGCTCGCGTGGAAGTGCCTGGCCAGCGTGGCGAGCCTGTGGTTCGGCACCTCGTCGCGGAGCATCACGCTCCGGGCCAGGCCGACGGTGTCGACGACGGGTGGGTCCGGCCAGGTGTGGCCGAGCTCCGCGCAGGCGCGGCGGAGGAACCCGACGTCGAACCTCGCGTTGTGCGCGACCACGACGCAGCCGTGGGCGAACTCAAGGAACGAGGGCAGCACGTCCGCCAGCCGTGGCGCACCCGCGACCATGGAGTCCGTGATCCCGGTGAGGACCGCGATGGCCGCGGGGATGTGGGTGTGGGGGTTGACGAGGGTGCCGAACTCGCCGGTGACCTCGCCGCCCTTGACCCGTACGGCCCCGAACTCGGTGATCCTCGAGTCCTCGGCCCCGCCCGTCGTCTCCAGGTCGACCACGCAGAACGACACCTCCGAGAGGTGGGTCGTGGCCTCCACGAGGAGCGGCTGGGTGGACATGCCGGCGACGCTACGGCGCCCCACCGACAGAACAGGTAGGACGCGCGGCGCGTGAAGAACTGTCAGAGGCCGGTGCGAGGGTCCTGCCATGACGAGGTTGAGCATCGATTGTGACCAGTGCGCCGTACGTGGGCTGGCGTGCTCCGACTGCATCGTGTCGGCGCTCCTGGGAGCACCCGACGAGGCCCTGACGTTCGACGACGCGGAGCAGGCCGCGATCGACGCGCTGGCGGCGTCGGGCATGGTGCCGCCGCTACGGCTCGTACCGAAGTCCGTGTCGCCGGACAGACGGCGGAAGGACGGGTACAGGCTGTACGGGTGACGAGTCCTGGCACGTCTCAGCATCCGAGCCCTTGCGGGAAGTGCGTCATCCCTTGTGGGGTGGCAATGCCACCGATTTCTGGAAGAAAGAGATGAGGAAACCGCGCGCCGGACTTGGCAACTCTGAGGAAGTCGTTTAGATTTTTCTCAGGCTTGGGACCGAAGACTGTGGAGGTGTGTGCGTGAGCGGTGCGCTGAGAAGGATGGGGCTGAGCCTGCTGGCTCTCGCCTTGGTCGGTGGGTACTCCCTGTACGGAACCGTCGAGGCTCACGCCGATCCGACCACGGTGGACGGCGCTCGCGCACAGCTCGACCAGCTGGAGCAGCAGCAGTCCGAGATCGACGCGCAGTACATCGAGGTGCAGGTGAAGCTCCAGGACAGCCAGAAGGCTCTGGACAACGCTCGCAGTGACGTGGAGTCGCAGCAGGCGAAGGTGGCCGCCCTCAAGACACAGGTCTCTCAGATCGCCCTCCAGCAGTACCGCTCCAGCGGCATCGACACCACGACCCAGCTCCTCGTCACAGATGACGTCCAGAGCTTCCTCAACGGCCTGTCGACGATGAAGAAGGCCAGCGACAACACCGCAGCCCTGCTCCAGGACTACCAGGGCGCCCAGGCCGACCTCGCCGACCTGCAGAAGGCGACGCAGGCGAAGACAGCGCAGATCTCGGCCGAGCAGGCCTCGCTCGCGGACCTCAAGAAGCAGTCCGACAGCAAGGTGGCCGCAGCGCAGGCTCTGCTCGACAAGCTGACCGCTGCCCAGCGCCAGCAGCTCGCAGCGGCCCAGGCCGCCGCGAATCGGCAGGCCGCCGTAGCCACGGACACCTCCCGCAGCGCCGCCCGCAGTGCGGCGCCGGCGATCGCCGTCGGCCCTGGCGGTAGCGCGCGGGCCATCACGGCCCTCAACTTCGCCCTCTCCCAGGTCGGCAAGGCGTACGCGCTCGGCGCCACCGGCCCCAACGCCTACGACTGCTCGAGCCTGACCATGAACGCGTACGCGCGCGCCGGCGTCGGCCTTCCGCGCACCTCACAGGCGCAGTTCGGTGTCGGCCAGCCCGTCAGCCTCTCCCAGCTCGCGCCCGGAGACCTCGTCTTCTACTACTCCGGCATCAGCCATGTCGGCATCTACATCGGCAACGGCATGATCGTCCACGCGGCCAACCCGCGCACCGGCGTGGCGACGGCGCCGGTGACCTCGATGCCCTTCATGGGTGGGCGTCGCGTCGCCTGACCCTCGGGGTCTGAACCGGTGATGACAACGCTCGTCGTCACCAACGACTTCCCGCCCCGCGTGGGCGGCATCGAGTCCTTCGTCCGCCAGGTCTGCACCTACCTCGACGACCGTGTCGTCGTCCTCACGCGGACAGAGCGCGACGTGTCGGCAACCCGTGCCTACGACGCCGGCCTTCCGTTCCCGGTAAACCGGCTGCCCGGACCCTTGCTGCCCACGGCTTCGGTGGCCCGAACCTCCGTCGAGCTCATGCGCGCCCACGGCGCCGACACGGTCGTGTTCGGCGCCGCGGCGCCGCTCGGCCTCCTCGCCGGCGACCTCCGCGGGGCCGGTGCCCGCAGGATCCTGGCCCTCAGCCACGGGCACGAGGTCTGGTGGTCACGAGTCCCGCTCGCGCGGGGAGCGCTCCGGCGGATCGTCCACGACGTCGACGTCCTCGGCGTCATCTCGGCCTACACGAGCGCGCGGATCGGAGTGGCCCTGTCTGCCGAGGACCGGGCGAAGCTCGTCCTGATCCCTCCGCCGGTCGACCTCGACGTGTTCTGCCCCGCGCCGACTCGCCCCGCCTGTACGGTCGTGGCTGCCTCCCGGCTCGTCCCTCAGAAGGGGATCGACCGCCTGCTCGCCGCGTGGCCCCTCGTCACAGCCGTCCTTCCCGAGAGCCGCCTCGTCGTGGCGGGAGACGGCCCTGCGGCCGCGTCTCTGCGGCGGCGCGCTCGCAGCCTGTCCGGCGTCGAGCTGCGGCCGCCGGTCACGCATGCAGAGATGCCGGACCTGCTTCGCGGCGCGTCGGTCTTCGTCTCGCCCGTACGGACGCTTCTGGGAGGGCTGTACGCCGAAGGTCTGGGGCTGGTCGCGTGCGAGGCGGCGGCGTGCGGGCTGCCCGTGGTCGTCGGCGACTCGGGCGGCGCGCCGGAGACTGTCGTCGACGGGCTGACAGGGAGCGTCGTTGACGTGGACGACGCTTCCGCGCTGGCGGACGCGGTCATCCACTGGCTGAGCGACCGTCCGGCTGCCGACGCCGCAGGGCTCGCGGGACGGCGTCACGTCGCCGGGCTCGTCGGGGCCGACCGGGTGCGGGAACGTCTCGTGGCCGCGCTGGAACCGATCCCGTGACAGCCCAGCACCGCTCGGTATTGTGAGCAGGAGCAGCGCGTAGTCCGGGGGTTTGCTCATGCTCAGCATCGGCGTCGACATCGGCGGCACGAAGGTGGCTGCGGGGGTCGTCTCACGAACCGGCGAGGTCGTCGAGCGGCTGACCGTACCGTCGCCCACGTCGACCCCCGAGAGCGTCGAGAACGCCATCGTCGAGGTCGTCCGCGGGCTGCGCTCACGTCATCACGTGTCCTCCGTCGGCATCGGCGCAGCGGGCTGGGTCGACTCGGAACAGGCGCTCGTACGGTTCTCGCCCCACTTGGCGTGGCGCAACGAGCCCCTCCGCGACAAGCTGCGGTCGCGGATCGACCTCCCCGTGATCGTAGACAACGACGCGAACGCCGCCGCGTGGGCCGAGTACAGGTTCGGTGCGGGCCGCGGGGCGGGAGTCATGGTGTGCATCACGCTCGGGACGGGCATCGGCGGCGCGCTCGTCGTCGACGGCCGCGTCTTCCGCGGCACCTACGGCATGGCGGGTGAGTGGGGACACATGACGGTCATGCCGGAGGGTCACCGGTGCGCCTGCGGGAACAGGGGCTGCTGGGAGCAGTACGCGTCCGGCAACGCCCTGGAGAGAGAGGCGAACGGGCTCATCGACTCCGGTTCCCCACAGGCCGCGGGGCTCGCCGCGGTCGCGGGCCCCGGTGGCATCACGGGGCCGGCGGTCACGGCGCTCGCCCTTGCGGGAGACCGACCCTCCATCGAGCTGCTCGGCGACGTCGGCACGTGGCTGGGCAAGGGGATGGCGAACCTCGCCGCAGCGCTGGACCCCGAGCTCTTCGTCATCGGCGGCGGCGTCAGCGAGGCCGGGGGGCTACTGCTGCGGCCCGCCATCGAGGCGTACTCGCGGTCGCTGACCGGCCGCGGATACCGGCCGACCGCACGGATCGCCCTCGCACACTTCCGCAACGACGCCGGGCTCATCGGCGCCGCCGACCTCGCGCGGCACTCGATGTCGGAGCCACCCGGGCTGGCGTCGGCCTTCTGGCCCTGGCGCCGCACCACTCGGGCCGGTGGAACGCGGCGTCGTCGTCTTCGCGACGGCTTCCTCGCCGAGTAGCTCAGACCTTCGCGCCGTTGTCGGGTCCGGGGTCCCGGTCCCTGGGCAGCCTCGTGAACAGGACGACCAGTCCCGAGCAGAGCATGAGGAACCCGACCGGCGTGGCCCACGAGCCGGCCAGCCAGCTGAGCACGACGCCGCCCAGGAGCACCACCCCCGCCCCGATCGACGAGATCGCCGCCCACGCCACAGCCGAGGGGCGCTTCGCGGGGGGCAGCAGTGGAGGGGGGACGAAGTCGTCGGGCTCGGGTGCCGGGGTCCACGAGCGGGGCGTCCCGACCGGCGGCGCCACCGTGGCCGGAGGCGAGGGCCGTACAG
>JAJZQV010000030.1 GCA_021803025.1 Actinomycetes bacterium | reverse complement strand
CGAGCGCGTGCTCGCCTCCGACGTCCGGTACCGGTTCGTCATCGATGTGAGCACGATCGGCTGAGGTCGGGGAGGCCGCGCTCGCGTGTGGGCGCGGCCTCGGGTGGTGTCGGGGCTCACTGCGTGCGCTTGGTAGCGATCACCGACATTGGGGTATAGGTCTTGTATTCGTACATACGTTCTGTTATCGTATGTACATGGTCACGCCGGTAGTCATTCCTACGGCTTCGCTGGTTCATGGTGTGAGGCATGCAGCCAGGGATGTCGATGCGGTACGCGCGGGGGCGAGTTCCGCGTCGGACCGTGAGCTGCTCGATGCGCTCGAAGCGTTGACCGGACTCCAGCGTCAGGTGAACGGCACGGTCAGCCTGCTCATGGCGCTCGCCGAGCAGCGTCGGGCCGCGTGGCGGACGACGAACACGCCGCTTGAGTCGGTGCTGGCCGCATCCGGGCAGGAGTCCGTACGGCAGGTGCGCAACCAGGTGTTCCAGGCCTCCATCCTGTCGAGCCGGCCCCGGGTGCAGGAGGCGGCTGCGGCGGGGCGGATCACGCTCGGGCAGGCCCGGGCGATCCGCGACCTCGTGGAGGAGCTGCCTTCGCGGTTGTCCGAGGACCAAAGGAACAAGGCGGAGGGCTTCCTGCTCCGAGCCGCTGACCGGCTGCCGGCGGAGAGGCTGCGCGGACTCACTGATGCCGTGCTCGACGAGGTCGCACCCCAGGAGCGCGACACGGCCGAGCAACGGCAGGCGAAGCTGGAGCTGCGTGACAAGCGGGCACAGGCACGCCGGTGTCTGAGGTTCGGGACGGCGGAGGACGGGTCGATCGAGTTCCGCGGGTCCTTGCCGGTGATCGAGGGCGCCCGGTTGAAGGGGCTCGTGGAGTCGGTCGCGGCGCGGAGCTATCGCGCGGCCAAGGACACGGCGGACAGAACTGCCCTGGCTGCGACGCCCGATCAGCGTCTGGCGGATGCGTTGGTGCAGGTGGTCGCGGCGGCCGAGTCAGGCGACGGTGCGCAGGGGTCAGGCGACGGTGCGGCGGGGCGAAGCATGCCCATGGGGCCTGCGCAGATCACCGTACTGGTCCGTGAGCAGGACCTGCTCGACCGCGCGCTCGGCACCGGGCTGTTGGCAGACGGCACCCAGATCACGACGTCGGAGCTGCGCCGGCTGGCATGCGACGCGGCCTTTCTCCCCGTGGTGCTGGGCGGAACGTCGGAGATCCTCGATCTCGGCCGGTCCCGTCGCCTGGCGTCGCCCGCGCTGCGGCGGGCCGTGGGTCTGCGGGACGGGCACTGTGCCTTCCCGGGCTGTGAGGTCCCGCTCCACCGCTGTGACCTCCACCATGTGCGGCCATGGCAGAGCGGCGGCCCGACCTGCCTCGACAACCTCGTGGCCCTGTGCGTGCGACATCACCAGCTGTGCGAGCCTGCGCCCTCCGAGATGGACGGCGACGGGTACGCGCGAGCTCCGGACCAGTGGCGGATCTCCATCGATCCCGGTGGAGTGCCGCGGTTCATGCCCCCGAAGGCGTTGGAGGCGACGATGCGCGACCGGCCGGGCGGAGTGCTGGCCGGACCGGTGCCGGGGCCGAACGCCCCGAAGCTGTACGCGCTGAGCCTCTTCGAGGATGACAGGGGCGAGGCGTCGGGCGAGCACCAGGCATCGGGTGTGAGTGTGCCGAGCAGGCAGAGTGACGCTGGGCCGGCGGGAGACTGGCTCGCGGGCGCGGGGGCACCATCCCCCGGATGAGACCTTCGGGCGAGGAGGGCGCACGAGACAGTCCGGGCGTGGTGTCGCTCCCCACTGCCGAAGCGTGGTGGCGCTGGCTCGGCCAAGCCAGTTGACGCTGACTGGTGCCCAGGCGCGGCGGCATCGGCGCGGGCAAGCCCGGTGACGTTGGCTACTGCCCGGCGGCATCGACGTGAGACGGATGGGTGCCACAACCGTATCGACGCCGTTAGCCCGGTGACGTTGGCTACTGCCCGGCGGCATCGACGTGAGGGCTCGCGAGCTCGTACCCCCGAGCTGCTACCACGTCAAGCTCCTGCCGTCAGCTGTGGCCCGGGAAGTCGAAGCTGGCGGAGACGCTGCGCTGCTGCTGGTGGGGCCAGCGGGTGGTGATCGCCTTGGCGCGGGTGTAGAAGCGGACCGCCTCCGGGCCGTGGGCGTGGTGGTCGCCGAAGAGGGAGCTCTTCCAGCCGCCGAAGGAGTAGTAGCCGACCGGTACGGGGATCGGGACGTTCACGCCGATCATGCCGACCTGGACGGTTTCGGTGAACAGCCGGGCGGCCTCGCCGCTCGCGGTGAAGATGGCCGTGCCGTTCCCGTACGGACCCGAGTTGATGAGGGCCACCGCGTCCTCGAGTGTGTCGACCTCCATGACGACGAGCAGGGGACCGAAGACCTCGTCGCAGTACGCGCGCATGGTCGGGGCGACGCCCCGGAGCACGGTGGGGCCGACGAAGAAGCCCTCCTCGTGACCGGCGACGACGAGGTCACGGCCGTCCACGACGGCCTCGGCGCCGCCGGCGACGGCCTCCTCGACGAAGTCGAGCACCCGCTGGCGGGACGCAGCCGTGATGACCGGGCCCATCGTCGTCGCCGACTCGTCGCCGGGTCCGACCACGATCGCGTTCGCCTCCTTGGCGAGCGCAGCGACGAGCGCGTCACCGGCGCCGCCCACGGCCACGGCGACAGGTACGGCCATGCACCGCTCGCCGGCGGAGCCGAACGCTCCGGCCGCGATCTGGGAGGCGGCGAAGGCCATGTCGGCGTCGGGCATGACGACCGCGTGGTTGTTCGCGCCACCGAGCGCCTGGACGCGCTTGCCGGCGCTGATCGCGGTCCTCTGCACGTACTGCGCGATGGGCGTGGAGCCCACGAAGGACACCGCCGCGACGAGCGGGTGGGTGAGGAGCGCGTCGACGGCGTCCTTTCCGCCGTGGACGACCTGGAAGACACCGTCGGGCAGGCCGGCCCGCTTGTACAGCTCGGCGACGACGTTCGAGGCCGAGGGGTCGCGCTCGCTGGGCTTGAGGACGAACGCGTTCCCCGTGGCGATCGCGATCGGGTGCATCCACATCGGCACCATGGCGGGGAAGTTGAAGGGCGTGATGCCTGCGACGACACCGACCGGCTGCCGGATGCTGTGGACGTCGACGCCGCTGGACACGTTCGACGAGTACTCGCCCTTGAGGTGGGCGGCGATGTTGCACGCGAACTCGACGGACTCGCGACCTCGCGCGATCTCGCCGGCCGCGTCCGGCACGGTCTTCCCGTGCTCCCTGCTGATGATCCGCGCCAGCGCGTCGGTGTTCTCGACGAGCAGCTGCCGGAACGCGTACATGACCTCCATGCGCTTCGCCAGGCTCACGGCACCCCAGGCACGCTGGGCCTCGGCGGCCCGTCGCACCGCGACGTCGACCACGCCGGCGTCAGCCAGCGCGACCTCGCCGACCTGCCGGCCCGTCGCCGGGTCGAGGATGGGCTGGGTCGGGCCGGCGGGCGCCACCTGGGCGCCGTCGATCCAGTGGGACACGGTCATCTGCGAGCTCCTTGCATGAGGGAGACGACACGGCCGACCGCGCCGGCCACGTCGTCGTCGTCGGGGTACAGCAGGGACCGGCCGATGACCAGCCCACGTACGTTCGGCTGGGTCACCGCGTCCGCCCAGCGCCTCTCGTTGCCGGCGTCGACCTCGCCGCCGAGGACGAGCAGGGGAAGCGTCGTCGCCGCGGCCACAGCCGCCATGTCGTCGGTCGCGGGGATCTTGAGCCACGTGTACGCGCTCGTCGAGCCCAGTCCCGACGCGATGTGCACCGACCGCACGACCGCCTCGGTCGAGAGGTCGTTGCGGAGAGCGCCGTCGCTGCGACGGCTGAGGAAGGGCTCCACCATCGCGACCCGCTGCTGGGAGGCCAGTGCCGTCACGATGGCGCCGCAGGCCTCGAGCGTACGGACGGTGGCGGGGTCGTCGGGGTCGATCCGCAGGAGGACCTTGCCGCCGTCGAGGTGGGCGGTGGCGATCCCCTCGGGGGTGTAGCCCGTCACCCTGTCGTCGAGCTCGAACGTCGACGACGCGAGCCCGCCACGGTTCATGGAGCCGAATACGTACCGTCCCTCCAGCGCACCGAGCACGGCGAGGTCCTCGATGACGTCGGCCGTGCCGAGGAAGCCGTGGACGCCGGGCTGGGCGAGCGCCTCCGTGACACGGCGCAGCATGTCGGCGCGGTCGGCCATCGCGGTGGCGCGGCGACCGGCCGCGAGCACTCCGCGCGCGGTGTGGTCGGCGGCGACCACGAGCAGCGGACCGGTCATCGGGTCGGGCCGGCGGCGACCCCGTACGGCCTCGAGGAACCGTTCCGGCGCCGTCCAGCGCAGCTCGTTGAGGTCGGCGATGTCGGTCACGGTTCCCCCGTCCAGCGCGGGCCGCCGAGGACGTCGGTGTGTCCCGCCTCGAGCACCCGGTCGATGTCGTCGCCCGTCGGCATCGCCGTCGAGCACTCGAGGCGGGACGCGACGATCGCACCGGCCGCACTGGCGCGGCGAAGGGTCTCCTCCAGGCTCCGCCCCCGCAGCAGGCCCTCGATGAGCGACCCCCCGAACGCGTCGCCCGCCCCGAGCCCGTTGTACGGGGTCGTGGGTGTCGGCGGCACGACGATGCGCTCGTCCGCGGTCTTCGCGAGCGTCCCTTCCGGCCCCTGCTTGACGATCGCGACCTGGACCCCGCGCTCGAGCAGGGCGTCAGCGGCGCGGTCCGGGTCCGTCTCGCCGACGGCGACCTCGCACTCGGCCCGGTTGCCCACGGCGACCGTCGAGCGGGCCAGGCACCAGTCGTACCGGTGCCGTGCCTCGTCCTTCGAGGCCCAGAACATGGGGCGCCAGTCGAGGTCGAAGATCGTGTGCGGCCGACGGGCGCGGTGGTCGAGCGCGACGAGGTGGGCCGACCAGCTGGGCTCCTGGCAGAGGCCCGTGCCGGTGAACCAGAAGACCTCGGCGCGCCGGATCGCGGCGGCGGGGATGTCGTCCGGGGTCACCTGAAGGTCGGGAGCGCTGGGTCGCCGGTAGAAGTACAGCGGGAAGTTGTCGGGCGGGAAGATCTCGCAGAACGTGATGGGGGTCAGGTACGCGTCGGACGTGATGACGTACCGGTCGTCGACCCCCAGACGCCGCATCTCCATGCGGGCCCAGCGGCCGAAGGGGTCGTCACCGACGCCGGTGATCGTCGCGACCCCCTCGATGCCCAGCTGTGCTGCAGCGACGGCGATGTTCGTGGAGCTGCCCCCGAGGAACTTGCCGAAGCTCGTGACGTGCTCCAAGCCGACCCCGACCTGGAGGGGGTAGAGGTCGACACCGCAGCGGCCCATCGTGATCACGGGCGGCGTGGACGGTGAGGCGGGGGACACCTCTGGATCATATGTCAGGACATTTCGCACGTCCAGCCCTTCCTTGAGCCCGGTTCCGACCGGGTTCCTGGGGAGCGCCCACCGGACCCCGGCCCTGATATCTGCGTCGGCACTGTCATAGACTGCCGCTTTCGCTAGCCATGCCGGACAAATGTCTGCACATGCCGAGCTTCCCGAAGGATCCGGGGGCAGGAGTCGTCGTGACTGAGATAGACATCGTGGTCGACCGTACGTCCGAGGTCCCGCTGCACCAGCAGATCTCCGCCGCGCTCCGAGCGGCCATCGCGTCCGGCCAGCTCCGCCCGGGCTCCCGCGTCGAGAACGAGATCGACATGGCCTCGCGGCTGGGACTGTCCCGCCCGACCGTACGCCGCGCCATGGAGGACCTCGTCCACTCGGGCCTGGTCACGCGTCGCCGGGGGAGCGGGACCGTGGTCGCACCGAGCCAGGTGCGACGCCAGCTCCGGCTGACGTCGCTGTTCGACGACCTCGAGGCTGAGGGCCGCCGTCCTACGACGTCCGTGCTCGAGTTCTCCATCGCCGTCGGGTCTCCGGAGACGACGGAGATCCTCGGGCTCGAGCCCAAGGCTGGGGTGCTGACGATCCGGCGGCTGCGCTACGCCGGGGGGGAGCCTCTGGCGATCATGACGAACGAGCTGCCGGCCGACATCGCCCCCGACTACTCGGCGCTCGGCGCCTCCGGCCTGTACGCGAGCCTGCGCGAGAAGGGGATCACGATCGCCGGGGCGACGCAGCGCATCGGCGCGCGGGTCGCCACCCATGCCGAGGCCCAGCTCCTCGGAGAGAAGGCCGGGGCGGCGCTCCTCACGCTCGAGCGCGTGGCGTTCAGCGACTCCGGACGCATCGTCGAGCACGGCAACCACGTGTACCGCGCCAGCCTGTACTCGTTCGACATGTCGATCCGCCAGTAGGCGGACACCGCGGCGGGCTTCGCCGTCATGCGCTGCTCGCGATCTGGCTCTGGGTCACGGCGATCCCGCCTGAGACACAGGAGACCGGACCGCGCGGCGCGCGACCCGGTCCCTACCGGAGGTGCCTCAGCCCGCGCTGCGCCCGAGCACTGCGAGAAGCTCGGTGGCGTCGATGATGAGGTACTCGTGCCCTGTCTGGGAGATCTCGGTGCCCGTGTACTTGGGGAAGAGCACTTTCTCCCCGACCTTGACCGTGATCGTCTCGTCGTCGTCGCCGACGGCGACCACGACGCCCTTCTGCTCCTTCTCCTTGGCGGTGTCGGGGATCACGAGGCCGCTGGCCGTGACGCCTTCCTCCTCGAGGACCTCGATGAGGACGCGGGAGCCGAGGGGAGTGATGGAGTCGTTCACTGTGTGCCTTTCTGGGTACGGATCGTTGCGCGAGGTCAGTGTGACGTGAGACCGAGCAGGCGGTCGATCTGTGGCTTGTCGAATCCGACGACTGTGCGTCCGTCGATCATGACGACGGGGACACCCATCTGTCCCGTGCGCCGCACCAGGTCCCTGGCGGCGGCCTGGTCCCGCGCGACGTTCACCTCACGGAACGTCACGTGCTGCTCCGTGAGGTAGCGCTTCACGCGCGTGCACCAGGGGCACGTGGGTGTCGTGAACACCACGACCTTCTTCCGACGCTTCGCGGTCTCCTGCTGTGCCATGGCCCTCCTGCCTCGATCCACCAATATACCCCAGGGGGTATTACACACAAGTCGAGCGACGGGGAGGTCGACCCCCGCCCTCGACCCGGATCCGGCTGACGGGGGCAGGGCCCGCTTGACTCATCTTGAACATAGGTTCAAGATGTTGAACGTGAGTTCAAGTGATGACAGGACCACGGCCGCCAGGATCAGGGATGCGGCGATCTCGTACGTCGGCACGCACGGCTGGGAGCGCGCCACGAGCCGCCAGATCGCGGCCGAGGCGGGGGTGCCGGTCGGGCTCGTGAACTACCACTTCGGCTCCAAGGACGGGCTGCGCCAGGCGTGCGACGACTGGGTCATCGCCGTGATCGCCGAGGACAAGAGCCTCGTCCTCAGCGCCGGCCCGATCCCGCAGCTCAACAGCTACCTCGATGACCATCCCGAGCTCCGACCGGTCATGGCGTACCTGTCGACCTCCGCGCGGTCGGGCGGCCTCGTCGCCGAGCGGTTCTTCGACCGCCTCGTGGAGGTCACGAAGGAGCTCATGACCCAGGCCGCTGATGCAGGGGTCTTCCGCAGGTACGAGGACCTCACCGCCGCCGCGACCGTGTTCGTCGCGTACGGCCTCGGCGTGAGCATGTTCGGCGCCGCGGTGGCCCGCCACCTCGGCGGCACGGACCTGCTCGACGCCGCCACGTACCGCCGGTACGTCGCGGCGAACCTCGAGATCTTCACCCATCCCCTGATCCTCGGCGACCACTTCGGCGACGCGCTCGGGGACGACCCGCAGCCTCCCGCCGACACCGAGGACCGCCCTGCCGCGAGCGGCGGGGACCACGACGTGCCCCCGGCGAGCGCCGGGGACGACATCCGCAAGGAGAACGCATGACAAGCAACGCGATAGAGATCTCCGATCTCGTCAAGCGCTTCGGCTCCACCGTCGCGCTCGACCACCTCACGATGACCGTGCCCACAGGCCAGGTCCACGGCTTCCTCGGCCCCAACGGCGCCGGCAAGTCGACGACCATCCGCGTGCTGCTCGGCCTGCTGCGCAGCGACGCCGGTACGGCCCGCCTGCTCGGCGGCGACCCGTGGCACGACGCCGCGCGCCTCCACCGCCGGCTGGCGTACGTGCCGGGCGACGTCAACCTCTGGCCCAACCTCACGGGCGGCGAGGCGATCGACGTCATCGGCCGCGCCCGCGGCGGCCTCGACAAGGCCAAGCGCGCCATGCTCATCGAACGCTTCGACCTGGACCCGACGAAGAAGGGTCGCGCCTACTCGAAGGGCAACCGACAGAAGGTCGCGCTCATCGCGGCGCTCGCCTCCGACGTCGACCTGCTCCTCCTCGACGAGCCCACCTCAGGCCTCGACCCGCTCATGGAGAAGGTGTTCAGCGATGTCATCGTCACCGAGCGCAGGGAGAACACGACGGTCCTGCTGTCGAGCCACATCCTCTCCGAGGTGGAGCAGCTCTGCGACCACGTGAGCATCATCCGCGAGGGCCGCATCGTCGAGAGCGGCACCCTCGACCAGCTCCGCCACCTCCACCGGACGCGTCTGGCCGCGACGGTCGGCGACCTGTCGGTCCTTCGGTCCCTGCCCGGCGTGCACGGCCTCGTCACGGAGAACGGCCGTACGACGTTCGAGGCCGACGACGACGCCATGCCGCCCGTTCTCGCGGCGCTCGCCCGAGCCGGAGCGACGGGTGTCACAGCGACCCCGCCGAGCCTGGAGGAGCTCTTCCTGTCGCACTACGACAGCCGTACCCCCGAGAGGGTCATGGCATGACCGGCTTCACTGCGGCCTTCCGGCTCGCGTTCCGGCGCAGCCGCATGTTCTACCTGTGGTGGGTCATCGCCTTGTCGGTGACGCTGCCGCTCACCGTGACCAAGTATCACGACCTGGTCCCGCAGGGCCAGGACGGTCAGGTCGTCCTCGCGCAGCTCGCGGGCAACCCGACGATGCGGGCCCTACTGGGTCCCGCCTTCGACCTGAGCAACCCCGGCGGCTTCACGTTCTGGCGCGTGGGCACGTTCATGGCCGCCGCCGTCGGCATGATGGCCGCCCTCGGCGTCATCCGGGCGACACGGGCCGAGGAGGAGGACGGACGCGTCGAGCTCGTACGTGCCGGAGCCGTCTCACCGGCGGCGCCGCTCGCCGCGGGTGTCCTCCTCGGGCTCGTCGGGTGCCTCGCCGTGGCCGTCGTCTCGGCGGGTCTCATGCTCGCGGCCACGCCGGGAGTGGGCGGAGCCGTGGCCACAGGCCTCGGCCTCGGCCTCACGGGAGCGATGTTCGTCGGGGTGGGGGCGGTCTTCGCGCAGGTGTTCCCCAGCGCCCGTACGGCCCGGGTCTGGTCGCTCGGCATCGTGCTGGGCGGCGCGTACCTGCTGCGGGCGTTCGTCGACACCCCGGTGTCGACGCCCACTCTCGATGCGTGGCGCTGGGCGATGCCGCTCGACTGGGCGGCCCTGTCCCGCCCGTACGCGTCCGAGCGCTGGTGGGTCTTCCTGCTGCCGATCGCAGTCACCGCGCTCCTCGTCGCTTGTGCGTTCTGGCTCGAGACGAAGCGCGACCTCGGTGCGGGCCTGAGGGCCCCGTCCCAGGGGCCGGCGGGCGGCTCCGCGTCCCTGTCCGGCGCGACCGGCCTGGCGTGGCGCCTGCTCCGCGTGAGCATCATCGGCTGGGCGCTGGGGATCGCGATCTCGGCGCTCGGCATGGGTTCGCTCTCGGCGGCCGCGGACTCCGCGTTCAGCGACCAGCCCCAGATCCTCGACTTCATCCGCAAGCTCAGCGGCGGGACGGAGGGGCTCAGGGACGCCTTCTTCCAGGCGATGCTCACCATCATGGCGACGGTCGTCACCGTCGCGGGGATCATGATCCTCGCGCGGCTGCGGTCGGAGGAGACCGACGGGCACTCCGAGGTCATGCTGTCGACCTCGACGACTCGCTGGACCTACGCGCTCGGCATGGCGGTGCCCGCCGTCGTCCTTCCGGTCGCGCTCCTCGTCGCGACGGGCGCGCTCATGCCGGTGCTGCAGGCGATGACGGACGGCTCGCCCGCCGTGGTCGGGGACATCACACGCGCGGCTCTCGTCCTCACGCCGGGCATCGTCCTCGTGCTGGGACTAGGGATGCTGCTGGTCGGCTGGCTCCCGCGCTGGTACGGGCTCGTGTGGGTCGCCATCGGGTGGACGATGTTCGTCTCGTGGGTCCTCACCTTGTGGAACGTGCCGGACTGGGTCACGAAGCTGCAGCCGTGGGGCTATCTACCGCACCTGCCGAGCGAGCCCATGCGCTGGGGGGCGTTCAGCGTGGAGCTCGTCGCAGGCCTGGCGCTCCTGGCGCTGGGGCTGGTCGGCTACCGCCGGCGCGACATCGCGGGGCGATAGGGCTCACGCGCTGGTGATCGGACGCGGACGCGCCGGCGGCGCGGGAGCTCAGGCGTCGCGCTTCTTCCGTAGCATCTCGGAGCGCAGCTCCCAGAGCTCGGGGTCGTTGCGGGCCAGGTAGACGAGACCGCAGTCGGCGGGTCCGGTCGCCCCCGGCCAGCACAGCGAGCAGGAGTCCCCCGCGCGCACGGGACACTTCGCGTCGTGGTGGCTGGCGGTGGGAGGCACGCCGCCAGGATACGCGCGCCCCGGACGGCGTGGACGTGGCCGGTCCGGCCCGTGGGGCGGGGCCAGAATGAGCCCGTACCCACGATGCTGAGGAGGAAGCGTGTCGCGGCCGGTGATCGGGATGTCCACGGGGCGGATGGCCGTGGACTACGGACCGGTGCCCCAGTACCCGCTCACCTACGTGCCGGTCGACTACGTGGAGGCCATGCTCGAGGCGGGCGGTCTTCCCATGCCGCTGGCGCTCCACGAGGTAGGCCTGTACGAGGGTGCCGTGGCCGAGCAGCTCGCGCACTGCGACGGCCTGCTGCTCTCCGGCGGTGTCGACATCAGTCCTGCCATGTACGGGGAGCAGCCGCACCCCGACCTCAACGCGACGACCCCCGACCGCGACGCCCACGAGCTGGCACTCCTCGCGGAAGCCAGGCGCCGCGGGATCCCCGTCCTGGCGATCTGCCGAGGCATCCAGCTCGTCAACGTCGCGTACGGCGGCACGCTGTACCAGGACATCCCCTCCCAGGTGCCGGCCGCCATCCAGCACGCCCAGCGCTCCGCACGCCACCTGCCCAGCCACGACGTGACCGTCACCGAACCGAGCAGGCTGTACGGGCTCGTCGGGGGCTCCCTCGCCGTGACGAGCTTCCACCACCAGGCCATCAAGGACCTGGGCGCCGACCTCGACGTCGTGGCAACCGCTCCTGACGGCATCATCGAGGCCGTCGAGGCCACGGACCACCCCTGGCTCGTCGCCGTCCAGTGGCATCCCGAGATGAGCCACGGCGCAGACGCGGCGTCGAAGGCGATCTTCGACGCGTTCGTTCGCCAGTGCGCCGGCGAGTAATGTACTGACATATTCATGCATCGGGAGGTGTCGACTTGAGCTCGTACGTCGTCCGGGACCAGCCAGGTCCAGCCCGTCTGTCCGTCGACCCGACCACCCGCGACGACTGGTCGTACACCGGCCTGCAGGTGTTCGACCTCGGTGGCGGTGACACCCGGACGCTCCGGCTCAGCGGCCAGGAGGCTCTCGTGGTGCCCCTCGCCGCCGACGTCGACGTCGCCCTCGCGGGCGAGACGTACCACCTGGCTCGAGCGAGCGTCTTCGCGGGCGTCGCGGACCTCGTGTACGTGCCGGTGGGCGAGGAGGCCGTCGTCAGCGGCACCGGACGGGTCGCTCTCGCGACCGCCGTCGCCACCACGTCGTACCCCCCTGCCTTTCTGCCGGCGGCCGACTGCCCGGTGGCGCCGCGCGGGGCCGGGAACATGAGCCGCCTCGTACGGAGCTACGCGATGCCCGGCTCGTTCTCCGGCTGCGAGAAGCTCCTCGTCTGCGAGGTGCTCACACCGGGCGGCAACTGGTCGAGCTACCCCGCCCACAAGCACGACGAGCACACCGAGACGGAGCGGGAGCTCGAGGAGATCTACTACTACGAGATCGCTCCGGCGCCCTCGGGGACGCCCGGGTTCGGCTACCACCAGACCACGTCCGCCGACCCGGCCAGGCCCATCGACCTGCTTGTCGAGGTCCGTACAGGTGACGCGGTCCTCGTGCCGTACGGCTGGCACGGGCCCGTGGCCGCCGCGCCCGGACACGACATGTACTACCTCAATGTCATGGCGGGACCAGCCGCGGACCGGCAGTGGCTCATCAGCGACCACCCGGACCAGACCTGGGTGCGCGGCCTGTGGCCCGAGCTTCCCGTCGACCCTCGCGTCTGAGGCGGACCGACGCGCTTCCTGACCTGCGCCTGACGGGGCTTTTGCTGGGCGTGACGTAGCCGTACAGTTCACGTCAGGGGAACACCGCGACGCTTGTCCCACCCTGGCACCGACGGGCCGGCTGCCCGGCCTCCGTGCGCGCCCCGTGCTCCCGCCTTGGGCCCGCGTGAGCCGGACCTCACCACCGCTTGGGGGGATGGAGGGACATGGTGACCACGTCGACAACCCCGATCGCCGTCGAGTCCGACCTGTTCTGCAACGTGACGGACCTTCTCGAGGAGCGGGTACGCACCTCACCGGACCACGTGGCGTTCGCCCACCGGACGAGCCAGGGCCTCGAGGACGTGACGACCCGGGTCTTCCGCCGGGAAGTGCGTCGCCTCGCTGCAGGGCTCATGGCCCGGGGGGTCGACGTCGGTGACTACGTCGCCATCATGGCGCCGACCCGCTACGAGTGGGCGGTCGTCGAGATGGCCGTGTGGTACGCGGGCGGGGTCGTCGTGCCCCTGTACGAGACGTCGGCGCCGGCTCAGGTCGCTGCCGTCTTCGAGCTGCTCCAGCCCGTCCTCGTCGTCGCCGCCGGGGCGGACCAGGTCGTGGTCCTCAAGGCCGGGGGCGTCTCGGTGCCCATCCTCACGATGGACTCCTCGAGCGACGACCTGGACGCTCTCGCCGAGTCCGGCGAGGACGTGCCCGATCGCCTCGTGGAGGAGCGTCGCTCCATCCCGGGTCTCGACGACCTGGCCTCGGTGATGTTCACCTCCGACACGTCGACGCATCACAGGGGTGTACGGATCAGCCACGGCAACCTCGTACGGCAGACGCTCAACATCGGCCAGGAGTACGCCGACATCATCTCCGAGGACGCCGTGACGATCGTCGCGCTCCCGCTCGCGCACATCCTGGCGCGCGGACTCCAGCTCCTCGCGCTGGCCCGTGGCGTGACCCTCGTCCACGAGGGTGACCCGGCGCACGTCCTCTCGACGTTCGAACAGGTGCGGCCCACGTTCCTCGTCGTCGTGCCCAGGCTCCTCGAGAAGGTGCGCGACGCGGAGCGGGAGCGCGCCGCGAAGGCCGGGCTGTCGAGCCTGTTCTCCCGGGCGGAGCGCGTGGCCGTGTCCTGGGGGACCATGCTCGAGCGACGCCAGGACGACCCCTGGGTCCAGCCGACGCCGTGGCTGCGCATCCAGCACACCCTGTTCGACCGCCTCTTCTACCGGCGTCTCCGGAGCCATCTCGGCGGCAGGGTGAGGTGGGTGCTGTGCGGCGCGGCCCCGCTCGACCCGGCGCTCGCGCGGTACTTCTGGGGGCAGGGCGTCCCCGTGATCGAGGGGTACGGCCTGACCGAGTCGACCGCCACCGCGACCGGCAACCGTCCCGGCGACATCCGCCCCGGGACCGTCGGACGGCCCATGCCGGGTACGAGCATCCGGATCGACGAGGACGGGGAGGTCCTCGTGGCCGGGATCGGCGTGACGTCCGGCTACATCGAGGGGGGAGAGGACAGCTGGCGGGACGGCTTCCTGCGTACCGGCGACCTGGGTTCGCTCGACGAGCAGGGCCGCCTCACGGTCCAGGGACTCATCGGCTCCGCCCTCGTGACGACCTGGGGGAAGAAGATCACACCGTCCCGCTGGGAGCTCGAGGTCGAGAAGTCGAGGCTCGTCGCCCGGGCACTCATGGTGGGCGACGGCCGCCCGTACCTGGCCGTGCTCCTCCTCCTCGACACCGAGGCGGTCATCGAGTGGGCCGTGCACCACGGGCATCCAGGTCTCGCGGCACGGCTGCGGCGCCTCGCGCGGACGCCGGACGGCATCCCGGTGACGGATCCGGCCCTGGTGCACCGGCTCGGCAGGGACGTCGACAGGGCGAACGCCGCGGTGTCGCGCTCGGAGCAGGTGCGCAAGATCCTCCCGCTCGTCGCCGACCTGACGCCGGGCGGCACTATCATCTCGCCCACGCTCACGCTGCGTCGCAAGGCGTTCCTCGCCGCGGCGGCCCACCACATCGAGGCGCTGTACCTGAGCGGCTGACGAGGAGGCACCCGTGCCCGCGGTCGACGACCACCTTGCCGTGCTCGAGGCGCGCGACGCAGAGATCATCGGGCGCCGCGTACGCACGGGCCCCGGCGACCGTCCCGGACGTCGAGCAGGGCGTCTCGTACGGGATGCCGGCTTTCATCCACCAGGGACGCCCGCTGCTGTCCGTGATGCGGGTCACACACGAACGCCCCGACATGGACGCCCCGATATGGCAGTGTGTGACCCATGGCACCGCGGACCGTTCACTACGCCTTCGCTCACCGCATCCTGCGCGACCTGGCCCTCGACGAGAGGCTCGACCTCGTCGGCGAGGCGATCGCCGTCGACCTCGGTCCCAAGTTCGCGACCCTCTGGGACGACGCCAACGCATCCGTCCCCGAGAGCGACCGGATCGCATCTGACGGGCTCGCGACGTACGTGGTGCAGCGCCCCGACTACGCCGGGGTCCTCGTCACCCTCCCCGCGCCCGTCGAGCCTGCGGAGGCTCATGCCGTGATGGTCGTCCGTGGCATGACGCCTCGGGACGCCTCGTACTTCACGTGGGAGCACGCGGTCGACGGCGCCTCGGGTGCGCCGACCGTCTACCTGTGCGGGTGGGACGCCGACGGCCGCCACGTCAACCTTGGAACGCGCCAGGACGCGTCCATCGACGGCTTCGTCAACGAGGTCGGCGCCAGCCTGTCGAGCCGCTGAGCTCAGACCGGCCAGGCGTCCTGAGAGAACACCAGCAGCGAGTACGGCCCGATCGAGACCTCCGCCGACGCCGGCTGCGCGTCGATGGGCCTGAACTCCGCGACCACGTCCGTCGACGGGTGGCCGCCGAAGAGCGAGCAGTACGAGGTGTCGTCGCTCGAGAACCGCAGCCGCCAGGGCCCGTCGTCGGGGAACCCGATCCGGTAGGCCGGGTACGTCTCGGGGGAGAGGTTCGCGACCACGACGACGTCGTCACCGGGGCCGATGTCGCTCCAGCGGTGCCACGCGACCACCCGGCTGTCCTCGTGGCAGTGGAACACGTCGAGACCGTGACCTGAGAGGCCTCGCGTCGTGTCGTACCAGTTCCGCCGGAGCCGTACGAGGTCCCTCACGAGGTCCGGGAAGCGGTGGGCGCGAGGGGCGTGGGCGCCGTCTCCGACCTCCCCGCCGTGGGCGGCCTCCTGGCCCTGGAACAGCAGCGGTATGCCGGGGGAGGTGAGCACCATGCTGAGGCCGAGCGTGACGCGCTTGGCGGACTCCCAGTCGAGCGGCTCCTGGGTCGGGGCGGGCTCACGTCCGATGAGCTCCGCACAGTGGGCGTAGACGACGCGGCTGAACGTGTCGCCGAAGCTCGACCCGATCACGTCCCGTACGTCCGCCATCGGACCGCGTCCATCGAGCGCTGCTCTGATCGGATGGACGTAGGTCGTGTCCCACTGAGCGTGGAACAGGGCCCCGGAGGCGTCCCTGGAGGTCGCCCGCCCGTCGCCCTGCTCGTCGAGGGCGATGAGGACGACGTGGCTGAACTCCTCGCGGATCGCCGCGTTGAGCTCGCGGATGAGCTGGTAGCCGACCGGTCGGGGCACCGAGGAGGCGTCCATGAGATCGGCGTACGCGCCCATGTCATGGCGGACGCCGTCCACCCGTACATCGCGGAGCCAGCGCAGCGCCTCGCGCACGATGACGCCGCGGACGGACTCCTGCGCGACGTCGAGCCCCACCTCGCCGAAGGGGTCCGGCCGCTGGTAGGTGACGTCGACGATGACGGCCAGGCCGTGCCGGTGCGCGTCGGCGACGAAAGCCCTCAAGGCAGCCGCGCCTCCGAACGCGCGCTCCACCGCGACGTGCGCCGGTACGTACTGCTCGCTCGGCTCGCGTCGCTCGGTCCCGGGGAGCAGCTCGACGGCGGTGACGCCGAGCGCGGCGACCCGGTCCAGCACGACGTTGCGCTCCTCGGACCCCAGGGCCGGGTCGAGCGTGAGCTGGTACACGACGAGCCCCGCGAGGGGGGGCGCGACGAAGGACGAGTCTCCGAGCGCCGAGTCGTCGCGGCGCGTACTGATGGTCAACGCCATGCGACGAACACCTCCTCGAGGAACGATCCCCGTCTCCGATACCCGCATGCTTGCCTCAGCAACGTAGCATGCGGCTCCCGCGCCGGATTCGGCCTCTCACCGGCCGGTGCGTCAGGATGGGCGCTGTGACGACACGTACGCTCTTCCTTCTTCACGGCGCGGGCCAGAACCCGCCGGTCTGGCAGGACGTCGTGACGGGGGTCGGCCCCGACCGCCCGCTCCACGCGCCGTGGCTGCGCGGGCTGAAGCCGACGGACGCGCGCGGGTTCGACATCGCGGGCGCCGTGGCGGACCTCGTGAGCGTCATGGAGCTCCGCGACCTCGACGTCGTCGACGTGTGCGGCACGGGACTCGGTGGCATGGTCGCGCTGCGGTTCGCTGCAGACGAGCCGGCTCGCGTCGGACGGCTCGTCCTCGTCGACACGCCGGTCGTGCCCCCTCGGACGACGCTGCGGGTCCAGCGCGCCATGCTCAAGCTCGCGCCGGCAAAGTCGTTCGCCCCGGGCGTGTCGAAGGAGACCATGCTGGCGGGCATCGACGCGATGATGTCGCTGGACCTCTCCACCGACCTGCGTCGCATCCAGTCGCCGACGACGGTCGTCGCCGCGGCCGGCAACAAGCTCTCCATCGCCGCGGCCGACCTGCTCGTCAAAGGCATCGTCGGGGCACAGATCGAGACGGTCGATGGCGCCGCGAACGACGTCGTGCGGGAGAGTCCGCGCGAGCTGGCCGAGATCCTCGACCGGGTCCTCGGACCTCAGTCGTAGCGCCTCGGACCTCGGGCGGAGCCCCGGGTGCGGCACGATACGTAGACATCGGGCCACATCGGCCCCACGCCCAGCCGGGTCTCCCGGCTACATCGGACCGGTCCGCCGGTCCCAGACGTCAGGAGCAGCACATGCAGCGGGTCGGTTTCATGACACGGGTCGCGCCGGAGCACATGGAGGAGTACATCGAGCGGCACCGGTCGGTGTGGTCCGAGATGCAGGAGGCCCTGAGCCGCTCCGGGTGGGGCAACTACTCCCTGTTCATCGCCCAGGACGGCACCCTGTTCGGCTACGTCGAGACACCCGACGGGCTGGCCGCGGCCCAGCAGGCGATGGCGGCCGAGGAGGTCAACGCCCGCTGGCAGGCGTCCGTGCAGCACCTGTTCAGCGGCATCGGCGACAAGTTCGCCGACGAGTCGTTCGTGGAGCTCCGGGAGGTCTTCCACATCGAGTGACGCAGAAGGCGTCAGCCTGCGATGTCGTACGCGGCGAGGCGACGCCGGTCGGCGCGCGACGCGGAGGCTTGCAGCGCCAGCAGCTCGCTGTAGATCCCGCTGCTGACGGCAAGCTCGTCCGGTATCCGTCGACGCGGCCCTCGCGCAGGGTCACGATCCTGGACGAGGTAGCTCATGCTCGTCACCGGCATCCGGGCCATCGTCACCATCTGGACGAGCAGGACCATCGTGCCCACCGAGTACTGGCCGGATGCGGTCTGGACGAAGATCACGACGTAGATCCCGAAGAAGATGATGTTGAGCGCCACCTGCCGCGCGACGTCCATGAGACGCCAGAACCGGGACTGGGTCCTCGTGAGACCGATCGTCGCCTCATACCGGTCGGTGAAGTGGCGCAGCTCCCGGACCTCCGCGACGAGGCTCTTGACGACGCGCAGCTGGGTGACCGCCTCCGCGAACCGGCCGTTGGCTGCGTCGACCGAGGTAGCGCTGCGGGAGCCGGAGCAGGTGGTGGAAGTACCGCGCGCACAACGTCGCCCTCAGCCGTGACGACATCCACGTCGCCGAGGCAGCCCGCGACGTTGGAGATGACGCTGCGGGCTGCCTCGACGGCGAACAGTCCCACGGCCTGCCAGACCAGCGGCACGTGGTCGGCTCGTCCCGTGGACATCGAGACGAGCCGGTCGGTCGCCGCCTTGATGAGGAAGGGGCTCACGAGGCGGCGAAGACGGCGAACTCGACCTGACCTTGTCAGTCGGCGTCCGGGTCTCTGTCGGCAGTCGCCCACGGCGCCGGCAGGACGGAAGACTCGGGTGGAGGGCTCGACGTGCCGCTGGACCCCTTCTTCGCGGAGCCCTTCCCCCGGCTTGTCGACGACGGGGCCGGCGTCGTCGTGGGGGCCACGCCGAGCGTCGGGCCGCTCCCGGACCCGGACGAGGGCGGGAGCACGATCACCGGTAGGTCTCCGGACGAGGCCGCGGCGGTCGGAGCTGACGTGGCGACCGCAGCGGGCGACGTGCTGCTACGGGCGGACGTCCTCGGCGCGACGGACACCGTACGGCCCTCCGCCCTGGCAGGCGCCACGAAGTCGTCCACCGATCCACCGGCGGGAAAGGCTCTGATGGGGGTCCCTGCCCGGGAGACGGTGATCTGCGACTGGGGCTGGGCGACGCCCAGGCCGACCCTGGCGACGGAGGCCGAGCCGGTCGCCGCGGACGCCAGTGCGAGGGCCAGCCAGCCCATCGTGAGCGCTGCGACATGTGCCCCCTTCACAGGGATGCACATTAGGCCAGACGGAGGCCCGCCGCGCGCTCTGGGGCGGCTTTGCCGCGCCATTCGATCCCACTAGGGTTCCGGTATGACACGGATCCTCCTCGTCGAGGACGACGCAGCGATCCGTCGTGCACTGCGGAGGTCCCTCGAGGACCACGGGGATGCCGTGGCCGTCGCACCTGACGGCATGACAGGGCTGCGGCTCGTGCTCTCCGAGCAGCCGGACGTCGTCCTCCTCGACCTGGGTCTTCCCGACGTCGACGGCCTGCGCATGCTCGGCATGCTGCGCGGGGTCAGCGATGTGCCCGTCATCGTCGTGACCGCCCAGGACGACGACCGGACGGTCGTCAAGGCACTGGACGCCGGTGCCGACGACTACGTGGTGAAGCCGTTCGGCACGGAGCAGGTCCAGGCGCGGATCCGGGCCGTCCTGCGACGTGCGAGCCGACCGTCGGGAGGCGAGGGCCCCGTCGTCGTCGCCGGTCTCTCGATCGACCCGCGGTCTCGTACCGCCTCCCTCAACGGCGACCGGCTCGAGCTGTCCCGCAAGGAGTTCGACCTCCTCTTCCTGCTCGCCTCGCGCGCCGGCGAGGTGGTGACGAAGCGGGAGCTGCTCGCCGAGGTGTGGCAGCAGCCTTACGGGGGTGCGGAACGTACGGTCGACGTGCACCTGTCGTGGTTGCGGCGCAAGCTCGGCGAGACGGCGGCGGAGCCTCGCTACCTGCACAGCGTGCGAGGGGTGGGCGTGCGTCTCGCGGACCCGGATGACGAGTGAGACGGCAGATCGTCTGGCTGGTCGCGGCCACCACCTCGGTGGTGGTGCTGGCGTTCGCCCTCCCGCTCGCCCTGCTCATCCAGAGCTTCGCGCGCGTGGGCGCCATGGCAGCCGCCCAGCAGGAGGCTCAGGGCGCCGAGCTGCTCATCGCGAGCTTCCACGACGACGCCCGGCTTCCTGACCTCCTCGCCCGGCTCGACTCGGGCACGATCCCGTCCACGAGCGTCGTCACGCCGTCCGGCCAGGTGTACGGCGTGCCCATCGCCGTGGACGACCCCGACGTCGTACGGGGCCGCGCCGGGACCTCGTACGAGGACTCGGGCCGTCCTTCCGGGGGCGTCGTCGTCCGCTCGGTCATGGTGCAGGGGATGGGGACGTTCGTCGTCGTCGCGACGGTGAGCCGCGCGGATCTCATGAAAGGGGTGTGGCAGGCGTGGCTGACGGTCATCGCCATCGGAGTGGGACTGACCGTCTTCTCCGTCGTCGCCGCATCGATGGTGGTCAGACGGATGAGCGGTCCGTTGAGGCAGGTCGCCTCCGTGGCGCACCAGCTGCGCAGCGGCAACCTCAGCGCCAGGGCCGAGACGGTCGGCACAGGCGAGACCAGAGAGCTCGCCGAGGCCCTCAACGGGCTCGCCGAACGGATCACCGAGCTCCTGGCCGCCGAGCGCGCCGCGGTCGGCGAGATGGCTCACCGTCTCCGGACCCCCATCACCGCCCTGCGGCTCGACGCCGAGGCTGTTGCCGACCCTGAGCTGGCCGGCCGGCTCAGCGACCACCTCACCGAGGTGCAGCGGGCCGTCGACACGATCGTCAAGGAGGCGCGTCGCGGCGTCAGGGACGACCTGGTCGTGGACTGCGACGCGGCTGAGATCGTCCGAGAGAGGGTCGCCTTCTGGAGCGCTCTCGCTGAGGACCAGGACAGGCCCTTCCACCAGGAGGTGCCGGACGGGCCGTTGCGGGTCCAGATGCCCGAGAGCGACCTCGTCGACCTCATCGACATCTGCATCGACAACGTCTTCGCCCACACCGCGGAGGGGGTGGCGTTCAGTGTCACGCTCTCACGGAGCGGTGACAGCGCCGTCGTCGTCGTCGCCGACGAGGGGCCGGGGTTCCAGGAGCACGTGGGGCACGGCGGGAGCGACGTGGTCGGCCGTACGGGTGTGGGGCTCGAGATCGTCGAGAAGCTCGTCCGGGGACTGGGCGGCACGTTCCGTACGAGCCCGCCGGGACTCCCCGGTGCGACCGTTGCCGTGTCCCTGCCGCTGGCGACGTGAGGCACGGCGCTCCGGCGTCGGGAGGCCTCGTGTCAGGCGCGGAACGTGCCGGTGAGCTGTCCGTGCGCGATGACGTGGCCCGCGCTGGAGGCGATGACCTTGGCGAGGGTGTCGCCGTCCGGCCACGTGTCGAGCGCGTACAGATGGAACACGTACCGGTGCTCGCCGTGGCCGGGGAGAGCGGCAGGGCCGCGGTAGCCACGCGGGTCGAGCAGGGTGACGCCCGGGGCGGTGCGCTGGCGGTTGAGCTCGCCTTCCGAGACCGTCCGTAGCGCCGGGTCGAGCATCGCGGCGAGATGGATGACTGGGTCCTTGGCGGGTGCGTCGACGTCCTCGACGATGAGCAGCAGGCCCTTCGTCCGTACCGGCGGACGCGTCCAGGCGAGCTGCGGCGAGACGTTGTCCCCGTACCAGCGGCCGGCGTGCCGAAGGCCGAGCTTCCCGTCCGGGCGGAACGAGGTGCTGGTGAGGGAGATCGACGACGACCCGGTGGGGGCGAGCTCGGGACGGGTCGCGATGCTGTGCTCGAGGCCGGGGCGACGGCCGCGCAGGGCCAGCCCGACCGGGGTGAGGAGCACGTGGGCGATGGGAAGGATGGGGTTCATCGCGGGGCTCCGTCATAATGCGTCGTCGAGGTGCGTACGGTCGGCTGCGGTCGGCGAGGCAGGTCGTCGATGCGCATCGGGTCCTCCTTGAGATGTGCGCCTCACGCTAGTCCCCTGTACGTGTCCGGGGCAGCCCCGCCCGGCGACACGTCGAAGGGCCAGTTGGTGCTGCGACACGCCGCACCGACCGCGCGTGTCGTGGCCTTTCGAGGGAGAGGTGACGAGGGAGGGCTGTTCGTCGACGGGAGGCTGGGGAACCGTACGGGCGCGTCAGCGCGTCGCGGCTCGGCGCTCGGCCGCCTCGACGGTGTTGCGGAACAGCATGGCGATCGTGGTGGGGCCGACACCGCCGACGCGAGGGGTGATCCAGCCGGCGACCTCCTCGCACCGTACGTCGACATCCGGCAGCAGCTTCTTGCCCTCGTACCGCACCCCGCCTCCGACGACCACGGCGCCCGGCGCGATGTGCTGGGGCTGCAGGATCCCTGGTACGCCCGCGGCCGCCACGACGATGGGGGCCCGCCTCGTGTACCGGTCCCAGTCCGGCACCCCCGTGTGGACGACCGTGACGGCAGCATTCGCCGTGGGGCGCTTGAGCGAGAGCAGCATCGACAACGGCCGTCCCAGGGTGAACCCGCGCCCCAGCACGACGACCTCGCGCCCCGAGACCGGGATGTCGTAGAACGCGAGCAGCGCCTCGATGCCCGCCGGCGTGCACGGCAACGGTCCGGGCATGCCGAGCGCCAGGCGGCCCATGTTCATGGGATGGGCGCCGTCCGCGTCCTTGTCGGGGTCGAGCTCCGCCAGCGCCGCCTCGTAGTCGAGGTGGGTCGGGATCGGGTGCTGGATGAGCACGGCGTCGATCTCGCTGTCGGTGTTGTAGTCGCGGATGACGGCCACGAGGTCGGCCTGCGAGGCGTCGTCCCCGAGATGCACGTGACGGTTCGTGAACCCCAGCTGCGCGGCACGCTCCTGCTTCATGCGGATGTACCCGGCAGAGGCCGAGTCGCCTCCGACGAGGATGGTCCCCAGCCCCGGGTTGTGTCCCGCAGCCCTCAGCGCCGCCACCCGCGGCTCGAGCTCGGCGAACACGGCATCGGCCACCGGCTTTCCCGGCATCATCACAGCACCCACGCCCCGTACCGTACAGGCCGGCGGATCGTTCCCCGATCCGCGCAGGGATCCGAGGCCGTCGCTCCACAGAGGACCTCCCCGACCGGCACGGGACCGGGCGGGGTGAGGCCCCTGCTCGTACGGGCGGCGAAGGGGGGACAGCCCCCGTACGGGTTCGGGAGCCGGCCGGCTGCCGATGAGCAGCCACCGTTCGTACCGTGAGCCCATGAGCACGACAATGCGTCCAGGAGGACCGATGGCCGGGCAGTCGAACAGCCAGGAGGGCGGGTCCCCGCCCGCCTCGTACGTGGCCTTGTGGCGGGCGGTGCCCGGAAGCCTCGCCTACCTGGTCGGCGGCTTCGTCCTGTCGATGGTCGCGCTGTCGGTGCTGTCCGCGGTCTTCTTCAGCGGCGTGGGGATGGTGATCCTCGTCGTCGGACTTCCCCTCATCGTCGGCTCGCTCCTCGCCGCGCGCGGCTTCGGCGCGGCAGACCGTACGCTCCTCAGGCTCACGGGACTTCCCGAGATCGCCGAACCCGGCTGGCCCGTGACCGAGCCGGAGGCGTCGACCGCCTCCAAGCTCCTCGCGCCGATGAGGTCGGCCCACTACTGGTCGTACCTGCTGCACCAGATGATCGTCGCGCCGATCCTCGCGACGATGACGTTCTCGGTCGCCATCACCTGGGCGGCTACGGCGCTCGGCGGGCTCACCTTCTGGATGTGGGCGTGGCTGGTGCTGGGCAAGGAGCAGGCGGTCGGCGGGTGGACCTCGCGCGGCCTCGGGGTCGCGGGCAACGGGTCCCTCATCGAGGCCGTCGCCTACCTCTTCCTCGGCGTGGTGAGCGGCGTGACGCTGCCCTGGGTTCTCCGCGGGCTGTCCCACGTGCACCACGGCGTCGCGTCGGCCATGCTCGGACGCTGGCCGGCCGACGACCTCGCGACGGAGGTGCGCAACGAGTCCGCAGCACGAGTGGCTGCGATCGCCGCGGAGGACAGTGCGATGCGCCGCCTGGAGCGCGACCTGCACGACGGTCCGCAGCAGAGGCTGGTACGGCTGCAGATGGACCTCGCCGCCGTCGAGCGGCGGGTGTCTTCAGGCCAGGCTGAGGAGGCGGTGGCCATCACCAAGGAGGCGCAGACGCAGGCGAAGGCGGCCCTGGAGGAGCTCCGGGCGCTCTCGCGTGGTGTGGCGCCACCACTGCTGCAGGACCGCGGCCTGTGCGCCGCGCTCACTGCCCTCGCCCAGGACAGCCCGCTGTCGGTGACCGCCACCCTGGACCCGGCCATCGACGAGGTCGTGGCGCCCGACACGGCACGAGCGCTGTACTTCGTCGTCGCGGAGCTGCTCACCAACGCGGCCAAGCACTCCGGCGCACGCACGGTGGAGATCGCCGGGAGCCTACGGTACGACGAGCCGCAGCGGCTGCGCATGACGGTCTCGGACGACGGTTCGGGTGGTGCGTCCATGGTGCCGGGACACGGTCTCGCCGGTCTCGCCGAGCGGATCCGGGGGCTCCGCGGACAGCTCACTGTCGAGAGCCCCGAGGGCGGGCCGACCCGTGTCGACGTGACCGTCCCACTCGGTACGGGCCTGACGGCGTGACGCAGTGACTCGGGACGCGGTGGACGTTCGGGGCCAGCCGGCTCCGGAGACACCGCCCGCCATCGCCATCGCGCGCCGCCCCGCCTGGGTAGCCTGACGCCGTGGCCGACGACGTACGGATCGTCCTCGTGGAGGACTCGCTCCTGCTCCGCGAGGGGCTGGTGAGGCTGTTCGACGAGGCCGGGTACGTGACGGCCGGTGCGTACGGGGACGCGTGCGACGTCGTGGCGAGGGTCCGCGAGGCGGCTGCGGACGTCGTCGTCATGGACGTGCGGCTCCCCCCGACGTTCCGTGACGAGGGCATCCGGGCCGCGCTGGAGATCCGTCGGGCGCTGCCGCAGGTCGGCGTGCTGGTGCTCAGCCAGTACGTCGAGACCCTGTACGCGCACGAGCTGCTCGCGGATGCCCGAGGCGGCGTCGGGTACCTCCTCAAGGACCGGGTCGCGTCTTTGGAGGAGGTCACCGACGCGGTACGACGCGTACGAAGCGGCGGGACGGTGTTGGACCCGCTCGTCGTGCGGCGTCTCGTCGCCGGCAGGGACGCGTTCGACCAGCTCACCCCGCGAGAGCGCGAGGTGCTCGAGCTCATCGCCGAGGGCCGCAGCAACGCCTCGATCGCCGCGCGTCTCGTCATCGGCGTGGGGGCCGTGGAGAAGAACGTCAGCGCGATCTTCGCGAAGCTCGGGCTCGCCGAGTCGCTCAGCGACCACCGACGCGTGCTGGCTGTCCTGGCGTACCTGCAGCGCAGCTGAGGGGCGCGTTCTCGAGCGCTGGCCGCCGGCGAATCGCGATTCTTGCGGTCCAATGGCCCGAGAGCACCGCAACAAGCCTGGGCACACGAGTTCAGCCGCGAAAACCGCGATCGCCTCCCCTGAGCCCACGCTGTGGAAACCCGTTGCCTCCACCTTGTCCACAGGACTGGCGTGATGTGACGAATCTGGTCCCCGCTGTCACACGGTCCAGATGTGAAGGTGACGTCATTCCTGGCCGCGCACGAGCCCCTCATCCGCCGTGCCTCGCTCACCGGGCCGGAGCAGCGGACGCTGCAGAGCGCTCTGGCCGCAGGCCTCGTGACGCGGCTCTTGCCCGGCGTCTACGCGGTCGCCGGCGCAGAGGACGACCTCGCCGTACGTGCGGCGGCGGTCGTGGCGTGGCAGCCCGACGCGGTCGTCACCGGTCGCGCGGCGGCCCGCCTCACGTTCTGGCCGGGCCTCGCGGTGACCCACGTGGACGTGGCCCGGCGGGGACATGCGCCGCGCTCTCGGCGCTACCGCTTCCACGAGCGGACCATCGATCCGGCGCACATCATCGAGTCGACGGCACTGCGTGTGACCATCCCGGCGCTGACCGCCGTGGACCTCGTCGACGAGCTCGGCGGCGACGGGATCGACACCTGTCTCCGGGCCCGCGCTGCTCGGCTCGAGGACCTCTGGAAGGCGTTCGCGGCCCATCCGTCCCGACCCGGGAACAACGAGCGACGTCGGATGCTCCTCGACTCTCGAGACGAACCGTGGTCGGCCGCGGAGCGGTTGGCGCACCGGCTCCTCCGTGCGGCGGGCATCATCGGATGGAGGGCCAACTACCGCGTCGTCGTGTCGGGCTGTCGGTACTTCATCGACATCGCCTTCCCCGGCGTGCGGCTGGCCGTGGAGATCGACGGACGCCTCCACGAGGACGACCCCGCGGTGTTCGAGACGGACCGGTACCGGCAGAACCAGCTCGTGGGAGCGGGCTGGACCGTGCTCCGCTTCACGTACGCGATGCTCGTCGCCCGTCCGGACTACGTCGTCGCCACGATCCGTGCGGAGCTCGCCCGTCTGCAACGTGCGGCCGCTCGGTGACAGCGCGGTTTTCGCTGCTCAACGCGGCGGGGTCACCGCGATGAGGCCGGAAGTACGCGTTGAGCCGCGGAAATCGCGATCGCCGCGTCCGTGACGTCCCGGGCGGAGTGCACCGCGCCTGCCAGGCTCACATCAGTCGAACGACATGTCCGTGGGCGCGAGCTCGAGGGGCTCCTCGAACTCGCAGGCCACGACCGTACAGAGCGGGTCGAGGTCGGCGGCGTGGGTCGCGTGGTCGATGAACACGTACTCCCAGCCCGCGGCCCGGTGCAGGCCACCCACGCGCCGGTGGCCGAGCACCGTCCCCGTGCCGACGACGCGCGCGCGGGCGACCGGCGTCGTGAGCCCCTTGACGACGACGAACTCCTGAGGGAGCCCGAACAGGTAGAGGTACAGCGTCTTCCGGTCCGCCGAGAGCGCCGTCGGCCCGTCGAAGTACCCGAACCCGAGGCCCCGCTCGGTCGGATACACCGCCTCCTCGTTCCGCCGGATCCAGGCGCCGAGCTCCCGCAGCCGCGACGCCGACTCCTCGGGAATGGTTCCGTCCTCGCGAGGCCCCACGTCGAGCAGGAGGTTGCCCCCGCCCGCGAAGACCTCCACGAAGAGCTGGACGAGCTGGCGCGGGCTCTTGAAGTCACGGTCGTGCGCCTTGAACCCCCACGAGTCGTTCACCGTGACGCACAGCTCCCACGGCCCCGCAGGGGGCGTCGCGAGCAGCGCCTGCTCCTGGGTGGTGAAGTCGCCGTACCCGCCCATGCGCCCGTTGAGGACCGCATGCGGAGCGCGCTCCGCGAGGAACGCCGCGACCTCGTCCATGTGCCACTGCTCCGGCGTGCGCTCCCAGGCACCGTCGAACCACAGCAGGTCCGGGTCGCACGCGCACAGCTCGCTCAGCTGCGCACGGTGGAACGCCCGGAAGCGGTCCCAGGCGGCGTCGTCCTCCTGGCCCTCCGGCGGGTACGACCACCTGTTCTCGCGGTCCTCCAGCATCCCCGGGTGGAACGCGTCCTCAGGGGGCCGGATCGTCGCGTACTCGGGGTGGTGCCAGTCGAGGTGCGAGAAGTACAGGCCGAGCCTGATCCCGGCGCGGCGCATCGCCTCCGCGTACGGGGTGATGAGGTCCCTCCCCGCCGGCGTCGCCGACACCGTCGAGAACGTCGAGCCGTCCGGGTAGGGGACCCGCGTGTCCCACAGCGCCACGCCGTCATGGTGCTTCGTCGTGAGTACGGCGTACCTGGCGCCCGCCTCGGCGAAGAGAGCCGCCCAGTCGTCCGGGTCGTACGCGCTGGCCGTGAACCCCGCCGCCTGCGCGTAGTAGTCGTCCCAGGAGCACTCGCCGAGGTAGAAGGCCCAGCTCTCCGAGGTGCTGTTCACCGCGTAGATCCCCCAGTGGAGGAAGATGCCCAGCTTCGCCCGGCCGTACCACTCCTGCATCGCCATAGTGGCATCCAACCAGGTCGGCCCACGCCCGGAGAGTTGATCCGGGCCGGTTCGCCGCGCACGCTGGGGCATGGCCGCCGCGACGAGTCCCCAGATCCGGGTCGGGATCTCAGGATGGCGGTACGCGCCGTGGCGAGGCACGTTCTACCCGCCTGGGCTGCCGCAGGCGCGTGAGCTGTCGTACGCCGCCGGGCGCCTCAACAGCATCGAGATCAACGGCAGCTTCTACGCGCTCCAGCGGCCGTCGAGCTACCTCGCCTGGGCCCGTGACGTGCCGGACGACTTCGTGTTCGCCGTCAAGGGCTCCCGGTTCATCACGCACATGAAGAAGCTGCGGGACGTCCGCATCCCGCTCGCGAACTTCCTCGCCTCAGGGCCACTCGCTCTCGGCCCCAAACTCGGGCCCATGCTGTGGCAGCTGCCTCCGAACCCTCCGTTCGAGCGGGAGCGCCTGGAGTCCTTCTTCGAGCTGCTGCCACGCACGATGAGCGCGGCTGCGGCGCTCGCCGCCGAGCACGACGACCGGCTGTCGGGTACGGACAGGGCCTGGCTGACGGTGGATCAGGACGCCCCGCTGCGGCACGCGCTCGAGGTGAGGCACTCGTCCTTCGCCGACGCTGCGGACGAGCTCGTGGCACTGCTCACGGAGCAGGGCATCGGTCTGGTCGTGGCCGACACGGCGGGGAAGTGGCCGTTTCTGGAGCATGTCACGGCCGACTTCGTCTACGTCCGGCTGCACGGGGACGTGGAGCTGTACGTGTCGGGGTACGGCGACGAGGCGCTCGACAGATGGGCTGAACGTGTCCGCGGCTGGACCGCGATGGGCCGCGACGTGTACGTCTACTTCGACAACGACGCCAAGGTCCGCGCCCCGGTCGACGCCATGGCGCTGGCCGCACGAACCGTCTCCGCTCGGCGCTGAGCTCTCGGGTTGCTCCCCGCGCAGGTCCCGCGCTCAGCCGCGACGCAGGGTGGCGGTCATGGGGCACTCGAACGGGTCGCGGGCAGCGAGGCCGACCTGGTTGAGGTACTGGATGACGATCTTGTACGAGTTGCCGAGGCTCGTCTCCGTGTACGGGACGTCGAGCTCGGCGCACTTGGCGCGCACGATCCTCCGGGCGCGGGCGAGGTAGGGACGGGCCATGTTCGGGAAGAGGTGGTGCTCCACCTGGTAGTTGAGGCCCCCGAACAGCCAGGTCGCCCACCAGCCGCCCTTGATGTTGCGGGAGGTACGGACCTGCTTGCTGAAGAAGTCGAGGCGCTCGTCAGCGCCGATGATCGGCATGCCCTTGTGGTTCGGGGCGAACGACGCGCCCATGTACACGCCGAACACGCCGAGCTGGACGCCCAGGAACGCGAATGCCATGCCGACCGGGAGCAGCCAGAACAGCAGTCCGAGGAAGATGACGAACCTGCCTGCGATGAGGCTGAGCTCGAGCCAGCGCCCGCGAACGGGGCCGCGCTGCATGAGGTGCCGCAGGCCCTGGTAGTGGAGGTTGAGCCCCTCGAGGCTCAGGAGAGGGAAGAACAGCCACCCTTGTCGCTGCGTGATCCAGCGACGGTAGCCCGTGGTCTTCGCCGCGTCGGCCTCGATGAACGAGACGGTGTCCATGGCGATGTCCGGGTCCTTGCCGACCTTGTTCGGGTTGCCGTGGTGACGGGAGTGCTTCGAGTCCCACCACGAGTAGCTGATGCCGACGACGCCGGCGGCGAGGAGCCGCGCGAGGCGGTCGTTGCGAGGGCCATGGGTGAAGATCGTGCGGTGGGCGGCCTCGTGCGTGATGAACGAGACCTGCGTCATGAGGATGCCCAGCGCGGCGGCGATGAGGAGCTGCCACCACGTCTGTCCCAGGAGGACGAACCCTGTGCCGGCGCCGAGGAGGCCCAGCGCGAGTGCCGCTCCCACCACGATGTAGAACCAGGGTGCTCGCTTCAGCAGCCCTTGGTCCCGGGCCTCGGCTGAGACCTCGAGGAACGCCTTGGCGAGGTTGGGGAACGAGGATGCGGGGTTGGGTCGACGCCCTGTGAGGGGGCGGCTCTGCGGAGCTGGAGTTGCGACGGACATGGTGTCACCATCCCTACGGGCCCGAAAACCCGGGCTCCAAGCCAAGGGCGGACGCCGATCGCTGTCCTCTACACTACGCGCCCGCCGCAAGGGGGCGCTTCCGCCGGCGATGCGACCGGGGGGTTCTCGCCTCGCGGTGTCCGAGACGGGCCGTACGGTCTCCTGAGACCCACCGACCCTGAGGGCTTCCGGACGGCCTTCGCGACGATCGGAGGCCTCTGGGACGAGACCGTCGCGCGCGCCCGGACGCGCCCGCCGACCTGCACCGGAGCGTCGACGACGAGTGGTCGCCCACTGCCTTCGGATGGTGCTCACGAGGTGATGCTCCACCGCCGGTTCGCCGAGCGCGACCTGACGGCCCTCGAGAACGGCTGAGCCGACCTGCCGAGTCAGCCGAACCACTCGACGCTGCGGTGGTGCGGCCCGGGCTTGAGCTCCTTGAGGATGGTCACGAGGTCGTCGTGGGGGTGCCCGGGTTCTCTCTTCGCCAGCCGGCCGCGGAACCGGACGACGGCGCGGTCGAGGCGACGGGCGACCACGACGAGGTCGACCTTGAGGACCTCGCTGATCTCCGCGCGGCTCAGCTCGTCCCAGTACGCGAGCTGGAGGATGCGGCGCTCCCGGTCGGGCAGGTCGCTCAGCGCGACGAGTGCCCGTGGCCGCGTATCCGCAGGCGCCCTGACGAGCCAGGTCGACGGCAGCCCGAGCGGCCCTGAGCCGGCGGACGGGGCCTTGTTGCGGTAGGCCTGGGCGACCTCCCGCTCGATCGCCTTGAAGATCGTGGCGAGGCCGACTCTCGTGCGCGGCTCGACATCGGCGAACACCCGCCCGGCGATGACTTCGGGGTCCTCGACCCCGAAGGCGCGCCACTCGCACGCGGTCACGACGAGCGGCCAGTACCGCTGCTCGAGGTCCCCGTCCACGCCCATGTGTTCACGGTAGCCGCCGCGCGGCAGAGAGGCCCGACGCGTGGTGTGGCCCGTGGCGGGCTCTCCTGGGGGTCGGCCCGTCGTCAGCCGGCGCCGTCGGACGGGTTCTCCGGGCCGAACAGCAGCCGCTCGCCGAGGGGGGACTGCCGCGTCGAACAGCGTGTCGAGGCGCGCGAGCGTCTCTGCCAGCTGCTCGAACAGCTCGGAGGAGACGACCCCCACGAGGAGGGTCCCGCCGAGGAGCCCGTCAGCTGGCTTCGTGCGCGCGACTCACCACCGTCCCCACGAGGGCAGGCTCAGCTGATGTCGACCACCACGGGCGCGTGGTCGGAAGGGCTGCCCTGGCCCTGTGCCGGGTCGCGCGCGTCGCGGTCGATGAACGCGCCGGCGACGCGAGGGGCGAGGGAGGGAGAGGCGA
>JAJZQV010000029.1 GCA_021803025.1 Actinomycetes bacterium | reverse complement strand
GACCTCGCGGAACGCGTGCTGGTAGCTGGTCACGATGAGGTTGATGGAGTCGGCGAGCGTGCCGTCCAGGTCGAACAGGATCACGGGCCAGCGGGGCGAGGTCATGGACTGCGAGCGTAGTGACGCCGCGGGGCGCCGGGCGACGCGGGCTCGGCGGCGAAACAGGCCTCGCTCGGGGAGAGGACCTGTGCGCTCGGGGAGAGGACCTGTGCGCTCCGGGAGAGGACCTATGACCTTCGCCGAGAGGTTCTGTACCCGTCCCCGAGAGGGATCTAGGACGATTGGCGAGAGGACCCGCGGCCGTTGCGCTGGTCGAGAGGCCAGTTCGTGCGGCGACTCGCCGTGCTGACCGCGCGTGTCGTGGCCTTTCGTGGGGGGCGGCCTGGGGAGTCGGCCTGTGGCCCGGCTACAGGTCCCTGCGCGTGAAGGCGCGCATGCCGAGCGCGAGCAACGCGGCGGTCAGGAGCAGCGCCCAGCCGATGAACCACGGCGACGGCTCCAGCGTCGACAGGAACGGCAGGCCCAGGGAGCCGTCCGTGCCGAGACCCACCGGCAGGCCCTGCGGGAGCGCGTACGAGGACGCGGCCTTCCACAGCTCGTCGGAGGGCGCCAGGAGCGACACCACGGTCCCGATCGTGCCGAGCTCGGTCTTCTCGGCGACCGTGCCGATCCAGCCGATGAAGCCGCCGAGCCAGGCGATGCCGAAGTACAGGAACAGCACCACGCCGGTCGCCACGCTCGACAGGCGACAGCTCAGCAGCATGCCGACGGTGACGAGGAAGGTGACCTGCAGGGCCAGCAGCGCGAGCAGGGCGGCGATCGAGACCGGCTGGTAGCCGGAGACCAGGTGAGCCACGAGCAGGACCGCGAGGGTCAGAACCACCACGTAGACGACGGACATCGTCACGAGACCCGCCCAGCGCTCGAGGTACCAGCGCCAGCGGGGGAGCGGCCGTACGACGACGGCCTGCAGGACGCCGGAGTCCACGTCGGCCGACACGGAGCCGGCTGCGAGCATCATGGACAGGAAGGCGGACAAGAACGACCCCACGTAGAGGCCCAGGATGGTCAGCACCCCTCCGATGACGACCCGCTGGGCCGTCGCGGCGAGGCTCTCGTCGTCGGAGATCTGGTCGTACAGGAAGACGAACCCCACCGCGAACAGGGCCACGAGCAGGACACTGGAGACCCAGCCCCACAGGACGATCCTGCGGCCGAAGGCCTCACCGAGCGTCGCCCGGACGATCGGCAGCCTCACGTGTCTCCCCGGCTCACCATCGACACGAACGCGTCCTCGAGGGACGCCCTGCTCACGGCGAGACCACGCAGGCCCCACGGGCCGTTGGTGACCACCCCCGCGACCTGCTCGGCGGCCTCGTCCGGGACGTCGTCCCAGGGCGGTCCCAGCGTGACCTGTACGTCGTTGCCGCTCACGGTGGCCCGCCCGAACTCCGCGAGCGCAGGGACGAGCTCCTCATCGGTACGGCCGACCGTCACGTGCAGGCTCGGGCCTTCGCCTGTCAGCTGGTCGAGCGTGCCCGAGAACTTCACGTGCCCCTTGTCGATGACGACCACGCGGTCGCACACCCGCTCGACCTCGCTGAGCAGGTGGGAGTTCAGGACGACGGCGACGCCGTCGGCCTTCAGTGAGCTCACGAGCTCGCGCACGTCGCGTCGTCCGACCGGGTCGAGGGCTGATGTCGGCTCGTCGAGCAGCAGCAGCTCGGGACGCCCGACGATGGCCTGGGCGAGTCCGAGACGCTGGCTCATGCCCTTCGAGTACGCACTCACCCGGTCCCTGCCTCGGGCGCCGAGGCCGACCTCTTCGAGCACCGCCCTGACCCGGGCGGCACGGTCGGGACGGGAGACGCCGGCCAGTTCCGCGTGGAACGACACGACCTGTGCGCCGGTCATCCAGTCGGGGAAGCGGAACAGCTCGGGGAGGTAGCCGAGCCTCGTGCGCGCCGCCGGGTCGGTGGCCGGATGCCCGAAGAGCCTGGCCGTCCCCGAGGAGGGACGGACCAGGCCGGTGAGGATCTTCACGGTGGTGGTCTTGCCGGCGCCGTTCGGGCCGAGCAGACCGACCGCCTCGCCAGGTGAGACGGTCAGACTCACGCCCCGGAGGGCGATCGTCCGGCCGTACGCCTTGGTGAGGCGGTCGGCGTCGAGGAGAGGTCCGCTCACCCGTTGAGCCCCACCGCGACCTTGAGAACCGCGTCGACAGGGTACGTACCGACGACCGCGGTGAGCCGGTCACCCGCCTGCCACACGAGTGCGGCACCCAGTCCGGAGGAGACCACCTGGATCGCGGGGTGCCCGTTGACGGTGGTCCTCGTTCCGCGGAGCTGGTCGATCGGGATGGGCAGCGGCAGGGCGCCGGCCGCCAGGTCGAAGGAGCCGAGCTGGTCGGTGAGCGACGTCGGGACGCCTGGCACCTCCAGCAGGAAGCTGCGCAGCTCGTTGAGGTCGAGCGGGCCGGCGGTCGTTGCGACGAAGGCGCCGGCCGAGACCACCATGAGCCGCTTGTCTCCTGCGCCGGTGTAGTCGAGCGCCACGGCGTCGGGGAAGTGGAGGACGAGCTGCTCGCCGTCCAGTCCGGCTGGGACCTTCACTGTGGAGCCCGACGACGCGAGGTACGCAGCCGTCTTAGCCGCGTCGAACGTGACGGTCATGTCCGACTTCGCCAGGTAGCCGACGACGGGTGTGACCGTGATCCCGGACGGCAGGTCGGACTGTCGAGGCGTCGCGACGGGGAACGCGACCTTGGCCTGCGCGTCGGCGACGGATGCGAGCTCGCCGAAGGCCGGGTTCGGGGTGCCGGTGGCCACACCGAGGTTCTGCACGACCGTGGCGACCTGGGAGGCGTCAGCGTTGCTGATGGTGACGCCGGTCACCGACCTGCTGTGGAACAGGTCGAGGAAGCCACCGGCGACGGCCTGGCCGGCGGGAGTGATGATGAGGCCGACCGTCAGTACGACGGCTGCTGCTCCGCTGGCGATGCGCCCCCAGTGACGGGTCCGTACCGGCGGGTCGACGAGCTCGTACCCGGCGTCGCCTGCCCGCACCGCGGCGACCGACGACTCAGCGAGCAGCGACAGCGCGTCGGAGGTCACGGTCGCGGCGAGGCGGAGCTCACGGACGACCCGGCGGCAGTCCAGGCAGCCCCGGATGTGAGCGGCCAGGGCGGCGTGGTCGTCGTCGGCGCGGTCGAGGAACGCGCGGAGCGTGCCCTCGTCGGGGCAGGTCATGGTGGTCATCATCGTTCCTCCTGGTCATGGCGCGCATCGGCGGGGTGCGCTGTGAGGTACAGGTCCTTGAAGGCCCGCTCGGAGCGAGCGAGGGTTGTGCCGACGGATCCGGGGGCGATGTCGAGCGTCGCGGCGATCTCGGCGTAGCTGTAGCCGGCATGGCGCAGCAGCAGGCAGTCGCGCTGCGTGGCTGGGAGTCGGTCGAGTACCGCCCGTACCGCGTTCCGCTCGTCCGACCGCACGGCCTCGTTCGCGGGGTCGGCGGCTACGGGAAGCTCGGCGCGGGCGCTGCGGGCGCGCCAGCGGCTGACGTCGCGGGCGCGGTTGAACGCGAGGTTCAGCGTGGTCCGGCGAAGCCACGCGGTGACCTCGACGTCCGGCCGGTCGAGAACGGGGTCGTCGCTGAGGCGGACGAACGCCTCCTGGACGACGTCCTCGGCCTCCGAGGGATCGACGACCCGGCGGACGAGGGCGACGAGCGAGGTACGTGCCGACCGGACGATCGACTCGAGCCGCATCTGGTGCACCGGCGAGGCCATGGTCAAGGTTCCCACGTGAGGTGAACACCGCCGGGCAGGGAGAATGTGACACCCGTCAGGTGCGAGGACCGACCCAGCGCGGCACTCGGGCCAGATACGCCTCGTACTCGCTCCCGAACCGTTCCCCGAGCGCGGCCTCCTCGGCGCGGATCTGCGGGTGAAGGGCTGCGGCGAGTGCCGGGACGCCGAGGAGGGCGAGCGGACGGCCGAGCCAGGCGGCGTACGCGGCCAGGATCAGCGCGTCGGCCGCGTAGATCGGGTTGCGACTGCGGGCGAACACGCCCGAGGTGACCAGCGACGTCGTCCTGTGCGGGATGCGGGGGTCGATGGTCGTACGGACCGCGCTGAACTGGCTCGCGACAGCCCCGTACAGCGCCGCGGCACCGAGGCCGAGCCCGATGGCGACCGCCCGACGGCCGGGGTAGTGGCGGGGTCCGCCCGTGGCGTGGACGACCTGCCGCTGGGCGATCGCGATGCCAAGAGTCCAGGCAGGCGGGATGAGGCGCACGTGCCGAGCGTACGTCGACGTGCGGCGACATCTTGGGGTGTGGAGGAACAGTCGGCCCAGCCGGACGCCCTACTTTGGCGAGAGTCGTGCGTCGCTACCGCCTTCCCGTCGAGAGGCCACGACACGCGCGGTCCCTTCGGCGTGTCGCCGCACCAATTGACCTCTCGTGCCGATGTGAGCGCGTTCGCGCACTGCCATATCGACGCGCGCAGCTGCCGGGATGATGCGGGGGGCAATGGGGCTGAGTGCCACCCGTACAACCGTCCAAGGGGGCGTGTGCCTCATGGTCAGCCGACGTTGCTCCTGGGTTCCTTACGTTCGATCGCTTCTGCCAGGCCGCTTGCGAGTGCGCCGATGAGTTCGGCGACGTCCGCGGCCGAAAGCCGTACCGTTGCTTGGCACGTGTTTTCCTGCCAGATAGACACGACCGTCCTGCCGGTCTCCGCATGCCACGAGACGCGCAGCACACGGCCGACACGGTCACGACCTTCAAGTGCGATCCCACGCCGGGGCAACGGCGAGACCTTCATCTCCCCAGAATGTCATTGACAACGCGCCGTGTGAACTGTCGCGTGGGTACAGGTGCTTCCGGTCACCCGTTACTGCCGCCATGTGGAAGCAAGCGCTATCTGTCAGCGCGGTGGCGCCTTGACGGAGAAGAGATCGCCTGGGAGGCGGCCGAGCGCGTCGCAGAGGCCGGTGAGGGTTGTGAACCGGACCGGTGTGGCGCGGTTGTTCTTGAGGATGGACAGGACGGGGACGAACTTCCTGCCGCTGCAGCGGCGTCCTGGTCGCCTCATCGCGTCGTCGTGATGGACCAGTCCTTGTATCGCGAGCTGGCCAGGACCACCCGAGTGGGGGTTCCCAGGGCATCCGCGCCAGCGACCACCAGGTTCGGCTCGCGCAGCAGGACGGCCCCGACTGTGCGGACGGTCGCGTCGGCATACTCGTCCGGCACGGCGACGGCAATGAATGACGACGCTGCATCGCCGTACTTCACGAAGAGCCCATGTGCCGCCACGCCGCTCGCTCGCTCACACGCGCCCGCTGCGGCATGGGGAGCTGAGACCACCACGAGGCAGATGTCATCCCCATTCCGGACCAGGAAGTACGTGCGGCCGGTGGTCGTCTCCGTCCCCGCGAGTCTGGCATCGGCGAGACTCACCGTCTGGCCTCCTGTGTATCTGGCGCGGGCCTGAACATCCCCGTCCGTCGGCGGGCGGTCCAGAATGCTGAATGTGGTTGTGCCGGGCTTCGCCTGCACGGCGTCCCCGATGTCACTGTTGACAACGACCGCACCGATCGCGACAAGCAGCACGGCTGCCCCGAGAAGCGACAAGATCACTCGACGATGACGCATGACTTCCCACTCATGTGTAGTTACAGCCGACAACGACCGGACAAGGCTCCAGTCCGCACGACCATCACGCGACGAGCCTACGGGCCCAGAAGCTGCTCGATAGCCGCTTCGTGATCCACCCCCGCTTTCACTCACGCGAGTTTCAGTAAACCATCGGTGGCGCACCGCCAAGGAGACGCCAGCCACCGCCCTTGTCGTCCTTGGTTTGCGCAGGGCACGACGCCTCTCACGCGGGCGAAGGCACGCACATGCCGCGAGCCGCGACGGCTCTTGCTCGCACCGAAATGCCGCGACCTCAAGCCCCCACCGACGTTCCCGCGGGAACGTTCGACGTGCCGCCGGCGACACCTTCGGGCGTCAGGCGTCCCGGGCGGCCTTCTGCCGGGCCTTCTCGGCGACGACGTCGCGATGCGTCTCGCGTTCCTGCACGAGCCAGGCGGGCGGGTCGGCGAGCAGCTCGCCGATCTGCGCGGAGGTGAGGGCCTCGGTGACGCCGGCCCGTGCGAGGCCCGACCGCGAGACGCCCAGCTTCTGCGCGACCACGTCCTTCGGGAACGGCCCGTCGTGTCGCAGCTCGACGAGCCACTCCGGCGGGTCGGCGCGGAGTGCGTCGAGGTCCGCCCTGGTGAACGACGAGCGCTGGAACTCCTGCGGCGCCGCGGGCAGGTAGATGCCCAGCTTCGCCGCTGCGGTGCTCGGCTTCATCAGTTGGCTCACGGCGCGCAGCCTACCCGGGCGGCTAGCCTGCAGGGGTGAGCGAGACTCCCGAGCGGCCGACCCTGCGGGTCGGCAAGGTGGCGGGCGTCACGGTGACGAAGTGGCGCGGCATCTGGGCCGAGCGCTTCCCGCGCGTGAGGCTCGAGGTTGTCGACGTCGACCAGCGCGAGCAGCGGGAGGCGCTTATGAAGGGCGACGTCGCGATGTGCTTCGTACGGCTGCCCATCGACGACGATGGCCTTCACCTCATCCGGCTGTACGAGGAGGCGCCGGTCGCCTGGGTCTCGAAGGACCACCTCGTCGCCGCCGCTGACGAGGTGACGCTCGCGGACCTGGCCGATGACGCCGTGCTCACCGACCCCACGCCCCACGCCATCGACCTGGTTTCGATCGGCGAGGCGGTGCTGGCCGTGCCGCAGTCGATCGCCCGCTCCCAGAGCCGTCGCGACTTCGTCCACCGCCCGATCACCGACGCGCCGGCGACCACCGTGGCGCTCGCGTGGCCGAGGGACTCAGACGACGATCTCGTCGAGGAGTTCATCGGCGTCGTCCGCGGCCGTACGGCCAACAGCGCCCGTACGGCGCAGGCTCGCGCGTCCCGGAAGCGTCGCTCGCGCTGACGCCCGCCATCCACAGAATCGTCCCCACCCTGTGGAGAACTACAGCCGTGTAACTCGCGGGCGCGACACTCGGCTCTCTCCTCGAGCGGACAGGTCCTCTCCTCGAGCGGACAGGTCCTCTCCTCGAGCGGACAGGTCCTCTCCTCGAGCGGACAGGTCCTCTCCTCGAGCCCTGTCCGTACGGACCGCTACCCTCGGGCCATGGCAGAGCGCTGGCGCCCGGAGCGGGTCACGGCCCTCGCGCCGGACTCGGCGTCGGACGTCGCGGGGCGCCGGCTCGCCATCCCCACGCCCTGGTCCGACGTCGGCTACGCCTACCCTCTGCTCTGGGGTGCCTGCCAGGGCTCCGGCTCGACCCCGTACAGCGTCGCCGTCGACGTGTCCGAGCCGAGCTACAGGTGCTCGTGCCCCTCGCGGAAGTTCCCCTGCAAGCACGTGCTCGGCCTGCTGTACCTGTGGGCCGAGGGCCGCATCGACGAGGGCGGCACGCTGAGCCGATTCGCGGCGCAGTGGTCCGCGACGAGAGCCGCGGGGGACCGAACCGACACGTCGCCGGACCAGCCCGCCGAGAAGACCGAGGCGCAGCTCGCCGCCGCTGCCAGTCGCGCCGCACAGCGCGAGGAGCGCGTCACGGCGGGCCTGGAAGAGCTCGACCGCTGGCTCGCCGACCAGGTCACGGCCGGGCTGGGGAACACCCGACCGGGCGCGTTCTCCGACCTCGCCGCGCGGATGGTCGACGCGCAGGCGCCGGGCGTCTCGGGGCGGCTCCGCGACCTCGCACGCCGGCCGATGGCTGCTCGCACCGCCGCCCGCGCCGGTGGTGCCTGGCTCGACGACACCCTGGCCGAGTACGGGCTCCTCCACCTCCTCTGCCGCGCCTGGACCCGTACCGACCTTCCGGACGTCCTGCGCGCCACCGTGCGCAGCCACATCGGGTTCACGGTGCCGAAGGAGACCGTGCTCGCGACGCCGCCGGTGGCGGACACCTGGGCGGTCGTCGGCATGCGCGACTCCGACGAGGAGCAGGTCTCCACGCGACGGGTCTGGCTGTACGGGACGACGACCGGCCGGTACGCCCTGGTCCTGTTCTTCGCTCAGCGCGGCATGCCGCTCGACGCCTCCCTCGTCCCGGGGTCCGGCATCGAGGCGGACCTCCACTTCTACCCCGGCGGCCCGCCGCTTCGCGCACTGGTCGGCGACACGCGGGACGTCATCCAGAGGGTCCGGTTCACGACACCGAACCGGGGCGTGGGAGGCGCGACTGCCGCGTGGCGCCGCGCCCTCGCCGAGGACCCGTGGCTCGGCTCGTACCCCTGCCTCGTCCACGGCCGCGCACGGCTCACGCCCACGCCGGGGCTCGTCGACGACCACGGGGGGTCGGTGCGCCTCGTCGGCGGCTCGATGCTGTCGCTGCTCGCGCTCACCGGCGGGCATCCCACGACCGTGTTCGGCGAGCTCGACCCGCGCGGGCTGCTGCCGACGGCCGTGCTGACCGACGACGGGCTGGTGGTCCTGTGACGTTCGAGTCGCTCGCCTCGATCGCGGCGGTGGGTACGGGCCAGCGCAGCACCCTGCCCTCGCTCGGGCAGCTCTCCACGTACCTGCCGGCCGCCGACGAGTCCGCTCCCGAGGCCCTCGCGTACGAGCTCTTGGACGCGGCCGCCGCCCTCGCTGTCGTGCGCCGCGGCACACCGGCGCCGGCGCCGGGTGACCCCACGCCGCCCGCGCCTGCGGACACCCTGCCGGAGCCGCCCGTGCACGTCGTCTCGCTGCTCGGACCGCTGCTCGCGGACGACGCCGGGGCGATCCGCCACGCCGCCGACCGCGCCTTCGTGCTCCAGGAGGCGCTCGGCCTCGTGGCGGCCGCACGGATGCGCCTTCCGTACAGGCTGCTCGGTACGGCGCTCGCCCGTACGGACCTGCGCAGCTCCGTACGACCCGTGCTCGGTGAGCGCGGCGCGTGGCTGCTCGCGCAGCTCGACGGCAACGCCACGTCGCGGCCGGCAGCTCAGGCGGGCCTTCGCGCCGGCCAGATGACGGAGGTCGCGGCAGGCGTCCCCGACGACGAGACCGATGTGTGGGACACCGGCACCTCCGAGGAGCGGCTCGCGTGGTTCCGCCGGCTGCGGCGGCGGGACCCGGAGCGCGCGCGGGACGAGGCGCTCGGCGTGTGGAAGGAGTCGCCCGCCGCGTTCCGCGCGGAGCTCATGGCCGCCGTCGCCGACACCGCTGTGGCGAGCGACGAGCCGTTCTGCGAGGCGGGCCTGGACGACCGGGCGGAGGGGGTACGGGTCGCGGCGGCGGCGGCGCTGAGCCGGCTGCCCGGATCCGCGTTCGTCGCCCGCATGGCCGCCCGTGCGAGGGCGTCGATCCGAGTCGACGAGGTCGATCCCGGGGGGATCCACCGGCTGCTGAGGCGGTCCGTCCGGACGCTGCGGGTGACCCCGTGCGACTCGGACGACGCGGCGGTACGGGACGGGCTCACGGCGCGCCTGTCATCGGGGGAGCGGCTCACGCGCCTCGTCGCCGCCGTACCGCCCGGCGCGTGGCCCGAGCTGTGCGGCGCCACGGCGGCCGAGCTCGTGTCGCTGCAGCAGGACGAGCCGCGGTGGGACCTCGCGCCCGGGCTCGTCACCGCGGTGGTGCGCCACCGGGACGCGGACGCAGCGAATGCGCTTGTCACCGCCGGGATCGGGGACGTCCGTCTCGTACCGCTGCTCTCCACCGAAGCCCTCCTGACCCTCGTCGCGAAGGTCCCGCCGACCCTGCTCGGCGCAGTGCTCGAGCACGTGCCGCTGCCGTGGCCCGCGGAGCTCGCCACGGCCGTGGGCCAGCAGCTCATCGGCAGGGACGGCCACGAGGTGCGGCCCGAGGCGTGGGCGCTGTTCGCGCGCGGCGTGCCGCTCCCGGTCGCGGGAGGCTGGGCGAACCGACTGCGCGGGCTCGGGCAGCCGGACGCGAGGACCGCGCGGGGTCTGCTCCGCGACACCACGTCCGTGCTGACTGTGCGCGCGGTGCTGTACGACGAGCTTCGAGGGTTCCTGCCGCCGCAGGACCCACGACGAGGAGGACGCCCATGACCGAGCTCATGCGACCGCACGCCGAGCAGGAGCACGCCGACGAGCTCGCCGCGCTCGTCCGTGTCGACGACCGCCCGAGGCCGCCGAGCTGGAGGCTCTCGCCCTGGGCCGTCGTCACGTACGTCCTGGGCGGCACGCTCGACGACGGTACGGTCATCACCCCCAAGTACGTGGGCAGCCGCCGCCTCGTCGAGACGGCCGTCGCGACGCTCGCCACCGACCGGGCGCTCCTGCTGCTCGGCGTCCCGGGTACCGCGAAGTCGTGGTTGTCGGAGCACCTCGCCGCCGCCATCTCGGGCAGCTCGACCCTCCTCGTGCAGGGCACGGCCGGCACGCCGGAGGAGGCGGTCCGGTACGGGTGGAACTACGCGCGGCTCATCGCGGAGGGGCCGTCGCGCGCGGCGCTCGTCCCGTCGCCCGTCATGGTCGCGATGGAGACCGGCGGCATCGCGCGCATCGAGGAGCTCACCCGGATGCCGTCGGACGTGCAGGACGCGCTCATCACGGTGCTCTCGGAGAAGTCGCTGCCGATCCCCGAGCTGGGAAGCGAGGTACAGGCCACGCGGGGCTTCAACGTCATCGCGACCGCCAACGACCGCGACCGCGGCGTGAACGAGCTGTCGAGCGCGCTCCGGCGCCGGTTCAACACGGTCGTGCTGCCGGTTCCCGCGACCGCGGAGGAGGAGGTACGGATCGTGACGCGGCGTGTCGCGGAGCTCGGCCGCTCCCTGGAGCTGCCGCCCGCCGACGGGGCCGAGGCGGAGATCCGGCGCGTCGTCACGGTGTTCCGTGAGCTGCGCCGGGGTGTCACGGAGGACGGGAAGACGTCGCTCAAGATCCCCTCGGGCACCCTGTCGACGGCGGAGGCGATCTCCGTCGTGACGAACGGTCTCGCGCTCGCCTCCCACTTCGGCGACGGCGTGCTGCGGGCCGGCGACGTCGCGGCCGGCATCGTGGGCTCGGTCGTCAAGGACCCCGTGGCCGACGCCACGCTGTGGCAGGAGTACCTCGAGACCGTCGTGCGGGAGCGCAGGGACTGGAAGGACTTCTACCGGGCGGCGCGCGACGAGGACCGATGACGAGGGTGGACGACACCACGGAGCTCGCCCCGGCTGAGGAGTCTGTGCCGGCGGACGCCGTCGTCGGTGCGACAGGCCCGCCGGAGACCCAGCCGCCGGTACGGGTGCTGGGCATCCGCCACCACGGTCCCGGGTCCGCCCGAGCGGTCGTCGCGGCCCTGACCGCCCACGACCCCGACGTGGTGCTCATCGAGGGGCCGCCCGAGGGCGACGCGCTCGTGCCGTGGGTGGCTCGCGGACTGGAGCCGCCCGTGGCGCTGCTCTCGTACGTCGTCGGCGACCCGACCCGCGCCGCCTACTGGCCCTTCGCGGTGTTCTCCCCGGAGTGGCAGGCGATGGCGTGGGCGGTCGAGCACCGGCGCGAGGTGCGCTTCATGGACCTGCCTGCGGCGGTGACGCTCGCGCCGCGACGGGCTGTCGCCCAGGAGGCACTGCCGGAGGATGCGCCGATTCGTACCCCAGATGCTCCTGGCGACGGGGATCCGGCCATCGCACCCGATCTGGCGTACGAAAACGCGGATCCCGACCCGCCGAGCGAGCGAGAGCAGGTCCGGACGGACCCCATCGCCGTGCTCGCCCGCACCGCCGGGTACGACGACCCGGAACGCTGGTGGGACGACGTCGTGGAGACCCGCCACGGCATCGACCCCTTCGACGCCATCACGGAGGCCATGGCGGAGCTCCGCCGGTACGCGCCGCCGCCGCGCAGCCACGCCGAGCAGGTCGAGGAGGACCGGCGGGAGGCGCAGATGCGGACCGTCCTGCGCGCCGCGACCCGTGACCGGGACCGGGTCGCGGTCGTGTGCGGGGCGTGGCATGCCCCGGCACTCACCGGGAAGCTTCCGCCGGCGTCCCACGACGCGAAGCTGCTGCGCGGGCTGCCCAAGGCGAAGGTGGCCACGACGTGGGTGCCGTGGACCCACTCGCGCCTCGCGGCGGCCTCGGGCTACGGGGCCGGCATCACGTCGCCCGGCTGGTACCAGCACCTGTTCGACGCGACCGACGAGGTCGTCGCCCGCTGGTTCACGGAGGTCGCCCGGGTCCTTCGCCGCCACGACCTTCCCGTGTCGAGCGCCCACGCCATCGAGGCCACCCGCCTGGCCGAGGCGCTCGCCGTGATGCGCGGCCGACCGGTCGCGGGGCTCGACGAGGTGCAGGAGGCGGCTCTCGCGGTCATGTGCGACGGCTCGGAGCCCGTCCTCGCGTTCGTGACGAACGACCTCGTCGTGGGCGAGCGTCTCGGATCGGTACCCGGCGACGCCCCCCTCGTACCGCTCGACGCGGACCTCCGCGCCCAGGCCAGGTCGCTGCGGCTTCCCGTCGCTCCCGAGCCCAAGGACCTCGTCCTCGACCTCCGCAAGGACAACGACCGCGGCAAGTCCCGCCTGCTGCACCGGCTCCGCATCCTCGACATCCCGTGGGGCAGGCAGATGGCCATCTCGGGGACCGGCACGTTCAAGGAGGGCTGGCGCGTCCAGTGGCACCCGGAGTTCGCGGTCGCCATCGTCGTCGCGTCAGGTTACGGCACGACGGTGGAGTCCGCCGCCACCGCGTGCCTCGCCGCCGACCCGGGGTCGCTGGCGGAGATCACGTCGCGCATCGAGAAGGCGCTCCTCGCCGACCTGCCCGACGCCCTGCCGCCGCTCCTCGCGGCGCTCGACCAGAGGGCCGCCCACGAGGCCGACATCGCGCAGCTCATGGAGGCGCTGCCCGCGCTCGTTCGGTCCCAGCGGTACGGGTCGGTACGCGGTACGGACACGACCTCGCTCGAAGCCGTCGCGACCGGGATGCTCGCCAGGGTGGTGGCCGGTCTGCCCGCGGCCGTCGGCGGGCTCGCGCCCGACGCGGCGGCCGAGCTGCGGCCCCACCTGGACGCCGTCTCGGCGACGATCGGACTGCTCTCCGACGAGGCGCGGTCGCTCTGGCTGGGCGGGATCCGGAAGGTGCTGCAGCGCGCCGACGTGCCGGGCCTCCTCGGCGGGCGGCTCACGCGGACGCTGCTCGACGCGGGTCAGATCGAGACTGCCGAGGCGCGCGGGGCGCTGGGCCGCGCGCTCTCCCACGGGCCGAGCGTCATCGAGCGGGCAGCCTTCGCGGAGGGCTTCCTCGCGGGGTCCGCGCTGCTGCTCATCCACGACCGGGCGATCCTCTCCCTCGTGGACGCGTGGTTGGCCGAGCTGGCCGCGGATGACTTCCTCGAGGTCCTCCCCGTGCTCCGCCGGGCGCTCGGCGCGTACAACCAGCCCGAGCGCCGCGCCCTCGCCGAGCGCATCTCCGCGCTCGACCGTGAAGCCGAGCCCGAGGAGGTCGAGGCGGACCTGCCGCTCGAGGACCTTGCGGAGGCGCTCGCGACCGTACGGCTCCTCCTGGGAGGCGGGACCGGTGGCGGTACATGGGCCGGGCATGCAGGAGGAGGCGGGACCGGCGAACGCGGCACGGCTGCCAGCCGCCTGAGCGAAGGCGGGAACAACGAAGGCGGTACGGCGGCATCGGTGACGGGCGGAGGTGTGACCGGTGGCTGAGGAACGCGCGCGGAGGTGGCGGCTGCTGCTTGGGGAAGGCTCGGACGACGACCTGTCGCCGTCCGACCTCGGCATGGACGCGGCACTGGGTGCCCTGTACGACAACCAGTCCGACGGGGAGCCGGGATCCAAGGAGAGCATGGTCGTCGGGATGGGGGCGTCGGCCCCACGCGTCGCCCGCTGGCTGGGCGACGTACGCCGCTACTTCCCGAGCTCGGTCGTACAGGTCATGCAGACCGACGCCATCGACCGCCTCGGCCTCACCCAGCTCCTGCTGGAGCCCGAGATGCTCGCCGCCGTACAGCCCGACGTCCACCTCGTGGCCACGCTCGCCTCCCTGCGCTCGCTGCTGCCGCAGCAGGCGCGCGAGACGGCGAGGACGGTCGTCCGGATGGTCGTCGAGGAGGTCGAGCGCAGGATCGCCGACCGCCTGCGCTCCTCCGTACGCGGCGCCCTCAACCGCGCCGAGCGCACCCGTCGGCCGCGTCCTGGCGACATCAACTGGCTCGGGACGATCCGCGCCAACCTCGGCACGTACCGGCCGGAGCTGGGGACCGTCATCCCGGAGCGCCTCGTCGGGTACGGCCGCAAGCAGACGGGCTTCGCCCGCGAGGTCGTCCTGTGCGTCGACCAGTCGGGCTCCATGGCGACCTCGGTCGTGTACGCGTCGATCTTCGCGAGCGTCCTCGCCTCGATCCGGGCGCTCAAGACCTCGCTCGTCGTGTACGACACGGCCGTCGTCGACCTCACCGATGAGCTGCGGGACCCCGTCGACGTGATCTTCGGCACGCAGCTGGGCGGCGGCAACGACACGCCGCGCGCCCTCGCGTACTGCGCCCCGCTCGTCACCCGACCGCGCGACACGGTATTCGTCCTTGTCAGCGACCTGTACGAGGGGGATGGCTCGGTCGAGATGATCCGGCGCCTCAACGCCATGGCCGGCTCGGGGGTGACGGTGATCGTCCTGTTGGCGCTCGACGACGACGGGAAGCCGTCGTACGACAAGGAGAACGCCGCCTCGCTCGCTGCGCTCGGCATCCCCTGCTTCGCCTGCACGCCGGATGCATTCCCCGATCTCATGGCGGTCGCGGTCTCCCGCGGGGACGTGGCGAGCTGGGCCGCCTCCTGGGAGGCCGGTCGCGCCGCAGCCCGGTGAAGAGGCCCGGCCGTCGGCCTCCATTCACTGGCACGTGGCCCGGTGCCGGTGCGCATGGCGACCGGCGACCCGATATCTGCCAGTGAGTGGACGAGATCGGCCCGTGAGTGGGCGAGACGTCGACGCGTAGCCTGAGGGCTGTGACGACGCCGCGGGACGACAAGCCGATCTTCGAGTCCGAGAAGGCGCCTCCCACGTTCTGGGAGCAGGTCGTGGCCGCACTGCGTCCCCTACGCCCGCCAGGTCCGGTCCGGCCGAAGCCGCCTCGACCCCAGGGAACACGCGAGGTGCTCGTCGCCCTCGGCAGGAACCTGGCCGGAGCGACCGGGGGCGTGCTGTTCATGCTCGGCATCCTCGGAGTCTCGATGTCCGTGCTTCTCGCGGTCTCCCTGCTTGCCACCGCGACCCAGAACCTCACGATGGGGATCAGCTGGGTCGTCGCCCCGGTGTCCTTCCTCATCTTCGGCGTCGTCGGGGCGATCGGCTACGTGCTGCTCCGCGCGACCGGCATGCTCACGAGGCGCGGTCGCCCCAGGCGCTGAGACGATCGCGCTGCCCAGCGCTCGGAACGCCGGCCTGACGTGGCAGACATCGCGTCCTCCCTCGGGGCGACGAAGCAGGCCGTGCACAAGCGGTACGGCCAGCGCGAGCGCCTTCATGGCGCCCGACGGTGCTCGCCCCCGGAGGCGGCTACTGTCTGATGGGCCGACGAGGCAGCTGTCGATCAAAGGATGAGCATGAGTGACGTACGGCGCGGTCCCTTCTCACGACCCGCACGTGGCGACGGCCCTCGGGCCGGGCTGAGGGACCTCCTTCCGTACCTCGCCGAGCACCGTGGCGTCCTCGGCGCGGCCATCGGCCTCTCGGTGCTGGGCGCCGTCACCTCGCTGGCGCAGCCGCTCGTGGTGGGCGACCTCGTCCGGCGCGTGCAGGCCGCGGCCCCGCTCGGCGCGCTCCTGTGGCTGCTCGCGGCCCTGCTCGTGCTCAACGGGCTCATCAGCGGCGTCCAGCACTACCTCCTGCAGCGCGCCGGTACGTCGGTCGTGCTCAGCGCCCGCGAACGGCTGATCCGCCACGTGCTCCGGCTGCCGATCTCCGAGTACGACCGGCGCCGTACCGGCGACCTCGTGTCCCGCATCGGTACGGACACGACGCTTCTCTACGCGGTCCTCACCCAGGGGCTCATCGACGCCGTCGGCGGCGCGGTCACCCTCGTCGGCGCGCTGGTCGGGATGCTGGTCATCGACCCGCTGCTGCTCGGCCTCACGGTTCTCGTGCTCGTCATCGCCATGGGCGTCGTGGGCGGGCTGACCCGCGGCATCCGACGCGCCAGCCTGGCCCAGCAGGAGGCGGTGGGCGCGCTGTCCGCCGACGTGGAGCGGTCGATCGCAGCGGTCCGGACGATCCGTGCAGCCGGGGCCGCGGAGCGCGAGACCACGGGAATCCTCGCGCTGGCCACCCGTGCCTGGCGCGCCGGTGTCGACGTGGCGCGGGCATCCGCACCGGTCGTACCGACCGCCACCATGGCGATGAACCTCGCGTTCCTCATGGTCGTCGGCGTCGGCGGCTACCGGGTCGCGTCGGGCGCGCTCACCATCGGCGGGCTCACCGCGTTCCTGCTCTTCCTGTTCCTCATGGTCTTGCCCATCGGCAGCGCGTTCGGAGCCGTGACATCGGTCTCGAGCGCGCTCGGGGCGCTCGGACGCATCACCGAGGTGCTCGACCTGCCCCTCGAGACGGGCACCGACACCGCGGACGCGGAGCTCTGCGGACCCCTCAACGCGACGGCCGACCCGGACGCGCCCGCCATCGAGCTCGAGGGCGTGACGTTCGCGTACGAGACGGGCGACGGGCCCGTCCAGGTCCTGGAGGACGTGTCCTTCACCGTCCCGCGCGGCTCCCGTACCGCGCTCGTCGGGCCGTCCGGCGCCGGCAAGAGCACGGTGCTCGGCCTCCTCGAGCGCTTCTACGAGGTGGCTGACGGGGTGGTCCGCGTCGGCGGCATCGACATCAAGCGCCTGCCGCGAGAGGTCTTGCGCGCCCAGTACGGCTACGTCGAGCAGGACGCGCCAGCCCTTGCCGGCAGCATCCGCGACAACCTCGTCCTCGCGTCGCCGCTCTCCACGGACGAGGACTGCTGGCGTGTCCTGGAGGCCGTGAACCTCGCCGAGCTCGTCCGCCGCAGCCCCCAGGGACTCGGCGCGCCCGTGGGCGAGGGTGGCGTCCTGCTGTCCGGCGGCGAGCGACAGCGTCTCGCGATCGCCCGCGCCCTGCTCACGGATGCGCCCGTGCTGCTGCTCGACGAGTCGACGTCCAACCTGGACGGCCGCAACGAGCAGCTGCTCCGGGACGCGCTGGCCGCCGCCTCGAAGGGCCGTACCACGCTCGTCATCGCCCACCGGCTCGCGACCGTGGCCGACGCCGACGAGATCGTCGTGCTCGAGGAGGGGCGCGTCGTGGCGCGGGGGACGCACGCCGGCCTTCTGGACACGTCCCCGCTGTACCGCGAGCTCGCCGCGACCCAGCTGCTGGTCTGAGTGCCACCTCGGGCGGTGCCGGACCGCTCGGGGAGAGGACTTGTGCGCTCGGGGAGAGGACTTATGCGCTCGGGGAGAGGACCTCGGGCCATGGGGGCCGGTTGAGAGGCCAGTTCGTGCTGCGACACGCCGCACCTACCGCGCGTGTCGTGGCCTTTCGAGGGGAGCACCAGACGAAACCCGCGCTCCGAGGCGGGTGCCGGGGTGGTAGAACGTCGCCATGCGCGCGGTCTCGTACTCCTCGGTCGGCGGACCGCTCGAGCTCCTCGACGTCCCTGAGCCGGACTGCCCGCCGGACGGCGCGGTCGTACGGGTCGAGGCCACCGGGATCTGCCGGTCGGACTGGCACGCGTGGCGCGGCCACGACCCGGTGCCGCTGCCGATGGTCCCGGGCCACGAGTTCGCCGGCACGCTCGCAGCGGTCGGCCCGGAGGTCGTGGGCTTCGCCGTCGGCGACCGCGTCACCGTACCGTTCGTCAACGGCTGCGGCCGGTGCGCATGGTGCCTCGCGGGTGACGCCCAGGTGTGTCCCGACCAGACGCAGCCTGGGTTCACGCATCCCGGCTCGTACGCCGAGCTGGTCCAGGTACGGGCAGCCGACTTCAACCTCGTACGGCTCCCGGACGCCGTCGACGCCGTCACCGCAGCGTCCCTCGGCTGCCGCTTCGCGACCTCGTACCACGCCCTCACTCGGCAGAGCTCCTTGTCAGCGGGGCAATGGCTGGCCGTGTACGGGTGCGGGGGCGTCGGCGCGTCCGCCATCCTCATCGCTAAGGCGCTCGGGGCCCGCGTCGTCGCGGTGGACCCCTCGCCGGCGGCTCGGGAGCGAGCGACCTCACTCGGCGCGGACCACGTCCTGGCGTCGGCCGACGTCGACGCCGTCCTCGATCTCACCGGGGGCGGCGCGCACGTGAGCATCGACGCGCTCGGCTCGGGCGAGACCGCCTCGGCGGCGGTTCGCAGCCTGCGGCGTCGCGGCCGTCACGTACAGGTCGGGCTCATGCTCGGCGCGCACGAGCTCGCCCCGCTGCCGTGGGGCCCGGTGATCTCCCGGGAGCTCGAGGTCGTCGGCAGCCACGGGATGGCCGCCGCCGACTACCCGGAGCTCCTCGCGCTGGTGGCGGACGGCCGCCTCGACCCGCGACGCCTCATCGGACGGGTCGTCAGCCTCGACGACGCCCCGGCCGAGCTCGCCGCGATGGACTCGCTGGTGGCTCCGACCGCGGGCCTGGTCGTCGCCACCGTCCCGTGATGCTGTACGGACTGAGGGCGCGGGCAGAGCGGACCGTCGGACAACCGACGGAGCGTCCTCAGGGCGCCGGCGTGAGGTCCAGGTCGACCATGAGCTCGCGCGCCAGCGACTCGAGCGCGCTCTGGAGGTCGTCGGTGCCCAGGTCGCTGGGCGCCGAGAGCACGCCGTCGGCCTCGAACAGCAGCCCTCCGGCCATGGGAGCCTCCACGGTCGCCGTGGCCAGCTGCTCGATGCTCACGCCGTGAGCCGCGAGCGCCTCCGTGACCCTGCGGACGATGCCGGGCTGGTCGTGCCCGACGAGGTGGAGCACGAGGCGGCGACCCTCCACCGGCACGCGCTCCGAGGCGTCCTTCACCGTGACCTCGAGCACGTCGCTGAGCCCGGCCATGGCCGTACGGAGGGTCTCCACCTTGTCCGACGGCACCTCGACGAGCGCGATGCCCGCGAACGACCCGGCCAGGCGCGCGAGCTGGCTCTCCTGCCAGCTGCCGCCCGCCTCGGCCACGACACGGGACACGCGAGACACCAGTCCGGGCTGGTCGTCGCCGAGCAGGGTCAGCACGAGCTTCGTCATGGCAGATACCGTACGGCCTCGGCCGCGCGGAAGCCCCTGGCCACGGCAGATCGGCACGGCTGCGAGGATGTGCGCCATGACCGAGTACGCCGTCCCGGACTGGGACACCTACTTCCTGGGCATCGCCCAGGCCGTGTCGGCGCGCGCGAAGTGCCGCCGGCGCAAGGTGGGCGCCGTCCTCGTCGTGGACCGTCGCATCATCGCGACGGGCTACAACGGCGCCGCACCCGGCGAGCCCGACTGTCTCGAGGGGGCGTGCCCCCGGGGGATGCTCTCGTACGACGTCGTACCGGGCCTCGGTGACTACGACCGGCCCGGCACGCCGGGATTCTGCATCGCGATCCACGGCGAGGTGAACGCCCTGCTGTTCGCCACCCGCGACACGAAGGGGGCCGTCGCGTACATCACCGACCCGCCGTGCCCGGGCTGTCGTAAAGCCCTCGCCGCGGCGGGCATCGAGCGCGCCGTCTGGCCGGGCGGCGAGTGCGACCGCGCCGCGCTCACGGCCTGGTGAGCTGTACGGGGTCTACGCCTGCCGTGACTGCGCCCACGCGAGTGCGACCGCGCCGCGCTCACGGCGTGGTGAGGGGTCGCCGCCGCGGTCCCGATGCCGGGTCGCCGGTCGAGATGTCCGACCGGATCGAGGGCTCCATCCTCGGCGGCATCTGCTAGAACCTCCCCATGGCACTCATCACGCGACGCGGTGTCGCGACGACCACCGTCGGAGACCTCCCGGCGGTCGGCACCAAGGCCCCGGGCTTCACGCTCGTCGCCTCCGACCTCTCCGACGTGTCCCAGGAGCACTGGGCAGGGCGACGACTCGTGCTCAACATCTTCCCCAGCGTGGACACGGGCACCTGTGCGACGAGTGTGCGGAAGTTCAACACCCTCGCCTCCACGCTCGAGAACACCGCCGTCATCTGCGTCTCCATGGACCTCCCGTTCGCCCAGAACCGCTTCTGCGGCGCCGAGGGCCTGGCGAACGTCACGACCGCGTCGGCGTTCCGGTCCGCCTTCGCCGACACGTACGGGGTGAGGATCCTCGACGGCGACTACCGCGGCCTGCTCGCCCGGGCGGTCGTCGTCATCGACACCGACGGCACCGTGATCCACACCGATCTCGTCGACGACATCGGGCACGAGCCCGACTACGACTCGGCGATCGCGGTGCTCTGAGCATGGTCGTACAGCTCGTCGCCGTCCTGGGCGCAGGTCTCGTCCGCGCCGACTCCCCGGTTGTGCTCGCCGACGACCTCGGCCTCACCAGGGGTGACGGCATCTTCGACGCGACGAGGGTGGTGACCGACGGCGGCGGCCGCAGCGTCGTCGAGCACCTCGACAGACACCTCGCCCGCCTCGCCCGCTCCGCCCGTACGGTCGAGCTCCCCGAGCCGGACCTGGGCGCGATCGCCGGCCTCGTCGCGGAGGCCCTCAGGGCATGGAGCACTCCCGGTGAGGCCGCGCTCAAGATCATGCACACGCGGGGCCTCGAGCACACGACGATGCCGACGGCGACGACGCTGCTCACGATCACCGAGTCCGAGCCGGGCGGGCGGCGGCCGCTCGCGGTGGCCACGCTGGCCCGCGGCTACGCGAGCGACGCCTTCGCGCACGCGCCCTGGCTGCTCGGCGGTGCCAAGCTCCTCTCGTACGCGGTCCACACGTCCGCGCGCCGGGAGGCCGCCCGCCGCGGCGCCGACGACGCGCTGTTCGTGAGCAGCGACGGCTACGCGCTCGAGGCGCCGACGTCCTCCTTGCTCTGGGTCGTCGACGGGACCGTACGCACCACGCCCACCGGGCCGACGGGGATCCTCTCCTCGGTGACCGTCGAGGTGCTGTCGGAGTGGGCTGAGGACGCGGGCGTACCGTTCGAGGCCGCGCTCATCCGTCCCGAGGACCTCTACGGGGTGACAGGTGCCTGGCTGGCCTCGTCCGTCCGAGGCGTCTGCCCGATCGCGACGCTGGACGGGGTCCCCGTGCCGATGTCCGACGAGTGGACCGGCCGGCTGGCGAGTGCCGCGGGGTTCTAGCGGTCCACGACGCGCGGTGTGCGGGCGAACCGAACCTTAACCGAAGTCGTACACGGAGCAACGACCGTTCACAGGAACCCCACAGAGTGGCGGGCGACTGTAGTGACATGTCAACGACCACACCCACTCGTCCGATGATGCAGTCGGCCGCGGCTCCCCGGCGCGGGATCTCGCGCGCCGCCGATCACGCGGCCGACCTGCAGCGCCGGTACCGGGTGCGCTCGTTCGGCCGCAACCTTCGCGCCGACCTGCTCACCGTCATCGCCTGGGTCTCGGTCGCCATGTCGATCACCCTCTGGCTCGCCGACGGAGGCCTCGCCAAGGTCACGTCGCTCGGCACGGGCCTCACCGCCCTCGGCATCGTGACGGGCCTGGTCGCGACCGACCTCGTGGTGCTCATGCTCCTGCTGGCCGCGCGCATCCCGTTCGTGGACCGGGCGTTCGGCCACGACCACGCTGTGGCGATCCACGGCAAGCTCGGCAAGTGGGTCATCTACGGCCTGCTCCTCCACGGCTGGTTCCTGCTGTGCGGCTACGCCGCGAACGACAGGCTGAGCCTGAGCGGCGAGCTCGGCTCGCTGCTGAGCGTCGGCGACCTCGTCCTCGGCGTCTGCGCGCTCGGCATCCTCATCGCCGTGGCGGTCTCCTCGATCATCTCGGTGAGGCGTTCGCTGCCGTACGAGGTCTGGCACGTCATCCACCTCGCCACGTACATCGCGGTCGGCTTCTCGCTGCCGCACCAGTTCTCGATGTCCGTACTCATGGGGCCGGGGACGTTCGCCCGCTGGTACTGGATCGGGCTGTTCGCGGTGACCGGCTTCCTCCTCCTCGCGTACCGCGTCTTCCTGCCGATCTTCGCGTCCCTCGAGCACCAGCTCGTCGTGACAAAGGTCCGCTACGAGGCGAACGACGTCGTGTCGATCGAGATGCAGGGCCGGAACCTCCCGGCGCTCGACGTGGAGGGCGGCCAGTTCTTCCACTGGCGCTTCCTCGCGAAGGGTCTCTGGTGGCACCAGCACCCGTTCTCGGTCTCGGCCGCGCCGACGCGCGACACGCTGCGGATCACGATCCGGGCCCTGGGCCGGGGGACGGCTCAGCTCATGACCGTCAAGCCCGGCACGCGCGTCATGATCGAAGGGCCGTACGGCGTCTTCTCCGACAAGTCCCGTACCCAGGCGCCCCTGACTCTCGTCGGCATCGGCATCGGCATCGCGCCGATCCGGGCCATCCTCGAGGCCACGGAGACCGTCCCCGGCTGGACGACGGTCATCCTGCGGGCTCACACGCCGAGCCAGCTGTACCTCCTGCGCGAGATCCAGGTCATGTGCCAGGACAAGGGCGCCAGGCTCATCACGCTCGTGGGGTCTCGGACCCAGAACCGCCTCGGGGAGACGGGCTGGATGCCGGCCTCGCACCGAGGGAACAGGCTCGTCGACCTCGTCCCGTACGTCGCGAGCAGTGACGTGTACGTCTGCGGACCGCAGGCCGCCTCCGACCTCGTGGTGGCCGACGCGCTGGGCTGCGGCACCCCCGCCGACTCCATCCACAACGAAAGGTTCGTCTGGTGAGCATCCGAGCGAGAGTAGCCGCGGTCGTCGCCTCGGTCGGCGTCCTGGGCGCCGGCTGGGCCGTCGGCACGGCCAACGGGGCCACGGTCGCGAGCACCACGACGACCGGCACCACGAACACGAACGCCGGGACGTCTGGCGCGAGCGGTACGACGAGCACGACGAGCACGAGCACCGGCACGACGATCACGGGCACCACGCCGATCACCTCGGGCAGCACCTCGTACAAGGACGGCACGTACACCGGGACGACCGTCACGCACCAGTACGGCTCGGTGACGGTCACGGTGACGATCTCCGGCGGCAAGATCACGAACGTCACGGCGAACGCCGTCTCGGACGGGCAGCACAGGTCGGGGTCGATCAACAGCCAGGCCATCCCGCTCATGAAGTCGGAGGTGCTGGCGGCCGACTCGGCGAAGGTGTCGACGATCAGCGGCGCCACGTACACGACGACGGCCTACATCACCAGCCTTCAGTCGGCACTGTCGAAGGCGTAGCGCGCATGGGAGGTCAGGAGGGGATGGAGCGGGACGAGACCGGGGGGCCGGGACGCGGTCAACTGGTCTTCGAGGCGATGGGCACCGTGGTGACGCTCGTCTCCACCGAGCCGGTCCTCGCGTCCACTGTCGGCGCGGTCGTGGGTGCGTTCGCCGAGCTGGAGGAGCGGTTCTCCCTGCACCGCGAGGACTCCGAGGCGAGCGCCATCGGGCGCGACAGGTCCCTCATCCGCACGGCCAGCGAGCCGTACCGCGACATGTACTGGGATGCGGTCGCGTGGCTCGCCGCGACAGGAGGTGCGTTCACGCCGCACCGTCCGGACGGCGTGGTGGATCTCTCGGGGATCGTCAAGGCCCGTGCGATCGAGGCCGCCGGGGACGTACTCGTCGCCGCCGGGCACCTCGACTGGTGCCTCAACGCGGGCGGGGACGTGCTGGTGTCCGGGGTGCAGGCGTCGGGCGAGGCCTGGACGGTCGGCATCGTCGACGCGGACGACAGGGGCCGCCTCTGGACCCAGCTGGCCACGAGACCCGGTCGGCTGGCGGTCGCGACGTCCGGTGTGCAGGAGCGCGGTGAGCACGTCTGGCGCCTGGCGTCCGCGAGCACCTTCACGCAGGTGACGGTCGCGGCCGCGGACATCGAGACCGCGGACGTGCTGGCCACCGCGATCCTCGGGGGAGGCGTCGACACGCTCCAGTTGGTGCAGAGGGGGTACGACATCGACGTCCTCGCGCAGTCGAGCGACGGTACGGTGTGGGCGTCCCCGGTCTTCCTCGCCCCAGCCCCGACGACCTAACCCGACCTAACTGCGGCTAGACCGACCTAACCCCGTGCGTCCGTCGGCGGTCCCGTGTGCCCGGCTGAGTGGCTGAGCGGGTGACCGGGTGGCTGCGGTTCATCATGTTAAGTGGGTGGACTGGATGTTCTCACGGCCGATTTGCCATGAGAACGTCTCGTTGACCTGGTTAACATGATGAACCGACCAGGGGCCGGGCAGGCGCTGGCAGCACGTCTGCTCGACGGGCGTCTCATGCACGGCCTCGCGGGCTAGTCGTCGAGCTCTCCCCAGTCGAGCTGGGCGGCGGGGATGCCGAGGCCGAGGCCGTACTCGATGGCACGAGCATGAGCCTCGGCGTCACCGGTGCGGTAGCGGATGACCTTTCCGGGGAAGATGACGACGTGGTCCGTACCGATCCGCAGGTCGGCGTACCAGTGCTGGGCGGGCTCGAGGGCGTCCGCCAGCTGCTTCGCGAAGCGGTCCGCCGAGTCCTCAGGACCGCGGAAGTCGACGATGGACCACTCGTCGGGCTGGGCGGACGTCGCTCCCTCGACCGACACGCGGAGGATGCGGTCCATGCGCAGACCGGGCGTCCGGAGGTCGGTGCCCAGCCGGAGACTCTCGAGGATCAACCGTCCAGCGAACATCGAATCCGCCCTCCCCGCGGGTCCCACCCGAAACCCATCGTAGGCGGGGTCGACGGGGAGGGAAGGTGTGAGTCGCCGCGAACGCACGAAGCAGTAAAGAGACGCGCGCGAGCGCGCGGGAAGGTGCGCCTGCCCGGAACGGGGGAAGCCGGCGGAGCGTACGAGGGAGCGCACATGCCCGTCGCTGCCCCAAGGGGGGAGCCGAAGAACGCGGGGACGAGCGGCGCCCCGACCTACAGTTGCCACAGCAAGACTCGAGGAGACCAGATGAAGATGCAGGCAGTGCTGAACGGGGTCATCGTCGCGGAGAGCGACGACACCGTCGTCGTCGAAGGGAACCACTACTTCCCGGTGGGCGACGTGAACGCCGACTACCTTCAGCCTTCCGAGACCCACACCGAGTGCAGCTGGAAGGGCACCGCCTCGTACTACACGGTCTCCGTCCCCGGCGCCACAAGCAAGGACAGCGCCTGGTACTACCCGACGCCCTCCGAGGCAGCCCGCAGCATCACTGACCGGATCGCGTTCTGGAGGGGCGTCACAGTCGCCCCAGAGCCAGAGGGCGACTGACCAGCCGCCCTCGCCGATCACATCCGCAGGAACCAGAACGTAGAGCGTGCGCCACCTCCCCGTGGTGGGTCATGTAGGAGCGGAGGAGCGGCGGCGCTGTGACGAGCGAGCCCTCGAGGACCAGGGCTGTGTCCGGCCCCTCGCCGGGACGTGCCTGCATCGAGGAGTGACTCGTGCAACCCGGGGGCAGAACAGAACGTAGGCGTCGAAAGACGTCGTCGACGTCCGTGTGAGGCGCGCCCCAAACGAGATTGAGTAGCGGAAACGGATCCGTGGACGCTCCCGGACGCGCCATCGCGCCCACTCACTCGCCTGCCTCCGAGTGCCCATGTCCGTGACGACCGCCTCGGCGAGGTACGGGCGGAGACCCCGGACCCGCGCGAGGCCGGTGAGGAAGTCGACGACCGCCTCCGGTGTGACACGCACGACTGAGCCAGGCTCGAACGTGCTCTCGGCCATCAGCACACAGACCTGCTCGGCGTCCGGCACAACATGGACACGTCGCACATCCTGCAGCCATCAAAAAAGCGAGGCGATACCTCCGGCCTGGCGGGTCGAGACGCAGTTGAACCCGGTTCAGTGTCGGAATCCAGGCACTTGAGCCTCCCCTTCGGCGTTCAACCCCGTTCGTGGTCTTTCTCAGCCGCGAGGCGGTCCTCAGAACGACATCGATCGCGGTCGGACGCAAAAGCCGGTTGATAGCCTCTCCCATTCCGACGCGAAACGGGTCCAAAGTCGCGACGGGCGATCATCACTCCATCGCGCGGGCGATCCGAGCCATGACGACGTCGGGGTGGAGCATGATCTCCTTCGCCAGCCACCGCACGACCCGGTACCCCCGGTCCCGCAGGGCTTGCTCGCGCTCCTTCTCCAGCACGTATGCGTCGGCTTGCTCGTACTTCACCGCTCCGTCGACCTCGCCGATGAGCATGAGGTCGTCCCACAGGAAGTCGGGGTAGACCGTGCCGATCGACGTGCGGATCTGCGCCTGGTACCGGGGCGTGGGCAGTCCGGACAGGTGCAGATGGCCAGCTGACAGCGACTCCGCGACCGACTCTCGGGCGGGATCCGCGAGGCGAGTCGCGGGGCGCAGCCTCGTCGCCCGGACGGTCGCGGCTGCCTCCTCGAACAGGTCGGCCGACACCTTCGCGAGCTGCGGGTTCACGTAGTCCCGACGACGCACCTGGGTCACGAGCGAGGCGCAGATGAGCCGGGCGGCGCTGTCCAGCAGCACCAGAGCCTCGGGCAGGGGCTGGTGGGCGGCGAGGTCCACGGCTGTGCGGGCCGGGGAGGTCACCGGATACCCTTGTGCGTCGCGCTGGACTTGGCCGGCAGGCAGTGGCCCTGTGTGGCGAACAGCCCAGCCAGTGCTCACACTCTTGCCGCTCCGCGGGACGGTGACGGATGCGGGACCGTCCTCCCAGCGCCCGAAGCCTGGCGTGGGAAGGCCGTGGATGAGCGCGGCAGAGCCGTAGCTCGCCACGGCGGTCGGATGTGCCGCCAGCTCCGCGTGGACCAGCACGATGTGCCGCTCGCGGGCGCCCTCCGGCCAGAGGTCGCCTCGCAGATACACGCCACTCCTCACCTGCCTGAGGTCGCCGTTGGCGAGGCGGGTCCGCAGCATCCGCGGCGTCACCCCGCGGGCGACCAGGTCGGCACGCGTGATGGGCTCGGTGGGCAGGGCGAAAGGCGTGGGGGTGCGCATGACCGAAGCGTCCAGGCCTGGAACAGCCAGCCGCAACCCTGCCTGTGGACAAGTCACGCATCAGCTGGCCCTACTGAGGACGTGCGGTTCACCATGTTCAGTGGGTGAACTGGACGTTCTCACGGCAGATTTGCCATGAGAACGTCCAGTTCACCTGGATAACGTGGTAAACCGCACGGGCCGAGTCAGCCCACCGTACGGAGGTAGCGGCCGAAGTGCGGCACGGTGAACGCGACACGACCGCGCTCGCCGGCGTAGACCAGGCCCTTCTTGAGCAGCGAGTCGCGGGCCGGCGACAACGACTGGGGAGTACGGCCCAGCACGCGCGCCACCTCGGAGGTGGCCACGGACCCGACACCGTCCGCATCGGTGTCCGCCATGGCGCGGAGGTAGTCGCGCTCCGCAGGCGTCGCCCGCTCGTACCGGCTCCCGAAGAACCCGACAGCCAGCTCCGCCTCCGCCTGAGGGGCGCCAACGACGACGTCCTCCCGGCTGATCGGCGTGCGCGGTGCCGTGTCCCACACGGCCTTCCCATAGGCCTGGACGAAGTACGGGTAGCCGCCCGTCACCTCGTACATCGCATCGAGCGCCTCCGGCGCCCACTCGACGCCCTCCTCGGCCGCGGGCGTGACGAGCGCCTGGTCCGCGGCGTCGCGCGGCAGGCGATCGACGAGCTGGTAGCGGAAGAGACGTTCCGAGTACGACTTCGAGGCCGACAGCACTGCCGGCAGGTGCGGCAGGCCGGCGCCGACGATGACGAGAGGAAGGCCCTGCTGGCCGAGCTCATGGACGGCCGCGCACACGGCGGACACGTCCGCCGGGCCGAGGTCCTGCATCTCGTCGATGCAGATCGCGACGCCGCGGCTCACGTCGGACGCGAGGCCTGCCACGTCGACGAGCAGCTCGACGAGGTCGATCTCGATGTCGCCGGAGTCGGCGCGGCCGGTCACGGTGGGAGCGAGGATGCCCGGCTGCCACCGGTCGGCTGGCTTCGACCCCTTGGGCGCGTCTCGCTCCACGAAGGCCTTGAGCGCGCCCAGGACCTGCTGCGCGTCGGGGTGCGCCAGCTCCCGTACAGCCATGTGGAGCGCGGCGCCGATGGGGCGGCGGATCCCCTGGTCGGGCCGCGCCTCGAACTTGCCCGTCCCCCAGCCCGCCCGTACGGCCGCGGACCGCATCGCGTTGAGCAGCACGGTCTTGCCCACGCCCCGCAACCCGGTGAGGACCATGGACCGCTCCGGCCGACCTCGCGCGATGCGCTCGAGCAGGACATCGAACTGCCGCAGCTGGTCGTCGCGTCCCGCCAGCTCAGGGGGACGCTGACCGGCTCCCGGGGCGTACGGGTTCTGGACCGGATCCATGCTCGGACACTATCCGGCTCTCTAGGACAGACCGAAGATTTCGGATGGGCGTGGCTTGAGCCTCACTCGACCGGCACGCCCTGGAGATCGGCGAGCCAGATGCGGGCGTTGGCGTCGGAGGGAGCGCGCCAGTCGCCGCGCGGCGAGAGCGAGCCGCCGGCAACGACCTTCGGCCCGTTGGGGAGAGCTGAGCGCTTGAACTGCGAGAAGCCGAAGAAGCGGTTGAGGAACACCTCGAGCCAGTGGCGGATCTCGGGCAGGTCGTAGCTCAGCTTCTCGTCGTCCCGGATGCCCGCGGGCCACGGTCCGTACGACGCGTCGTGCCACGCGTGCCAGGCCAGGAAGGCGATCTTGCGGGGCCTGAACCCGTACCGGAGCGTGTAGAACAGCGAGAAGTCCTGAAGGTTGTACGGGCCGACCTTCGCCTGCGTCGACTGGGGCTGCTCATCCTCGCCGGTCGGTACGAGCTCTGGCGTGATCTCGGTGTCGAGGATGCTGCGCAGCGTCGCGTTCACGTCGTCGGCGAACAGGCCCTCGCTGATCACCCAGCGGATGAGGTGCTGGATCAGGGTCTTGGGCACCCCTGAGTTCACCGTGTAGTGGCTCATCTGGTCACCCACCCCGTACGTACACCAGCCGAGCGCCAGCTCGGACAGGTCGCCCGTCCCGAGCACGATGCCGCCACGCTGGTTGGCCGCGCGGAAGAGGAGGTCCGTACGCAGCCCGGCTTGGACGTTCTCGAACGTCACGTCGTACACCGGATGCCCGTCGGCGAAGGGGTGCCCGAGGTCCTCCAGCATCCGCGTCGCCAGCGGCACGATCGAGAGCTCCTCGAACGTCACCCCCAGTGACCGTGCGAGAGCGATCGCGTTGCCCTTCGTGTGGTCGCTCGTGGCGAACCCCGGCAGCGTGAACGCGAGGATGTCGGAGCGCGGGCGCCCGAGCCGGTCCATGGCACGCGCGGCGACGATGAGAGCGTGCGTCGAGTCGAGGCCGCCCGAGACACCGATGACGACCTTGGGGTTCCCGATCGCGCGGAGCCGCTGCTCGAGACCGAAGACCTGGATGGAGTACGCCTCGTAGCAGTCGAGGGCGAGCCGCTCGGCGTCGTTGGGGACGAACGGGTACCGGTCGACCTGGCGCTCCAGCCCTAGATCCGTACGCGGGGGGTCGAGCGTGAACGGGATCGTCTCGTACTCCTCCGCCCCCTCAGCGACGCGGTTGTCGTCGAACGACCCCATCCGGAGGCGCTCCTGCCGGATCCGGTCGAGGTCGACGTCGGCGACCGCGTGCCGCGGCCCCTCGGGGAAGCGCTCGGTCTCGGCGAGGAGGTCCCCGCACTCGTACACCATCGTCTGGCCGTCCCACGCCAGGTCCGTCGACGACTCGCCCTCGCCTGCGGCGGCGAACACGTAGGCGGCGAGGCACCGCATCGACGCGCTCCGGCACAGCAGGGCCCGGTCGGACGCCTTCGTCACGGTGATGGGTGACCCGGAGATGTTCGCCAGCACGGTGGCGCCCGCGAGCGCCGCCTGCGCCGAGGGCGGCACCGGCACCCACATGTCCTCGCACACCTCGACGTGCAGCGTCAGGCCGGGGACGTCCGTGGCCTCGAAGAGGAGGCGCGACCCGAAGGGTACGGACGCTCCGCGGACCTCGATCCGGCTGTACGGGTCGACCTCGGAGCCGAGCGCGAAGTGGCGCTTCTCGTAGAACTCGCGGTAGTTCGGCAGGTACGACTTCGGCACGACGCCGAGCACGGTGCCCCGGTGGATGACGACCGCGCAGTTGTACAGGCGGTTGCCGCTGGCCAGGGGAGCGCCCACGACGAGAACGGGCGTGAGGTCCTCGCTCGCCGCGCGGACCGTCTCGATGGCGTCGCGCGCCGCAGTGAGGAGGGCGTCCGCGAGCAGGAGGTCGTCGATCGCGTACCCCGTCAGGCCCAGCTCCGGGAACACGGCCACCGCGACACCCTGCTCATGGCACTCGCGGGCCGCAGCGACGACGGCGGCTGCGTTCGCCGCGGGGTCGACGAGCGTCACGGGCACTGCGCAGGCGGCGACCCGGGCGAACCCCTGCGTGTACATGGAGTAGAAGGAATTCTCAGGCGCACGCTCACCGTTCACATGCTGAGTCTTGCGTATCGAGCCTCGACACGCTATAGTTGAAATATCAACTACCCGGAAGGTGTGACACCACATGTCCAGCCTCACTGACCTCAAGGGCACGTACGCCATCGATACCGCCCACTCCCGCATCGGCTTCAGCGCCCGTCACGCGATGGTGACCAAGGTGCGCGGCGGCTTCAACGAGTTCGAGGGGACCGCTCAGCTGAACGGCGAGAACCCGGCGGCCTCGAAGGTGGACGTCACCATCCAGGCGGCCAGCTTCGACAGCGGGCAGGAGATGCGGGACGGCCACGTCAAGAGCGCCGACTTCCTCGACGTCGAGTCCTACCCGACGCTCACCTTCACCTCCACCGACGTCAAGGTCACCGGCCCGGACACCTTCGACCTCACGGGCAACCTGACCATCAAGGACCAGACCCACCCGATCACGATCCCGTTCTCCTACGTCGGCACCGCCAAGGACCCCTTCGGCAACGTGCGCTCGGGCTTCGAGGGCGAGACCACGATCAACCGCAAGGACTATGGCATCGTCTGGAACGCGGCCCTCGAGACCGGCGGCGTCCTCGTCAGCGAGAAGGTCACGCTCGACTTCGAGATCTCAGCGATCCAGCAGCCGTGACCCTTCAGTCCCGGCCGCTGTGAGGCCGGCCGGACAAGCCCCCCACCCTTCCGAGGGCCCGGGGGGCTTTGTCCTGGCCGGGGCCGCCCACCTCGCACAGCCGACCTGGCCACCCGGCAGGACCGCCGACCCGTCCAGGACCAGGTGCCTGAGTCAACGACGTTCTCGAGTGAGTACGGCTGCACCGTCGTGCTGCATGGCCGGCTCCAGGGGGGCGTGACGATGTCACTGACGATCGACCCGCACGGCAAGACCCTCGCGGCCCACCTGCTGGAGCTGGCTCTGACCTCGTCCGAGAAATCAGCCGGCGCTCCACTGACCACCTCGGCGTCAAGAGCTCAGCATGGCGG
>JAJZQV010000145.1 GCA_021803025.1 Actinomycetes bacterium | reverse complement strand
TCGGCGCACGCGTGACCTTCGAGGGGCCGGCCAGCGAGACCGAGGTCGAGTCGCAGATCACGATGCTGACCAACGCCATCGCCAAGAAGCCCGACGCGATCGCCTTCGCCGCTCTGGACAGCAAGGCCGCCGCGGCCCCGCTGGCCCAGATCAAGGCGCAGAAGATCCCGCTCGTCGCGTTCGACTCCGGTGTCGACTCCGACATCCCGGTGACGACCGCGTCGACCGACAACAAGGCGGCCGCCGCCGAGGCCGCGAAGCACATGTGCTCCCTCATCGGCAACGCCGGCAAGGTCGCCATGGTCGTCCACGACCAGACCTCCAAGAGCGGTACGGACCGGCGTGACGGCTTCATCGCCGGCATCAAGGCCAACTGCCCGAACGTCCAACTGCTCGACCCGCAGTACGGCAGCGGCGACCAGGCGAAGTCCGCTGACATCACCAAGTCGATCATCCAGGCCAACCCCGACCTCAAGGGCATCTTCGGCTCCAACGAGGGCTCGGCCATCGGCATCGTCAAGGGCGTCCAGGAGCTCAACAAGACCGGCCTCGCGATCGTCGGCTTCGACTCCGGCAAGGCTCAGAAGGATGCCATCACGTCCGGCCTCATGGCGGGCGCGATCACCCAGAACCCGGTGGGGATGGGCGCGGCGACGGTCGACGCGGCCATGAAGGCGATCAAGGGCGAGTCCCAGCCCAAGACGATCGACACCGGCTTCTACTGGTACGACAAGACGAACATCACCGATCCCAAGATCGCTGCCGTCCTGTACGACTGACACCATTCCCGTGGGGCGCGGCGCCCGCCGTGCCCCACGAACCCTCCGGAGGCTGACGTGCTGATTGCTCATGACCTGGGAACCTCAGGTGACAAGGCATCGCTGCACGCGCTCGACGGAACCGTGCTCGGCTCGGCCACCGTGTCGTACGGCACCACGTACGGCACGAGGGCCGAGGCCGAGCAGAACCCCGAGGACTGGTGGCGGGCCGTCTGCGAGGCGACCCGCCGCCTCCTCGACACGACGGGGACACCACCGTCCGCGGTGACGGGCATCTGCGTCGGCGGCACGATGATGTGCGTCGTCCTCGTCGACCATGCCGGCGCCCCGCTGCGCCCCGCGATGATCTGGGCAGACCAGCGCGCGAGCGCCGAGGCCGCGGAGCTCGCCGCCACGTTCGGCGACGACGAGGCGTACCGGGTCACCGGGAACCGCCTCGCCGCCACGTACAACGTGCCGAAGCTCATGTGGCTCCAGCGCCACGAGCCCGACCTCGTCAGGCGCGCCTACCGGGCGATCGGCCACAAGGACTACATCAACGCCCGCCTCACCGGCATCATCGCCACCGACTTCACCGACGCGTCGTCGACCGCCGCGTACGACCTCACGGGTGGTGGCTGGTCCGACGCTGTCATCGCCGCGAGCGGCGTCGAGTCCCGGCTCATGCCCCTCGTCGTCGAGAGCACCCGCGTGCTCGGCCCCCTCACTCGCACCGCAGCCGAGGAGCTCGGCCTCACGACGGCGACCGTGGTCGTCGCCGGTGGCGGCGACGGGCCCATGGCGGCGGCAGGGTCCGGCTGCGTGATCCCCGACACCCCGGGCTACGTCTGCCTCGGCACATCCGCCTGGTACTCGCGCACCACCCTCCGGCCCGTGCTCGACCCGCTCCGCCGCTCGTTCACGCTGGTCCACGTCGTACCTGGTGCCTTCGTCCCCACGGCGACGACGCAGGCCGGGGCCGGGACACTCGAGTGGCTCCGTGACGCCATCGCGCCCGGCACGTCCATCGCCGACCTCGTGGCCGAGGGCCTCACGGCCGAGGCCGCCTCGACCGGCCTGTACTTCCTTCCGTACCTCACGGGCGAGCGCAGCCCGTGGTGGAACCCTCTCGCGAGCGGTGTCATGGCGGGCCTGCGTCGCCACCACGGCCGGGCCGAGATGGTCCGCGCGACGCTCGAGGGCGTCGCGTTCGGCCTCGCCCTCTGCATGGAGCCGCTGGTGATGCCGGACGAGCCGGTCGACGTCGTCGGCGGGGGAGCCGCGAGCGACGGCTGGCTCCAGCTCTTCGCCGACATCTGGGCGCGCCCGGTGCGGCGCCGCTCCGTCACCGCCGGCGCCACGAGCCTCGGCGTCGCCATCACCGGGCTCGTCGGCCTGGGGGCGCTCGACTTCTCCGCCGCACCGACCCTGTCGACGGTCGAGCGCGAGGTGGCCCCGTCGTCGCGTGTCGACGAGTACGCCGAGCACAAGGAGCGCTTCGTCGACGCCTACATGGCCTCAGCGCCCTGGTTCGAGGGGACACCCGCGTGACGACCATCTACGACGTGGCGCAGCGGGCGGGCGTGAGTCCCGCGACGGTGTCGCGCGTCTTCAACGGGACCAAGGTGTCCGCGGCCAAGGCCGCCGCCGTCCGGGACGCCGCCGCCGTCCTGGGGTTCGTCCCCAACCAGAACGCCCGCCGGCTGCGGATGGGCAGCTCGCAGATCATCGCGGTGCTCATCCCGGACATCGAGAACTCATACTTCACCGCTCTCACGCGCGGGGTCACCGACGTCGCCCGCGCGGCCGGCTACTCGGTCATGCTCGGCAACACCGACGAGAACCCGCAGCTCGAGGCTGAGCTGGTCTCCGCCGCCGTCGGCGACGTCGCGGGCATCATCGTGGCCCCGACCAGCGACACCGCCGACTACTCCCTGCCGATCTCGCGCGGCGTGCCCGTGGTGGCCGTCGACCGCGACGCACCACTCAGCCAGGTCGACGTCGTCGTGGCCGACAACGTCGCAGGCGCCGTGGACGCCACCCAGCGTCTGTTCGACCTCGGCTTCGAGCGCGTGGCCTGCGTCTCCGGGCCCCATCACGTCATGACCGCCGACCTGCGCGTCGAGGGCTGGCGCAAGGCGTGGGAGCAGAAGTTCGGCACGACCCCGCCCGAGGAGCTGTGCCTGCGGGTGCCGTACACCGTGGACGGCGGTGACGAGGCCACCGCGTCGCTCATGAAGCTCCCCGAGCCCCCCGACGCGATCTTCGCGGGGAACAACCGGATCGCTGTCGGAGCGGTGCGCAACCTCATCGGAGCGGGTGTGGACCTCACCGGTTTCGGCGTGGTCTCGCTCGGGGAGCTGCCCCTCACCCTGTACACGCCGCGCGGGCTCGTCGTCACGCACCTGCCGGCGCGCGAGCTGGGCACCCGGGCGGCCGAGATGCTCCTCGAACGCATCAACGGCTACAGCGAACCTCCGCGGCGCGAGGTGCTCGCCACCGTGGTGACGCACGACCAGCACGCCTTCACGATGGCCCCCGACAGGCCCGCCACCCCCCTGACCCACACAACATAGAGAAGGAGTTCCTCGATGACGTACGCATTCCCGACACCGGCGACCCGCCCGGAGGCGGAGCCGAAGACGGTCTACACCGTGGCGAGCGGCGACCTGCGTCTGGCGACCAACGTCAAGACGTGGGCCATGCAGCAGCAGGTGGAGGCCGAGTTCGCCGCCGCCGTCAACGCCCTCGGCTGGAAGGTGAAGCGCGCCCACGGCGTCGACCCCGTGACCGGACACGGCTTCATCGACAACCAGCGTCGCGGCATGGACGTCTTCGCCTCGATCCCCCTGGACGCCCCGCTCGTGGTCGTGGAGGCCGTGTGGCAGTACAGCCACCACGTGCTGTCCGGACTGCGCGACCACACCGGCCCGATCCTCGTCGTCGCGAACTTCGCGGGCGACTTCCCCGGCCTCGTGGGCCTGCTCAACCTCACCGGCTCGATGACGAAGGCCGGCATCAAGCACTCGTCGCTGTGGAGCAAGGACTTCACCGACGAGTGGGCGACCGAGCAGCTCAAGACGTGGCTCGAGACGGGCCAGATCGTCCACGACGAGTCGCACGTGCGGGACCTGCCGGCGCTGCCCGACTCCGACGAGAAGCGCCTCGGTGTCGCTCTTGCCGAGGAGCTGCAGCAGAAAAAGGCCATCCTCGCGGTCTTCGACGAGGGCTGCATGGGCATGTACAACGCGATCTTCGACGACGAGCTCATCAACCCGTACGGCATCTACAAGGAGCGCCTGTCGCAGTCGGCGCTCGTCGCTGAGATGAACAAGGTCACCGACGAGGAGGCCGACGCCGTACGTCGCTGGCTGGACGAGCGCGGCATGACGTTCCACGTCGACAACGACGGCGACTGGAAGGAATGCCTCACCGACGCCCAGCTCGCGAGCCAGTTCAAGATGTACATCGCGGCCGTCCGCATCGCGAACGACTTCGGCGCCGACGCGGTGGGCATCCAGTACCAGCAGGGGCTCAAGGACCTCGTCCCGGCCTCCGACCTCGCCGAGGGCCTGCTCAACAACGTCGACCGCCCGCCGGTGTACGCGCGGGACAGCCACGACGAGCTGTACGCGGGCAAGGCCCTGCCGCACTTCAACGAGGTCGACGAGGGCGTCGCCATCGACGCGCTCATCACCAACCGCGTGTGGACGGCGATGGGCCTCGACCCGGCGACCACGCTCCACGACGTCCGCTGGGGCGACGACTGGGACGGCCAGTTCGTGTGGGTCCTCGAGATCTCCGGGTCCGTACCGGCGTCCCACCTCGGCGGGTACGCCAACGCGCACAGCTACCGCCAGTCGTACTACTTCTTCCCACTGGGCGGCGGCACGCTGGCCGGTGTCTCGAAGCCGGGCGAGATCGTGTGGAGCCGCGTGTTCCAGATGGACGGCGAGGTGCACGTCGACCTCGGTCGCGGCACCTGCATCGAGATGCCGCAGGAGGAGGTGCGGCGCCGCCTCGACTCGACGAACCCGGAGTGGCCGATCATGAACGCGATCCTCCACGGCGTCTCCCGCGACCAGCTCATGGCGCGCCACAAGGCCAACCACCTCAACGTCGTGTACGCCCCGGACGCGGAGACCGCCGACAAGGCCCTCGTGGCCAAGGCCGCGATGTTCGAGGCGATGGGCCTCCAGGTCCACCTGTGCGGTGACGTGCTGAAGGGCCTCTGAGGTGCTGTACGGACCCATGACCCACCCGGAGCTGCTCCGGGTGGTGGCCGCGGCCGGTCACGGCGCGAAGATCCTCCTCGCCGACGGCAACTACCCGCACTCGGTGTGGGTGTCGCCCAGGGCCGAGCGGGTCGCGCTCAACCTCGCCCCCGGCCTGCTGACGGTCGACGACGTGCTCGGCGTGCTCAAGCAGTCCGTGCCCATCGAGGCCGCGGCGATCATGGTCCCGGTCCCGGGACCGGACGCGCCGTCGCACATCCCGGCCCACGACGGCTACCGGGCCGCCCTGCCGGACATCCCGTTCATCGAGGTGCCCCGGTTCGACTTCTACGCCGAGGCGAAGTCCGACGACGTGTGCTGCGTCGTCGCCACCGGCGACCAGAGGCTGTACGCGAACCTGCTGCTCACGATCGGCGTCCGCCAGCCGGGGGAGTAGCGCCTCACGTCACGACAGGGCCGGGTCCTCCACGAGGATCCGGCCCTGTCGGCGTGCGGGGAGTGGGGGCGTTCCGTCAGCCGACCAGGAGGGTGACCGTGGACCCTTGAGCCGCCATGGTGCCCGCGGCCGGGTCGGTCCCGTACGCGAGTCCGAACGCGAGTCCGCCCGAGACGATGGACTTCGTCGTGACCTGGAAGCCGACGGACGCCAGGATCGAGGTCGCCTCGGACTTCGACTTCCCGCGGACGGTCGGCACAGCCACCATCACCGGGCCCTTGGAGACGACGAGCGCGACGGTGTCGCCCTTCTTGCCCTGTCCCGAGCTCGGCGTCTGGGAGATGACGAGGCCGGCCGCGACAGTCGAAGAGTTCTGCT
>JAJZQV010000144.1 GCA_021803025.1 Actinomycetes bacterium | reverse complement strand
GCCTGGTCAGCCTCCGTAGTTAGGGGCCTCGACGGCCATCTGGATGTCGTGCGGGTGGGATTCGCGCAGCCCGGCGGACGTGATCCGTACGAACCTGCCGCGCTCGTGCAGCTCGGGGATCGTCGAGGCGCCCGTGTAGAACATCGACTGGCGGAGGCCTCCGACGAGCTGGTACGCGACGGCCGCGAGCGGACCGCGGTAGGCGACCTTGCCCTCGATGCCTTCCGGGACGAGCTTGTCGTCGCTCGTCACGTCGGCCTGGAAGTAGCGGTCCTTCGAGTAGGAGCCCTTGCGCCCGCGAGCCGCCATCGCGCCCAGGGAGCCCATGCCGCGGTACTGCTTGAACTGCTTGCCGTTGATGAACACGAGCTCGCCGGGCGACTCGTCGCAGCCCGCGAGCAGCGACCCGACCATCACGGTGTCGGCGCCTGCCACGAGCGCCTTGGCGATGTCACCCGAGTACTGGAGGCCGCCGTCGCCGATGACCGGCACGCCGTACGGCTTCGCCGCGCGGGCGGCCTCGTAGATGGCCGTCACCTGGGGGACGCCGACGCCTGAGACGACCCGCGTGGTACAGATGGAGCCCGGACCCACGCCGACCTTGACGCCGTCGACTCCTGCCTCGACAAGGGCCTTCGCGCCCTCGTACGTGGCGACGTTGCCCGCGACGATGTCGACCTCCGCGGTGAGGGGGTCGGCCTTCAGCCGCGTGATCATGTCGACGACGGCACGACTGTGGCCGTGGGCGGTGTCGACGATGAGCAGGTCGACGCCCTCCTCGACGAGGCTCATCGCCCGCTCGTACCCGTCGCCGAAGAAGCCGACGGCCGCACCCACGCGGAGCCGGCCCAGGTCGTCCTTCGTGGCGAGGGGGTGCTTGTCCGCCTTGACGAAGTCCTTGAGCGTGAAGAGCCCCTTGAGCTTGCCGTCGGCGTCGACGAGCGGCAGCTTCTCGATCTTGTTGGCGGCCATGAGGGCCAGGGCGTCCTCGCCGCTGATGCCAGGGCTGCCGGTGACGAGCGGCATGCGCGTCATGACGTCGCGTACGAGCCGGCGCGGGTCGTCCTCGAACCGCATGTCGCGGTTCGTGACGATGCCGAGCAGGCGCATGTCGTCGTCGACGACGGGGACACCGGAGATGCGGTAGTGGCCGCACATCTCGTCGACCTCGCCGATCGTCTTGTCGGCCGTGATGGTGATCGGCTCCTCGACCATGCCGGCCTCGGACCGCTTCACCCGGTCGACCTGGGCGGCCTGGTCGGCGATGGGAAGGTTGCGGTGGAGGATGCCGAGCCCGCCCTCGCGGGCCATGGCGATGGCCATGCTCGACTCGGTGACGGTGTCCATCGCGGCGCTGAGCAGCGGGATCCGTACGGACACCCGGCGGGACACCCGGCTCGTGGTGTCGACACTGGACGGGATGACGTCCGACTCGTTCGGCAGGAGCAGCACATCGTCGAACGTGAGGCCCAGCATCGCGAACATCTCCGGCACACCTGCAGCTGTCAGCTCCGAGCTCATGGCCACCTTTCGCTAGGCGGCCATCCTAACGGCGACGTGCGGGGTGCTCTCTCCCGGCTCACGACGGCGGGCAGGTGCTGGAGGCGGCGTGCAGGCGTGCTCCGGAACCCAGGGCGACACCGTCGCGGCGTCCTCAGCTCCGCAGCAGCCGGGCCAGTGCCGGCTCGATCTGCGTGTCGCCGAACTCGAAGCCGGACTCCTCGAGCCGGTTGGGCAGGACCCACTGGCTGGAGAGCACCACTTGCTCGACGAACTCCTTGCCGTACAGCGCCGTGGCGACGGGCACCGGGAACGGGAGGACCGTCGGGCGGTGCAGGGCGGCTCCCATGGCCCTCGTCCAGCGCGCGTTGGTGACCGGGTGGGGTGCGGTGAGGTTGAACGGGCCGGTCTCCTCGCTGGCGAGCAGCCAGCGAAGGGCGGCGATCTCGTCGTCGAGGGAGATCCAGCTCACCCAGTGGCGGCCGTCGCGGACCTGGCCGCCGAGCCCGAGCTTGAACGCCAGCAGCAGCGGGCCGATATAGCCGCCGCGCGGCGTCATGACGTGACCCGTGCGGGCGAACGCCGTCGGTACGGGAGCGGCGGACGCCGCCTCCTCCCAGGCCACGACGACACCGGCGAGGAAGCCGTGGCCCGCAGGTGCCGACTCGTCGACCGCATGGTCCCCCGTCGGCCCGTAGTAGCCGATCGCCGAGCCGCTCACGAAGCGCTGGCAGCGCCCGTCGGCGGGGAGGGCCGCCACGAGGGTCTCCGTCACGGCGATCCGGGACTCGAGGATGCTGCGCTTGTGGTCCTCGGTCCAGCGGCCTCCCGCGATGGCCGTTCCGGCGAGGTTCACGACGGCGTCGACATCCGCGAGGCCCGGACCCGCGATGCGCCGCTGGTCGGGGAGGATCTGGCGCTCGTCGGTCCCCCGCGGCTCGTGGCGGACGAGCCGCAGGACGTCGTCACCGCCCCACCGCAGCGCCTGCACCAGCGCCGACCCGATCAGCCCCGTACTGCCTGTGATCGCCACTCGCATGGGGCCACCGTAGTGGGGAGAGCAACCAGTCCAGCCCGTGCGCACGTCGCGACGCCTCGTCGATCCCCAGGTCGAGGGCGACCGAGAACGTCCAGCCCGTGCGCACGTCGCGACGCCTCGCTCCGTCGAGGTAGACGGGACCCTTGGGAAGTCCAGCCCGTGCGCACGTCGCGACGCCGTACAGGGGTTGAGCCGGACGCCGCGCCACGTGAGAGGTGGGCCGGCGCCCCTGTCAGGCGGCGATGAGCCCGTGCCGTAGGAACGCGAGACGGACCCCGTCCTCGGTCGTCGAAGCGGTGACCTCGTCCGCGATGTCCTTGACGGGCTGCGGAGCGTCGCCCATGGCGATGCCGACGGCGACGTGCTGGAGCATCTCGAGGTCGTTGTAGCTGTCGCCGATCGCGATCGTGTCCGCGCGGTCGATGCCGAGGTGGGCGAGCACGACCTCGATGCCTGTCGCCTTGTGGACGCCCGGGAGCATCATCTCCCCGGCGTTCGTGCCGAAGACGGTGACGGAGGCCGGTACGACCTCGAAGTCGGTGAACTCGGCCCGGATCTCCTCGATCGTCGCGGCGGCGTCGAAGAAGATCGTCTTCGTGACGGGCTCGGCGAACGGGTCGGCGTCCACGACGATCGTCTCCACGTAGCGCAGGAGACCGTGGTCGACCTCGTCGAAGGCGGGGTCCGCCGCGATGGACGACGCGACCACCTGTCGGAGGAGGTCGCGGGCGGCCGGGGAGGCGAAGACGCCGTGGTGAGCCTGGAAGTAGTAGCCGCCGCCATGGGCACCGAAGTAGTCGGCGACGTGGCGCAGGGCCTCCGGAGCGAGCGTCTCGTGCCGCAGCACGTCGGAGCCGACCTGTACGTAGGCGCCGGAGGCGAGGACGTACCCGTCGTAGCCGACATGGACCGGCCCGTGCAGAGGAAGACCAGGTGCCCGTTCTCGCGGGCTTCCCGCACCGCCTGTACGGCACTGTCGGGCACGCGGCCGTAGTCGTCGATGAGCGTGCCGTCCACGTCGAGGAAGACGGCGGTACGGCTCATGGGTGGCGGGTCCCTTCGTGCGCTGCGCCTCACGTGGCTTCCGCTCACGGGCGTCGCCCCATTGATACCAGCCGCGGCTGGGGATGGACGGAGTGAGCCGTACCGCGAGCACGCTTGACACGTCGACACTGACGTGAGAAGAAAGACTTAATCCTCTTGCCCCATTCCACTATATGGCTTGTATTCGTACGCATGTTCTGTTACTGTGAGTGCTATGAGCATCTCCTCGGTCGCCACGCCTCCGCCGTTTCCGGCGGCGTCGCAGGCCGGGTTGCGCGAGATCCTTGGCGAGGTGAGGCGACTGCTGGAGGTGGTCCGCACGACGGATCGCTCAGCTGCCACCGACGAGGAACGCCTGGGCTGGGTCGACGACGTACGAGACGTCTCGCGCCGGGTGACGGCGCTGACGTCCGTCCTGGTGGCGGAAGCCGACGAGGCCGGGTCGGCGATGCGGGCGCGGCACACCCGGCTCGAGGACTGGATGGCCCGTACGGGTCAGGAGACGCCCCGAGAGGCTTCCGGCGCGGTCTGGGCTGCACGGGCTCTTGAACGACGGCCGGCGGTACGAGACGCAGCCGCCCGAGGACGCATCACCGTCGGGCAGGCGAAGGCCATCGGTGAGGCGCTCGACGCGCTCCCGTCGGGTCTGGACCGGCCGCACCAGATGGCGGCTGAGAGGCTCATCCTGGCGGAGGCTGCACACCTGCCGGCCGAGAAGCTCAGGACCCTCACAGAGACGCTGGTGCGCCAGGTTGCCCCTGAGCTGGTCGACACGCGGGAGACACGGACAGCCAAGCTCGACCAGCGCGACCAGCGCGCGAGAAGCAGGCGTCGGCTGTGGTTCGGTCCCGAGACGGACGGGTCGATCGAGTTCGGCGGCAGTCTCCCGGTGGTGGCCGGCAAGAGGCTGCAGGAGATGGTGCAGGCGGTGTCCGACCGGAGCTACCGCTCGGCGAAGGACACGCACGACCGGCACGCGCTGCAGGAGACCCCGCAGCAACGTGCCGCGGACGCGCTCGTCGAGATCCTGGGCGTTGCCCAGAGTCCCGAACGCGGCGAGGCGACGAGCGGAACGGTTCCCGCCGCCTCAGCACAGATCCAGGTGCTCATCCCGTACACCGACCTCCTCGACCGCTCGCGTGCGGCCGGGCTCCTCGTCGACGGCACACCGCTGTCAGCGGGTGAGCTGAGGGTGCTGGCGTGTGGCGCGGACCTCGTTCCCGTCGTGCTCGGCGGCGAGTCGCAGGTGCTCGACGTGGGACGGGCTGTCCGGCTCGCGCCCCCGGCGCTGCGGCGCGCCATCGGGCTGCGGGACGGTGGCTGCGCGTTCCCGCACTGTACGACGCCGATGCGACACTGCGATATCCATCACGTCGTCCCCTGGCAGCAGGGAGGACGTACCGATCGGGACAACCTTGTCGCCCTGTGCCGCGTGCACCACACGCTGTGCGAACCGCGGCCTCCCACGACCGCCTCTGATGGGACGGCAGTCGACGCTGACGGCTGGGATGTACGGATCGACCGCGACGGCCTGCCCGAGTTCCTGCCGCCCGCGGCGGTGGACGCCAGTCGGACACCGATCCGCCGCGTGGGCCACACCGCCACGCTCCTCGAGCACATCCGGGCGAGCTGAGCCCAGGTGGCCCGCTGCAGGCGGCCACGTAGGCAGCCTTCCGAGGGGGGCCGGTGGACAGTGCACGGGGAGGCAGAGTCTCCTGGGGCAGGCCAGCCTGCGTGCGGGAGGCAGAGTCTCCGGGGGCAGGCCAGCCTGCGTGGGGGAAGCAGACCGCGGGCCAGCCGGCCTGCGTGGGTGAAGCAGGCCGGGGAGGGCGGCTTCCGCGCGGGTGGGCAGGGCCGAGTGCACGGAGAGAGCGGGGCCCGGTCGGCAGGCCGAGTGCACCGAGAGAGCGGGGCCCAGTCGGCAAGCCGAGTACACCGAGAGAGCGGGGCCCAGTCGGCAGCCCGAGTACACCGAGAAAGCGGGGCCCGGTCGGCAGCCCGAGTACACCGAGAAAGCGGGGCCCAGTCGGCAAGCCGAGTACACCGAGAAAGCGGGGCCCGGTCGGCAGGCCGAGTGCACGGAGAGAGCGGGGCCCGGTCGGCAAGCCGAGTGCACCGAGAAAGCGGGGCCCAGTCGGCAAGCCGAGTACACCGAGAAAGCGGGGCCCAGTCGGCAGCCCGAGTACACCGAGAAAGCGGGGCCCGGTCGGCAACCCGAGTGCGCGGGGAGCGAGCAGAAAGGGAGCGGGGCAAG
>JAJZQV010000143.1 GCA_021803025.1 Actinomycetes bacterium | reverse complement strand
GCCGAGTCTTCGAACTCCTCAACACCACCATCCCACTGAACCTGAAGTAGACAGAACCCCCGCCCGCCGAAACAACGAACCCCCTGCCCAGCAGGAGGTTCACTCGTCACAGCAGACGTAACTTCGGCCTAGAGTGCGGGCATGGCACATCCGGTGATGTACGACGAGGACGACGCTGTCCTGGCGCGTGTCCGGGAGCTCGCGCTCGCCCTGCCCGGCGCTGCGGAGAAGGTGACGCACGGCTGGCCGGCGTTCTACACCGTGAAGGTGTTCGCCTACTACGGAGGAAGCATCAAGGTCGACGGCAGATACGTGCGTCATGACTGCTCGCTGCTCGTCCTTCCGGACCCGGCGGAGTACGAGGCGCTGGCGCAGGACTCTCGCGTCTACCGTCCTGCCTACCTCGGTCCGTACGGCTGGCTGGGACTCGACCTCGGGCCCGACACCGACTGGACGGAGGTGGCGGAACTCCTCGACACGTCTTACCGGATCACGGCGCCCCGACGGCTGGTGGACGAGCTCGACGCGCGCTGAGGCGGGCCGGGCCGAGGACCGAGCGGCAACCGACGGCAAGGGCTTCACGCCCGCGCTCTCTATGGTGGGGTAGCGAAAGAGGAACCACCGGAGGAGGGGTCATGGAGTACCGGCTGATGGGCAGCACCGGCGTGAGCGTGTCGCGCCTGTGCCTGGGCACGATGACGTTCGGGAAGGAGACGGACGAGCCGGGCGCCCACGCGCAGCTCGACGCGTTCGTCGAGGGAGGAGGCAACTTCGTCGACACGGCCGACGTGTACCAGTCGGGCGTCTCAGAGGAGATCATCGGTCGCTGGCTGGGGGCTCGGCCGGGCATGGCTGACCGGATCGTGCTCGCGACCAAGGGCCGGTTCCCGATGGGCGAGGGCACGAACTGCGTCGGGCTGACCCGCAAGCACCTCACGTACGCGCTCGACGGCAGCCTGCGCCGCCTGGGCGTCGACCGGATCGACCTGTACCAGGTGCACGCGTTCGACCCGCTCACGCCGCTCGACGAGACGCTGCGCTTCATGGACGACGCGGTGAGCGCGGGCAAGATCTCGTACTTCGGCCTGTCCAACTTCATCGGCTGGCAGATCGCCGCGATCAGCGAGCTCGCGGCAGCGAGTGGCCGTGTGGCTCCCGTCCTGCTGCAGCCGCAGTACAACCTGCTCACCCGGTTCATCGAGCTCGAGGTCGTGCCTGCATGCCTGGAGTACGGGCTGGGCATCATCCCCTGGAGCCCGCTCGGTGGCGGGTGGCTGACCGGCAAGTACTCGCGTGACTCCGTACCGACCGGCGCATCCCGGTTGGGCGAGGATCCCAAGCGCGGCATGGAGAACTACGACGCCCGCAACGCCGACCCGAAGGTGTGGGAGATCCTCGACGTCGTCAAGGAGGTTGCGGATCGTACTGGTCTCACGATGGCCCAGGTGGCGCTGGCGTGGGTCGCCGACCAGCCAGGTGTCGTGGCGCCGATCCTCGGGAACCGTACGAGCGAGCAGCTCGACGAGGCGCTGGCCGTCGCCGACACGCACCTCGACGACGACGAGCTCGCGCGGCTGAGCGAGGTCTCCGCCCCCAAGGTGCCGGAGTACCCGTACGGCCAGATGGGGCAGGCGCAGCGCACGCGTCCCATCACCGGAGGTCGCGCGAGCTAGGCCGCGGCCTGGCGCGGTCACGTCTCCTGAGACGGCAGCCGTTCGCAGTGAGGCGGAGTTGTCCACAGGATGGGGTCATCCGCCCCCGTCCTGTGGACAACTGACGGATACGGTCGACTCTGCCCACGGTCAGGGCATGACGACGAGTACTGACATCAGCTCCGCCCTCCTACCGGCTTGGGCGGAGCACGATCCGGTGGGCCAGGCCTACTACCTGGACGAGTACGGGACGGCGGTCACCGACGAGCGCGGCCTGTTCGAGCTCATCGCCCTCGAGGTGTTCGTCGCGGGGCTGTCCTGGCTGACCGTCCTGCGACGACGGAGTGCCATGCGGGACGCCTTCGAGCAGTTCGAGGTGGACGTGGTCGCCGCGTACGACGACGGTGACGTGGCGCGGCTACTGGCCGACGACAGGGTGATCAGGAACGAGCGAAAGATCCGTGCGGTCATCGCGAACGCTCGAGCGGCCGTGGCGCTGCGGGCTGACGGCGGCCTGCCCTCTGTGGTGTGGGCGGTACAGCCGGAGGTCACCCCGAGACCGGTCTCCCTGGCCGAGGTCCCGACGACGTCGGAGGCGGGGGACCGGCTCTCCGACGTGCTCCACGCGAGGGGTTTCACGGGCATCGGGCCGACCACGATGCACGCCCTTCTCGGCGCGGCCGGCGTGCTCGACCTGCACGTGGTCGGGTCGCCGACCCGCAACCGGACCGGCCTGTGGACCCGTACGGGCCGGCGACGCTCACGTCCCCGGCTCGAGGGGTGAGCCCGTCGTCGCCCACGTCCTCGGCTGGAGGAATGAGCGCCGCGACCACGGTGCCGACGGAGGCCTTCGCCTCAGGGGCCGCGGGGTCTTCGCCGCACATGGCGACGGCCCGGTCCGCCGCAGCGTTCCGGGCCGTCGTGTGAGCGCAGCGTGGAGCGTGCAGCTCGCGTCGGGTCTCGTCAGGCCTTGTCAGCCTGTACGGGAGCGTCGTCGTCGGCGTACGCACCCGGCGGGTCGTAGATGAGGCCGGCCCCGTCTGTGGCGTCGCGCAGCTCCTTCGGCGCGAGCCAGCGAGCGAGGTGGTAGAGCGCGACGGCCACGATCGTGCCGAGGGCGATCCCGGAGAGCGTGAAGCTGTCCGAGAATCTCAGGGAGACGTCGCCGATGCCGATGACGATGCCCGCCGCGAGCGGGACGAGGTTGATCGGGTTGCCGAAGTCGACCTGGTTCTCCTTCCAGATCTTCGCGCCGAGCAGGCCGATCATGCCGTAGAGCACGACCGTGATGCCTCCCAGCACGCCACCCGGCGTCGCCGAGATGATGGCGCCGAACTTGGGGGAGAGGCCGAACAGGATGGCCACGAGCGCAGCCACGATGTAGGCGGCGGTCGAGTAGACCTTGGTCGCCGCCATGACGCCGATGTTCTCCGCGTACGTGGTGGTCGGGCCGGCGCCCGCGAAGGTGGCGATCATCGAGCCTGCACCGTCGGCCGCGATCGCGCGACCCAGGTACGGGTCGAGCTTGTCGCCGGTCATCTCGGCCACAGCCTTGACGTGCCCCGTGTTCTCGGCGATGAGCGCGATGACGACGGGGAGGGACACGAGCACGAACGCCAGGTTGAACGTGGGAAGGTGGAAGCCGACCACGTTGGTCGCAGCGTTGAGTTTCCAGCCCGACAGGTCGGAGACCGGCGGCAGCCCGAACCAGCTGGCCGCGCTGACGTTCGTCCAGTCGACCCGCCAGTGCGTGGTGATCTTGCCGGCTGCCGCGGAGTACGAGGTGATCTGACCGGTCGTCGCGTCGAGGATCCAGCTCAGCAGGTAGCCGACGATGAGAGAGAGAAAGATCGCGATGCGGCCGATGAAGCCCTTGAAGCCGACGCTGATCGCGACGACCACGAGCATGACGATGAGCGCGACCCACTGGTCCTGCGGCCAGTACACAGCGGCGACGACGGGTGCCAGGTTGAAGCCGATGAGCATGACGACGGCGCCCGTGACGGCCGGGGGCAGCACCTTGTGGATGACGCCCGCGCCGGCGAAGTGGATGACGAGGCCGACCATGAAGAGCGTGAGCCCCGTGACGAACATGGCGCCCGTCAGGTCAGAGGGCTTGCCGCCCGCGCCGTAGATGGCCGTGGCGACGCCGACGAACGAGGCGGACGACCCGAGATAGCTCGGCACCCGGTGGTTCACGGCGAAGAGGAAGACCAGCGTGGCGATGCCGCTCATCATCACGGCGAGCTGGGGGTTCAGGCCCATGAGCAGCGGGAATACGAACGTGGCGCCGAACATCGCGACCACGTGCTGGGCGCCGAGCCCGATCGTCTTCCCCCACGACAGTCGTTCGCGCGGTCCGACCACCGCGCCGCTCGACAGGTCAGTCTTTTGTGTCCACAGCGCCATCGGCGTCTCCCTTCCGGGGGAATCCTAGGGGTCCCGCACCGGCGCTCTTGCGGGGAGCCGGAATAGCGTCAACGGCGTGTCGCGACCGCGGTCCTGACCTCCGTCGACGCGCCGACGGGTCCGGGCTCGCTGGGGCTCCGAGACGCTCCCAGTAGGATCGGCGTCATGGCCTGGCAGTCCTCACAACGAGGGGTCGTGAACGACGTCGTGGTTCTTGGAGCGACCGTCGCAGGCCTCACCACAGCGATCGAGGTCGCACGCGCCGGAGGGTCGGTCACGGTTCTCGACCCGAGCCGCGCCACGCGCTTCGGGCTCGGCCTCCTCACCCTCGGACAAGGGTCGACGCTCCGCGAGATCGAGCTGCACCGCGGCGCCGCGGCCGTGACGACGTACGTCGACTGGACCCGCCGCGCCGTGGACTGGCTCCGCCTGACGCTTCCGGCCCACGGTGTGACGATCGCCTACCACGACGCGTACGAGCTCTGTGTCGACGGCCACCTCGCCTTCCGCCTCGTCCAGGAGAAGCGCCTGCTGCGACTCGCGGACGAGCAGGTCGACATCGTCGACGATGTGCCGCTTCCGCTCGCTGTGAGGCCGGCCCTGCACCTTCCCGGCCAGGCATCCCTGGACTCGTGGGCGCACCGCACAGCGCTCACCGACATCGCCACCGGCCTGGGCGTCCGCGTCGTCCGCGACGTCGAGCTGGGTCGGTTCCTGCGCAGGCACGGGTGGGAGGTGCGGTACCAGGCCGAGGGTTCCTCGCACGCAGTGACCGCTGCCCAGGTCGTCGACACACTCGGCGCCTCTCCCTGGGGTGATGTGGTCCTCGACCTCTCGACCGTCGTCCACCCCATCGTGGAGGCGGAGGGCGACTGCCAGGAGATCCACACGTTCGTCGACACGCCCGCAGCCCTCGTCTACGGGTCGCGCGGCTTCACCGTCGTCATCGGCCAGGCCGTCAGCGAGGTGCGGGAGCGTCCTGCCGCGGCCGACCTCGTCGGCTGGGTCACGAGCCAGCTCAAGCGCCGGGTCACGAAGGTGCGAGCCCGTTACGCCGAGGTGACGGCCGACCGGGTGCCCGTCGTCGGCGCGATCCCGATCCTGCGGGGAGCGTGGGTGGCCCGAGGGTTCGGACTGTACGAGACGACGTCAGCGACGGCCGCCGGGCTGCAGCTCGCCGAGGCGCTCGTCTCGGGCGGCCCGCAGCCCTGGGCGCCTCTCCGCGTGCCGAGCGGTCCCCTCGCGGCGTGGCGCCGCTGGGCCGGACGCGACATGGACCCCATGGTGGGCGTCCCTTCGCTGCTGGCGCGCCGCGGCCTCGGCTAGGCGGCCGAGTCTGCGAATCGGCTGGGGCGTCCGGTTCTGCCGGTGGGCTCGGCTGGCGATGAGTGGGCCGACGCCTATGGTTTGAGTCAACGCGCTGCCGGACTTCTCGACCAAGTCGGCATTGGCTTTGACGCTGGCCATCAGTCGTGTGTCTAGAGTCGGATCTCGGCTACGAGTGAACCTGCGACGACCTTACGGACCCGTTCGACGTCACCGCTGGGACGCACTGATCGCAGCAGTGCGGCAGCGTTGGCCCCAGACAAATCAGTCGGCGCTCCACCGACGAGCAACGCGCGGAGGACCCGGGTTCCGCAGTTGGTGGGCAGACGAACAGCGCGAATTCGCAGGTTGACTAGCCCTAACGCATAGTTTGGGCGTGTGGGGTCGTGTGCCCACGTGCCCGCGGGGCTGACGTGGGACCGTTTGGGCTTGTCGGGCGGGACCCCTAGGATTC
>JAJZQV010000142.1 GCA_021803025.1 Actinomycetes bacterium | reverse complement strand
CCTGAGCCGGTTCACAGGTTCAAGTCCAGTTAGGCCCACTTTGCACCCCGCGTCCGTGAGGACCTATTTTTCCTATCCTCACGCGGGATTCCGCTACCGTGATCAGTGAACGGGTGATGGGCAGGCCTATGTAGATGTAGGTCACATGGCCTCGCTATTGCGCGACACCCCGACGCAGCAGGCGGTGAGAGAACTCATGACAGCGACGCGCAGGTCCTTCGGGGCGATCCGGAGGCTGCCCTCGAATTGCTAGCAGACGAACTACCTCGGCCCGGACCCGGCCCGGCACGTAGCGCCGGAGAGCTTCACGGCCAAGATCGACGCCGAAGGCAGGCTCGCCGCGGAGCGTCGCCTCGTCGAGTGGGGCGAACGGATCTGCCCCGAGGTGCTCGGGCCACGGCCCTTGACGACGACGCCCAGCCGCTGCGCGTGTGCGCGACGACCTGGCTCCCGGCGTACGGCGGTGCGGGGACTCAAGCCGAAGACGTGACAAGTGCTCGTACAGGTGTCGTACACCCTATAGAAGTAGAGTCTGCATCTATAGTAAATCGCGTTATCCTATGAGTCACATGGTTGGAACTATAGGAGCAACGTGGACGTCACGCGGTTCGAGTCCTCGCCGATGGGGCATGTCCAGCCGATCAGCGGCACTGACGCCTTCCTGGACCGACCGTACTCCCACTACGCGTTCATCCCCGAGCCGCTGCCGCCTCAGCTCACCATGAGCCAGCGCTCGATCAAGCTCCTGTCGGAGGCCGAGCGGGCACTCGGACGGCTCGATGCAGCCAGTGGACGGCTCCCGAACCCTCGGCTCTTGGTCAGGCCGACCCTGTACCGGGAGGCAGTGAGCACCTCCGCGCTGGAAGGGACCTACGCCCTCTTGCAGGACGTGCTCGAGTCGGACTACGTGGACGATGTGAGTCGCAGCCGCGAGGTTCAAGAAGTCCGGAACTACGTCGAGGCTGCTGCGGCGGGTCTGGAGATGATCAAGGCCAAGCCCATCTGTGTCTCGATCCTGAAGGACCTGCAGGCCATCCTGGTCAAGGGCACCCGTGGTGACTCCTTCGATGCCGGGTCACTGAGGACGGTCCAGGTCTACATCGGCGAGCGCCACCGTGGGATCGAGGCGTCGAGGTTCGTACCACCGCCCCCCGGTGACGCGCTGATCGAAGGGATGAGCGACTGGGAGAAGTGGATCAACGCGGACAACGACATTCCGCTTCTGGTCAAGGCGGCCCTGGGTCACTACCAGTTCGAGACGCTGCACCCGTTCAGCGACGGCAACGGGCGCCTCGGACGCCTCGTCGTCGTATTGCAGCTCGTGTACAACGAGGCGCTGACGTACCCCATCCTGAACATCTCGCCGTGGCTGGAGGAGCGCAAGGACGAGTACAAGGACCACCTGCTGCGAGTCAGCGAGACGGGCGACCCGGACCCTTGGCTGCAGTTCTTCTTCCTGGCAGTTCGGCATCAAGCCGATGATGCCGTGGCGCGCATCGAACGCATTGTCCAGATCCGAAACCGCATGCGCGGCGCCCTGAGGGATGCGAAGGCTCGAGGCGTTGTGCTCGAGATCGTGGACGACCTGATCGGATACCCGGTGATCACGGTGTCCGAGGCCGCCGGCCTCCATGGGGTGACTTTCCCCCCGGCCAACAGCGCGATCCAGAAGCTCGTAGAGCTGGGTTTCCTGACCGAGATCACCGGAGGCAACTACAACCGGATCTTCCTCTGTCGCGAGATCATGTCGGCCGTCGAGAGTCCCAACCCGTAGATCGGGTGCGACCTGCACTGGGGTCGATGCGAGCAAGGTGTCCCTGGTCACAAGGGAGAGGGACGTCGAGATCACCCGGCCGTCGCCTGTTGGCCATCATTCCCGCGGCTGGCCTGCTGGCGGTGCTCCCACCGGTGAGAGCCTCCGCCAACCCCGTCAGCGACCACGCCACGCTGCTCGCCAGCACGGTGGCGATGTTTGCCGGTACGGCGGAGTCCCACGCCCGGCCCGAGGCCGCCGCCAAGCTCGCCGCAATCGGCCAGAACGCGCGGACCCGACTGACAGCCATGGACACCGCGGGCGTCGGTGAGCTCTTCAAGGGCGTGCCCCTCTGGACGAGCGACAGCAACCTGAGCGCGTCCTTCTACCAGATCGCGCTCGCCACCCGCACCCTGGCGGCGCCACCTCCGACCTCGAGACGGTACCAATGCCTTTTCCGGCGGCGCAATCTTGGGGCGCGTACGGCTCGGCGGGGCTGATCCAGTCCAACGATGTCGCGTACGCCGCGAAGCAGGCGGGCCTGCTTCCCACGGACTTCGTCGTCTACCGCAACGCCGAGGCGACGAAGTCTGTGGTTCATGCTTGACGACGAGATCGTCGTTCTGGCCGCCGGTGTAGGCGACCCGGCCGGGCGGGTCGTGACCACCACGGGCGACAGCGGACTGCAGGCGCATCGGACCAGGTGACGGTCGCCGGCTCCCGGTGGGACGGAAGCCCGTGGTCCGGCAGCGGGACCGGCGACGTGCGCTGGCTGCGCTACGCCAACAGCCGCCAGGGGACCCCTGTCGGCTACGTCTTCCTCGATCAGCAGGAGGTGACCTTCGGACTGGACAAAGTCACCCACAGCCGGCGGTTCATCAGATCGTCGAACCCGAATACTGCGAAGAACGTCGTCGGTGTCTCGATCGAACAGCCAGCGGGAGCACAGTTGTCCTCCTTCGCCTACGCGCTGGTGCCGAACGCGGGGGAGCAGCAGCTGCCGCCGTATACGGGCGGCCCGCTGGCCGTGGTGCGAATCGACGGAACGACCACCGTTGCCGTGTCGGATCCCACGATGGACCGCGACCAGATCTCTGCCACCATCCGCGATCGACCACTGTCGCCAGTCTCGACCGACAGCGGCATCAGTGTGAGTAGCGTCCCCGGCGGCACCCTGCTGCACGTGAACACTCACCATGCCTGCGGCCGGAGCTCACCGCGACCTTGCGCACGTCGCATAGCCGACAGACGGCGATCCGAAGGACGGATCGCTCACGCCACAAGGGTAGCGTCCCTCTGTGACGCCACCCTGCATGCTGGTCCTGGCCCGTGTACAGGAAGTCTCCAGCAACGGTCCTGAAGGGTTGGTCAGACGTCGTCCTGACGGACCTCACGCTCGACGACCTGCGCCCGGGGGGCGGCGGTGCCGGGGACGGCCTGCGCGGGCCCGTCCTGGACTGCCGTCCGGTCCGTGACCACGCGCGTGCGGGGACGGGTCAGCACAAGGCCGAGCACGAGCCAGATGACAGCGGCGATGAAGAGGATGACGCCGATCATCTTCGTGTCCACGCCCTTGAGCAGGTTGGGCACAGCAAGGTAGAGGATGGCCCCCACGACGCCTAGTGCGATGGGACCGCCGATGTTGAAAGCACGCATGCTGGTTCCCTACTCTCGTCAGAACTCCTTGTTCCCCAATACCCCATTCGGCACTCGGGGAAACTGTCCGGACGACATGAGCCCGGGCGGCATGGGTTCCGGGAGTGTCCCTCCCGTGCCATCGACGACCGAGGCCTCGATCGCACGGGAGGGACGGCTCGGCGACTGTTCAGGCTGAGGTGACCCGAGGACCCGGCGTCGGCGCCCAGCAGCCCGACGGCCAGGTCGTGCCCGTGGCGCTGTGTCGGTCCGCTTCCGCCACACTGTCGACTGTCCGGTCGGTGACCTACCGGGCGACGGACCGGAGCTCGCGGACGACCCGGCGTTCAACGAGCACCGGGAGGAAGTCACGGACCCTGGGGTTCACAAACGCCTTGAGTGCCGCCCAGGCGCGCCTGGCGATGAGCTCGCTGCCCACACCTGGGTACCGAGACGCCACCCGGCCTACCACTTCATCAACGATCTTCTCGTCGGTCACGTCGGCCATGGGGCATACCCTGCGTGCGCACCAGGGCGTCGGTCAAGCCCCCTTCGCCTCACTCACCTGGCGCTGCCGACGATTGTGTTTTCCTGGCCCCGGTCCTAGCGTCGACACGCGAGTCGTCGGCGACCGCCGGCGGCAGATCGAGAGGAACCCTCCGATGACCGATCCCCAAGCCGCCAGCCAGCCCTGCTGGTACGAGCTGGGCACGCCCGACCTTGACGGCGCGACCGCGTTCTATTCCCGTGTCCTTCCCTGGACCATCGTCCCCTCCGGCATAGAGGGCATGGACTACCGCCTCGCCAACGACCACGACGGCAACGGGGTCGCCGGCCTCATGGACCTGGGCGACCAGACCGACGCACCGCCCCCGAACTGGATCTTCTACCTGGCCGTCACGGACGCCGATGCCAAAGCCGCTGAGGTCACGGCGGCAGGCGGCACGATCGTCGCGTCGCCCGCGGACATCCCAGGCACCGGTCGGTTCGCCGTGTGCGCCGACCCGCAGGGTGCGGTGTTCGGCATCCTCGCCCCTGCCCCGATGGAAGGCAGTGCCCCGACAGTCGGCGCCTACGACCAGAGCGTCCCCGGCCACGGCAACTGGCACGAGCTGGTCACGTCCGATCCGGAGGCGGCGGCCGAGTTCTACGGGGCCCTGTTCGGCTGGACGAAGAGCACCCTGCTGGACATGGGCGAGTCCGGTACGTACCAGCTGGTCGCGGCGGACGGTCACGACGTGGCCGGGATCATGGCGCTCATGGGCGCCCCGCACCCCTCGTGGGGCGTTGTCTTCGGGGTGGAGGGCGTGAACCCGGCGGTCGAGGCCGCCAGGGCGGCCGGTGCGACGGTGGTACGGGAACCGATGGAGGTGCCGGGCGGATCCTGGGCGGCGTACCTGGTCGATCCCCAGGGTGCGTACGTCGCCGTCGCCGGACCCCAGGGCTGAACGCGCCTCCCGGCGAGCAGCTGCGCGTCCGCATGAGCCTGTCTGACAGGAGGCGGGAGTGAGCGACATCAACCTCTCACGTGTCTACGACCACGAGCCTTCTGGCGACGGAAAGGTGTACCTGGTCGAGCGGTTGTGGCCCCGCGGAGTCCGCAAAGACGCGATCACGATGGACGGGTGGCTTCGCGACGTGGCGCCCAGCGGAGAGCTGCGGACGTGGTTCTCCCACGATCCCGCGCGGTGGGACGAGTTCCGACGCCGGTACGTCGCGGAACTGGACGCGAACCCCGCGTCCTGGCGGCCGCTGGTCGACGCCGCCGCCGGCGGCACGGTGACACTGCTCTACAGCTCCCGCGACCAGGAGCACAACAGCGCGGTCGCCCTGCGCGACTACCTCCTCTCCCACCTGGAGCGCCCCGGTGACCGCGAGTGACGACAGACGAGCACCACACCGCGTGTCTCGCCACCCACGTGAAAGGTGATCGCCCCAGCGTCATTCGCTCGTGGCGGCCAGGGACGCCGTCATCGTGCTCACCGTCGCGAAGACCGGCTGATCCGCTCGATGGGGTACGAAACCACTGGTCGCGAGCCGGGCGGTGGTGACTCGGGGCCCGTGCACGGACCCGGTACCGATGAGGAGCGCTCACCCACGCTTCAAAGGCCCCCAGGACGCCGTGCTAACGTCGAAAAGGTGACCATTCCTGAGGGAGCGCCGAGGCCTCGAGACGACGTGGATCACCCGTCCCGCGCGCATGCTGGCGGAACTCCACCGGGCGAACCGGTGGCCGCGCCGTCACAGCCGGGTCCACCGCCCATGGCAAGGATCAGCTGGCGGTTGACGAGTGTCCTCGTCGTGCTCGTCGCCCTGATCGTCGGGGCGGGCTCTACGGCTGTCACCTATCAGGTCGTCCGCCAGCAGGACATGGCAACGTCATCGGTCGTCTCCGTCAGTACTGAGACGGCCCCGCCCCTCAAGACGGATGGAACCGTGGCAAAGGCGGCCGAGGCGATCAGCAACAGCGTCGTCACCGTGAACGTGGCCTCCGGGAATCAGGGTGGCACCGGGTCCGGGATCATCATCA
>JAJZQV010000028.1 GCA_021803025.1 Actinomycetes bacterium | reverse complement strand
GCCACGACATCGTGGAGAAGGGTCTCGAGGTGCTCCGCAACCTCGACCACCGTGGCGCGACCGGTGCCGACACGGCTGCCGGCGACGGCGCCGGGATCCTGGTCCAGGTGCCCGACGCGTTCCTGCGCAAGGTCGTAGACGTCGAGCTGCCGGCCAAGGGCTCGTACGCGGTCGGCATGGCGTTCCTGCCCCCCGAGGCGCGCGCCCGTGAGGCCGTCAAGGCCGCCATCGCCCACATCGCCGTCCAGGAGGGCTTGCGCGTTCTCACGTGGCGCGCCGTGCCGACGGACCCGAGCACGCTGAGCCCCATCTCGCTCGACGTGATGCCCCACATGGAGATGCTGGTCGTCGACTCGTACGACAGCCTCGCCGGTCTCGACCTCGAGCGTCTCGCCTTCGTGCTGCGCCGCCGCGCACAGCACGAGCAGAAGGTCTACTTCGCCTCGCTGTCGTGTCGCACCCTCGTGTACAAGGGCATGCTCACGACCGCCCAGCTCGAGGCTGTCTACCCCGAGCTCCACGACCCGGACCTCGCAAGCGCCCTCGCGCTCGTCCACTCCCGCTTCTCGACGAACACGTTCCCCGCCTGGGAGCTCGCCCACCCGTACCGGCTCATCGCCCACAACGGCGAGATCAACACCGTGAAGGGCAACCGGAACTGGATGCGGGCGCGCGAGACCCTGCTCGCCTCCGACCTCATCCCCGGAGACCTCGACCGGCTGTTCCCGATCTGCTCGCCGGGCGGCTCCGACTCCGCGTCGTTCGACGAGGTCCTGGAGCTGCTCCACCTCGGCGGGCGGAGCCTGCCCCACGCCGTGCTCATGATGATCCCCGAGGCGTGGCAGCAGAACGCGGAGATGGACCCGGCCCGCCGGGCGTTCTACGAGTTCCACAGCTCGCTCATGGAGCCCTGGGACGGCCCCGCCGCCGTGACGTTCACCGACGGCACGACGATCGGCGCGACCCTGGACCGCAACGGCCTGCGCCCCGCGCGCTACTGGGTGACGAAGGACGGCCTGGTCATCTTCGCCTCCGAGGCGGGTGTCCTCGACATCCCGCAGGACCAGGTCGAGAGCAAGGGCCGGCTGCGCCCGGGCCGTATCTTCCTCGTGGACCTGGAGCAGCACCGTGTCATCGACGACGAGGAGGTCAAGGCCGACCTGGCCGCCGCCGAGCCGTACGCGGAGTGGGTCGCCCAGGGCCACATCAACCTCAGCGAGCTGCCCGAGCGCCAGCACATCGTCCACAGCCACTCGTCGGTCACCCGTCGCCAGCAGATCTTCGGCTACAGCCACGAGGCGCTGCGGATCATCGTCGCCCCCATGGCCAACACCGGTGCCGAGCCGATCGGGTCGATGGGCAACGACGCACCGCTCGCCGTGCTCAGCGACAAGGATCGCACGCTCTTCGACTACTTCAGCCAGCTGTTCGCCCAGGTCACGAACCCGCCGCTCGACGCGATCCGCGAGGAGCTCGTCACGAGCCTCACGAGCTCGATCGGTCCCGAGAAGAACCTGCTCGACCCCGGACCCGACAGCTGCCGCCAGATCGTCATCGACTTCCCGATCCTGGACTCCGACGAGCTGGCCAAGCTCGTCCGGATCAACCACTCCGGCGAGACGCCCGGCTACTCGGCGCGGGTCATCCGCGGCCTGTACAAGCTCGACGAGGGTGCGGAGGGGCTGCGGGCGCGTCTCGACGAGCTGTGCTCCGAGGTCGACGCGGCCATCGACGAGGGCGCCCAGATCATCGTGCTGAGCGACCGCCACTCGACCGCCGAGCTCGCCCCCATCCCGTCGCTCCTGCTCACGTCCGCGGTGCACCACCACCTCGTGCGGCGCAAGACGCGCACGAAGGTGGGGCTCGTCGTCGAGGCCGGCGACGTCCGCGAGGTGCACCACGCGGCGCTGCTCATCGGCTACGGCGCCGCCGCGATCAACCCGTACCTCGTCTTCGAGTCGGCGGAGGATCTCGCCCGCAACGAGCTGTACGTGACGGTCGACCCGGACACGGCGATCTACAACGTCCGCAAGGCGCTCGGCAAGGGCGTCCTCAAGGTCATGAGCAAGATGGGCGTCTCGACGATCGCCTCCTACACCGGCGCCCAGATCTTCGAGGCGACAGGGCTGAGCCAGGAGCTCGTCGACGCGTACTTCGAGGGGACCACGAGCCGCCTCGGCGGCATCGGCCTCGAGCAGGTGCACGAGACGATCCTTCGCCGCCACCTGCGCGGCTACCCGGCCGACGGGATCCCGCTGGCACACCGCACCCTGCCCGTCGGCGGCGAGTACCAGTGGCGCCGCGAGGGCGAGGAGCACCTCTTCGACCCTGACACGGTGTTCCGTCTGCAGCACGCGACCCGCACCGGCCGGTACGACATCTTCAAGCAGTACACGTCGCTGGTGAACGACAGCTCGCACCGGCTCATGACGCTGCGCTCGCTGCTGGAGCTCAAGCCGGCGCCGGAGCCGGTGCCGCTCGACGAGGTCGAGCCGGTGAGCTCGATCGTCACGCGGTTCTCGACGGGCGCCATGTCGTACGGCTCGATCAGCAAGGAGGCGCACGAGACCCTGGCCATCGCCATGAACCAGCTCGGCGCCAAGTCGAACACGGGCGAGGGCGGCGAGGACGCGGACCGCCTGTACGACCCGGCGCGACGCTCGGCGATCAAGCAGGTGGCGTCCGGTCGGTTCGGCGTGACGAGCGACTACCTCACCAACGCCACGGACATCCAGATCAAGATGGCCCAGGGCGCGAAGCCGGGCGAAGGCGGCCAGCTGCCGGGCGCGAAGGTCTACCCGTGGGTGGCCAAGACGCGTCACTCGACGCCGGGTGTCGGCCTCATCTCGCCTCCGCCGCACCACGACATCTACTCCATCGAGGACCTCAAGCAGCTCATCCACGACCTCAAGTGCGCCAACCCCAGCGCGCGGGTCCACGTGAAGCTCGTCGCCGAGGTCGGGGTGGGTACGGTCGCGGCCGGCGTCTCGAAGGCGAAGGCCGACGTCGTGCTCATCTCGGGCCACGACGGCGGTACGGGCGCCGCGCCGCTCACCTCGCTCAAGCACGCGGGCGGACCGTGGGAGCTGGGGCTCGCCGAGACGCAGCAGACGCTGTTGCTCAACGGCCTGCGGGACCGGATCGTCGTGCAGACGGACGGCCAGCTGAAGACGGGCCGCGACGTCATCATCGCCGCACTGCTCGGCGCGGAGGAGTTCGGCTTCGCCACGGCTCCGCTCGTCGTCGAGGGCTGCGTCATGATGCGCGTCTGCCACCTCGACACGTGCCCCGTCGGCGTGGCCACGCAGAACCCGGCCCTCCGCGAGAAGTTCAGCGGCAAGGTCGAGTTCGTCGTGAACTTCTTCGAGTTCATCGCCGAGGAGGTCCGCGAGTACCTGTCGCTGCTGGGCTTCCGGACCCTCGAGGAGGCTGTCGGGCACGTCGAGAAGCTGGAGACGCGCCCCGCGGTCGACCACTGGAAGGCGTCGGGTCTCGACCTGTCGCCGATCCTCGCCCGGGTCGAGACGTCGTCGCCGCTGCACTGCACGACGACCCAGGACCACGGGCTCGGCGAGGCGCTCGACGTGAAGCTCATCGAGCTCGCACGCGAGGCGATCGAGAAGGGCTCCCCGGTCAAGGAGGAGACGACGATCCGCAACATCGACCGTACGGTCGGCACGGTCCTCGGCCACGTCGTCACGAAGGCGACCAAGGGTGCCGGGCTTCCCGACGACACGATCGACATCACGCTCACCGGTACGGCGGGGCAGAGCTTCGGCGCCTTCCTGCCACGAGGCATCACGCTCCGGCTGGTCGGCGACGCGAACGACTACCTCGGCAAGGGCCTGTCCGGCGGTCGGCTCATCGTGGCCCCCGCCCCGGAGGCCACCTTCGCCGCCGAGGAGCAGATCATCGCCGGCAACGTCATCGGGTACGGGGCGACATCGGGCGAGATCATCCTCCGCGGCGTCGTGGGCGAGCGCTTCTGCGTCCGCAACTCCGGCGCGACGGCGATCGTCGAAGGCGTCGGCGACCATGCCTGCGAGTACATGACCGGCGGCGAGGCGCTCATCCTCGGCCCGACCGGCCGGAACGTCGCCGCGGGCATGTCGGGTGGCGTGGCGTGGGTGCTCGACCTGCAGCGCACGCGCCTGAACAGCGAGCTCGTCGACCCCGTGGAGCTCGACGACGCCAACCTGGAGCGCATCAAGGAGCTGCTCGCCAGGCATGTCTCCGAGACGGGCTCGCCGGTCGCGGAGGACCTCCTCCGCTCCTCTGACGACGAGCTGCGCCGCCGGTTCACGACGATCCTCCCGCGGGACTACGGCCGCGTCATGCGGGCGAAGGCCGAGGCGGAGGCCGCCGGCTTCGGCGAGACCGAGACCACCCAGAAGATGATGGAGGCCGCTCATGGCTGACCCTCGCGGATTCATGACGACGCCGCGTGCTGTCGCGGCGAGGCGTCCGGTCGAGGAGCGGATCTCCGACTGGCACGAGGTATACCCGGAGACGCCCGGACGGGCCGTGCTGCCCATCATCCAGACGCAGGCCGGTCGCTGCATGGACTGCGGCATCCCGTTCTGCCACAGCGGCTGCCCGCTCGGGAACCTCATCCCCGAGTGGAACGACCTCATCTGGCGCGACGAGTGGCGGGGTGCCCTCGAGCGGCTTCACGCGACGAACAACTTCCCGGAGTTCACGGGGCGTCTCTGCCCGGCACCCTGCGAGACCGCCTGCGTGGTCGGCATCTCCCGCGACCCGGTGACGATCAAGAACGTCGAGGTCGCCATCATCGACAAGGCCTGGGACGACCGGCGCGTCCTCCCGGAGCAGGCGTCGTGGCACACCCTCAAGACGGTGGCGATCGTCGGGTCCGGGCCCTCCGGCCTCGCGGCTGCACAGCAGCTCACCAGGGCCGGCCACACGGTCGTCGTGTACGAGCGGGCGGACGAGATCGGCGGACTGCTGCGGTACGGCATCCCCGAGTTCAAGATGGAGAAGGACGTCATCGACCGCCGCCTCAAGCAGATGCGGCTCGAGGGCACCATCTTCAAGACGGGGGTGACCATCGGGACGGACATCACGTTCGCTGAGCTCCGCGAGCGGTTCGACGCGGTCGTCCTCGCGATCGGCTCCACGGTCGCCCGCGACCTGAGCGTGCCGGGACGGGAGCTCAGCGGCATCCACCAGGCCATGGAGTACCTGCCGCAGGCCAACAGGGTCGCGCGCGGCAAGGAGGTCGTCGACCAGATCCTTGCCACGGGCAAGGACGTCGTCATCATCGGCGGCGGCGACACCGGCGCCGACTGCCTCGGCACGGCGATCCGTCAGAAGGCGAAGTCGGTCACCCAGCTCGAGATCATGCCGACGCCCTCGACGGCGAGGCCCGAAAGCCAGCCGTGGCCCACCTACCCCATGGTCTACCGCGTCTCCTCCGCGCACGAGGAGGGCGGTGAGCGACTGTACGCGGTCAACACCGGCGCCTTCGTCGGGGACGAGGAGTCCGGCGTCACAGGGCTCCGCGTGTCCGAGGTCACGCTGGTCGACGGACGCTTCACGCCGAGGGAGGGCACCGAGCGCGAGATCCCGGCCCAGCTCGTGCTCCTCGCGATGGGCTTCACTGGCCCGGAGCGTACGGCGATCGAGCAGCTCGGCCTCGAGACCGATGCCCGTGGCAACATCGCCCGCAACGACTCGTACGAGACCAACGTCCCCGGCGTCTTCGTGTGCGGCGACGCCGGCCGTGGCCAGTCGCTGATCGTCTGGGCCATCGCCGAGGGACGGTCCGCCGCGAACGGGGTCGACGCGTACCTCTCCGGATCCTCGAAGCTGCCCAGGCCGATCCCGCCGACGGCGCGCCCGCTGGCGGTCTAGTCCCGAGCGGGCATGACGACCATGCGCGGGCCCGGTCTCGGAGGATGCGAGTCGAGGTTTGCCCGTGGGGCCTGCGATGTGGCCAGGCTGCCAACGTGGCTGACTCGGTACTCGTCTGGCCGGTCACGCGTTTCGACACCGATGTTGCGAGGCGCTGGGGGGTCCAGACTGATGCGTGCGCGGTTTTTCCGACCGCGGACGTCGTGCGCGCTGTCTGCGACGACCTGTCCCGGCCCATGCTGGAGTCGACGATCTCGTATCGCTTCGGGCGCCACTCGTACACGACCTGGGTCGGCACGTTCCTGCCCGGCGAGCCGTCGGGTAGGGGTTGTACGCAGATCGCGCTGGCCGAGACCAGCTACCGGTTCGAGCTCGGATCCCTTGCCGCGGCGCTGGTGCTGACCCGTGCGATCGCCCAGAAGTGCGGCCCGCAGGTGCTGGCGTTCACCAGCGGCGGTGCCCACGTCGTCGTCGGCGGCGGAGAGGCTCTCGCCGACGTGAAGGCCGCTTTCGCGTTCGCGCGCGAGTCCGCCCTCGTTCTCTGAGCTCTCAACCTGTGCGTTCGTGGCCCTTGGCCACTGCCTCGACCTTGCTGTCTGCTGTGACTTCTCTGTACTCCTATCCGTGCTGACGTTCTGGTGCTCTGATGGAGCCACACGCAAAGCGACGAAGGGAGATCCACACAATGTTGTATTCAGCTCCTGGTACGGAAGGCTCCAAGGTCGAGGTACTCACCGAGTACGGCAACTTCATCGGCGGCCAGTTCCAGGCCCCGATCGAGGGCGAGTACGCGGACAACCCGACCCCGGTCACCGGCAAGCCGTTCACCCGGTACGCCCAGTCGACCGAGGCGGACGTCGAGGCGGCCCTGGATGCCGCACACAAGGCCGCTCCGGCATGGGGCGAGTCCTCGCTCGCGCAGCGGGCCATCGTGCTCAACAAGATCGCGGATGCGGTCGAGGAGCACCTGGAGGAGATCGCACTCGCCGAGACCTACGACAACGGCAAGGCCGTCCGCGAGACTCTCAACGCCGACATCCCGCTGCTCGTCGACCACTTCCGCTACTTCGCCGGGGCTGCTCGTGCCGAAGAGGGGACGCTCACCGAGATCGACGCGGACATGGTCGCGTACCACTTCCGTGAGCCTCTCGGCGTCGTGGGCCAGATCATCCCGTTCAACTTCCCCCTGCTGATGGCGGCCTGGAAGCTCGCGCCGGCGCTGGCCGCCGGCAACGCCGTCGTCCTCAAGCCGGCGTCACCCACGCCCTGGTCGATCATGAAGCTCATGGAGGTCATCGGCGACGTCGTCCCTCCGGGTGTGATCAACGTCGTCACCGGACCCGGCGCCAAGATCGGCAAGGCGCTGGCGACCAACAAGCGCATCGCCAAGATCGCCTTCACCGGTGAGACCGTCACCGGACGTCTGATCATGCAGTACGCCGCGCAGAACATCATCCCGAGCACCACGGAGCTGGGCGGCAAGAGCCCCAACATCTTCTTCAGCGACGTCATGGCCGAAGACGACGCGTTCCTCGACAAGGCTGTCGAAGGCCTCGTGCTGTACGCGTTCAACCAGGGCGAGGTCTGCACCTGCCCGTCACGTGCGCTGATCCAGGAGGACATCTACGACGAGTTCATGGCCCGCTGCCTCGCTCGCATCAAGGCGATCAAGCAGGGCTCACCGCTCGACACGGAGACGATGATGGGCGCGCAGGTCTCCACCAACCAGATGGACAAGATCTCCGGCTACTGCGACATCGCGGTGCAGGAGGGGGCGGAGTGCCTCGTCGGCGGCCAGAAGGCCGACCTCGGCGGCGACCTGGCGGGCGGCTACTATTTCAACCCGACCGTCTACAAGGGCGACAACAAGATGCGCATCTTCCAGGAGGAGATCTTCGGGCCGGTCCTGGCCGTGACGACCTTCAAGGACGACGCAGAGGCGCTCGAGCTCGCCAACGACACCATGTACGGGCTCGGGGCCGGTGTGTGGACCCGCAACGGCACCCGTGCCTACCGCATGGGCCGGGCGATCAAGGCCGGACGCGTGTGGACGAACTGCTACCACGCCTACCCGGCCGGCGCAGCGTTCGGCGGGTACAAGATCTCTGGTGTGGGTCGGGAGAACCACCGTATGATGCTCGACCACTACAGCCAGGTGAAGAACCTGCTGGTCAGCTACTCCGACCAGCCGCTGGGATTCTTCTGATCGATCGGAGTGTGGGGTGACTGACGAAGAGCCACGACTTCAGGCGACCCCCGCGGCGCGTACGGCCCTTGAGGCCGTGCGCGCCCGCGAGGGCAGCCAGGTCATGTTCGTCCAGTCGGGTGGCTGCTGTGCCGGCAGCGTCCCGATGTGCTTCCTCGAGGGGGAGTACCTCACGGGCGACGGCGACATCCTCCTGGGCGACGTCGACGGCGCCCCGTTCTACATGGAGTCGACCCTCGAGGCTGCCCTGGGGCATCCGTCGTTCGTCCTCGACGTCGCTCCCGGCGGCCCCGAGGGGTTCTCCCTGGGCACTGTCGACGGAGGCCATTTCGTCTCCCGTTCCAGCGCGTGCCTGGTCACTGACGAGACGGCGTAGGTCGTCGCGGCCACGTACGCCTACCACGGTTCGGCATGCCCGCTGGAGCGCGACCGCGACCTGTGCGAGGGCATGATCGCCGTCGTCTCGGCAACTCGTACCACGCCGGTGCGTCGCCCGGTCCGGGTCGGACCGCCGGACTATGGTGACTCTCCTGCGATCCGTACGAAGGATCACCCGGCGTCGTCTTCCCCCGGCGGCCGTGGGCCCGGCAGCGTGTCGTGGACCTTTACGTGCAGTGCCCGTTCGTCAGGGGAGGAGGAGTCGTGAGCTCGGACTTCGTCCATCTCCACGTCCATACCGAGTACTCGATGCTCGACGGCGCCGCGAAGATGGGGCCGCTGTTCACGGAGGCGGCCAGGCAGGGCATGAGCGCCGTGGCCATGACCGACCACGGCAACATGTTCGGGGCGTATGAGTTCTACAAGACGGCGAAGGACCATCCGGTCAGGCCGATCATCGGGATCGAGGCCTACGTCGCCCCGTCGTCTCGTTTCAGCCGGGTCCCGGAGTTCTGGTCGACCGGCAAGCGAGAGGTCGCCGACCTCGAGGCGGAGGGCACGAAGGACGTCTCGGGCGGCGGCCGCTACACCCACATGACGATGTGGGCGAAGGACGCCGACGGCCTGCGCAACCTGTTCCGCCTCTCGAGCCTCGCGAGCTTCGAGGGCTACTACATGAAGCCCCGGATGGACCGCGACCTGCTCGCGAGGTACGGCAAGGGCATCATCGCCACGACCGGCTGTCCCTCGGGCGAGGTGCAGACGCGGCTGCGTCTCGGACAGTTCGACGAGGCGCTGGCCGCAGCCGCCGCGTACCGCGACATCTTCGGCGCCGAGAACTACTACGTCGAGCTCATGGACCACGGCGTGCCGATCGAGAAGATCGTGCGCGACGACCTTCTCCGGATCGCCCGCTCGCTGAACCTGCCGCTGCTCGCCACGAACGACTCGCACTACGTGACGGCCGACCAGGCGGATGCCCACGACAACCTGCTGTGCGTCGGCGTGGGACGCAACAAGGACGACCCCAACAGGTTCCGGTTCAACGGCGACGGCTACTACCTGCGGACCGCGGAGGAGATGCGGAACCTGTTCCGCGACGTGCCGGAGGCCTGCGACAACACGCTCGCCGTCGCGGAGCAGATCGGCGACTACGCGGACGTTTTCCGTCACGTCGACCGCATGCCCCAGTTCGACGTGCCGCCCGGCGAGACGCAGTCGTCGTGGCTGCGCAAGGAGATCGAGGACGGGATCACACTCCGCTTCGGCGACAACCCGCCCGCCGACCTCCGCGAGCGCGTCGAGCTCGAGATGAGCGTCATCGAGCCGATGGGCTACTCCTCGTACTTCCTCATCGTGGCCGACATCTGCCGGTACGCACGGGAGAACGGGGTGCCCGTCGGCCCCGGGCGAGGCTCGGCGGCCGGGTCGATGGTCTCGTACCTGACCCAGATCATCGAGGTCAACCCGATGCAGCACGGGCTGCTGTTCGAGCGGTTCCTCAACCCCGAGCGCATCTCGCCGCCCGACATCGACCTCGACTTCGACGACCGTCAGCGCGACAAGATCATCAGCTACGTGACCCGGAAGTACGGCGAGGCCTACACGAGCCAGGTCAACACGTTCGGAACCATCAAGGCCAAGGCCGCCGTCAAGGACGCGAGCCGGATCCTCGGCTACCCGTTCGCGATGGGGGAGCGGATCACCAAGGCCATGCCCGCTGCCGTCATGGGCAAGGACGTGCCGCTGAACGACCTCTTCAACCCCGACCACAAGCGCTACGCCGAGGGGGCGGAGTTCCGGTCGCTGTACTCGAGCGACCCGGACGTCCAGCGGGTCGTCGACACGGGCCGCGGCATCGAGGGCCTCATCCGTCAGTCGGGCGTCCATGCCTGCGCGTTCATCATCTCCAACGAGCCCCTGCTCGACATCATCCCCATGCACAAGCGGGACAAGGACGGCATGATCATCGCCGGCTTCGCCTACCCGCAGTGCGAGGAGATGGGCCTGATGAAGATGGACTTCCTCGGGCTGCGCAACCTCGGCGTCATCGACGCGGCGGTGCGCAACATCAAGCAGAACCGGGGCATCGACCTCGACATGCGCGACGTGCCCTTCGACGACGTCGCGACGTACGAGCTGCTGGCCCGGGGAGACACGCTCGGCGTGTTCCAGCTCGACGGCGGCCCGATGCGGGCGCTGCTGCGGCTGCTCAAGCCGAACCGCTTCGAGGACATCATCGCCGTCATCGCGCTGTACCGGCCGGGCCCGATGGGCGCCAACGCCCACATCAACTACGCGGAGCGCAAGAACGGGCGGCAGAGGATCGAGCCGATCCACCCGGAGCTCCGCGACGCGCTCGACCCGATCCTCGGCGACACGTACCACCTGCTCGTCTACCAGGAGCAGATCATGGCCGCGGCGCGAAGCCTCGCCGGCTACTCACTCGGTGGCGCAGACCTCCTGCGGCGTGCGATGGGCAAGAAGAAGAAGGAGATCCTCGACAAGGAGTGGGACCACTTCCACGCGGGGATGAGGGGCAACGGCTACTCCGAGAGCGCCACCAAGGCCCTGTGGGACACCATGGTTCCCTTCGCCGACTACGCGTTCAACAAGTCTCATGCTGCCGGCTACGCCTACGTGTCGTACTGGACCGCCTACCTCAAGGCCAACTACCCGGCCGAGTTCGGGGCCGCGCTCCTCACGAGCGTCGGAGACGACAAGGACAAGATGGCGCTGTACCTGGCCGACATGCGCGGCCTGCACATCAACGTCCTCCCGCCCGACGTGAACACCTCCGTCGCGGAGTTCTCCGCCGTCGGCGAGGACGTGCGGTTCGGGCTCGCCGCGATCCGCAACGTCGGTACGGGTGTGGTCGAGGCGATCTGCGAGGCGCGGCGCGAGCACGGGCCGGCCTCGAGCTTCCACGAGTTCCTGGACCGGGCGCCCCTCGCCGTGTGCAACAAGCGCACCGTCGAGTCGCTCATCAAGGCCGGCGCGTTCGACTCCATGAGGCACCCCCGCCGGGCGCTCATGGAGGTGTACGAGACGGCGATCGACCACGTGCTCGACCTCAAGCGCAACCAGGCGTTCGGCCAGGACGACCTGTTCGGCGACGGTGGCGGCGAGGTGGTGGCGGCGCCGACGGCCGGGTCGATCCCCGACCTCCCCGACTGGGACAAGCGCACGAAGCTGGCCTTCGAGCGCGAGATGCTCGGCCTGTACGTGTCGGACCACCCCCTCAACGGCGTCGACCACGTGCTGGCAACGAAGCGCGACGTGTCGATCTCGGCTCTGCTGGACGAGCCCCGTGAGGGTCTCGTGACGATCGCGGGCATGATCACGCAGGTCCAGCGCAAGCAGAACCGGCAGGGCGAGACATGGGCGATCATCACCGTCGAGGATCTCGATGCGTCGATCGACGTCATGCTCTTCCCCAAGGCGTACGCAGGAGTCGCGATGACGCTCGCGACCGACACGATGGTGTCCGTGAAGGGACGGGTCCGGGCGCGGGAGGACGGCGTGGAGATCACCGGCAGTGCCGTGAGCGTCATCAACGTGAACGCCTCGGCCAGCGAGCCGCTGACCATCGCCGTCCCCGTGACGCGGGTGACGCCCGTGCTCGTGGCTCAGCTCAAAGGCGTCCTCCACAACCACCCCGGCGGCCAGGAGGTGCGTCTGCGGCTGCTCAACAGCGACACGGCGAAGACGCTCAAGCTGGGAGCGGACCTCCGGGTGGCGACCTCGGGAGCCCTCATGGCCGACCTCAAGGCGCTCCTCGGCCCGTCCTGCGTGGCCTAGGGTGGTGGGGCACGTGAGGGATGTGCGGTCAGGAGACGAGGGATGAGCGCGGCTGTTCCCGACGACGCTCTGGCGGGAGGGACGCCGGCCGACGACGACCGATCGGTGTGGCGCAGCATCCGGGGGGTCCTTGCCTGGTGCGTCGCCTTCGCGGGGCTCGCCGCGGTCGTCGGCTTCCTGTCCGGTGTCTTCTGGTGGGGTGTCGTCGACCTCCCGACGTACACGATCGGTGAGGACTTCCGCGCGTACACGACGGAGCGCGGACTCACCGAGTTCTTCTCGACCGACGCGTGGTTCTCGGGCCTGGGACTTGTCGTGGGGGCCGGCCTGGGCTATGTCGCCTGGCGCTGGTTCCGTGATCTGGGCTGGCCGGTGACGTTCCTCGCCGGCATCGGAGCGCTCCTGGCCGGAACGGTCTGCGACGTGACAGGTCAGTGGCTCGGCCCGCAGTCCTTCGCCGCGCGCCTCGCGGCTGCGAGCCCGAACGACGTCATCCCGATCGACTTCCAGCTCCACACGCCCGTCGTCCTGCTCGTGTGGGCGTTCGCCGGAGTGCTCCCCGTCCTCGTGGTGAGCTCGCTCGGTCCTGACGCCGAGGAGGAGCCCCGCCCCCGGCGTCCCCGCTCGCAGGGCATGGACACGGGCAGGAACCAGGCCGTCGAGGTCGGACAGGTAGTGGGGCACGACATCGCGCCGCTCCCCGAGCCGGCTCCCCGTCGCAGGTTCTTCTTCTTCGGACGCGGAGGCGACCGGTCCTAGGTTGCGGAGGACTTCCGGAGGATCGTACGCAGCGCGGCGCAGGCAGAGCTGGCCGCTCCCTCGCACGGGACGCGGTGGACGAACCGTCAGCTTCTGTTCCACCTGGTGCTCGGGCAGAACATCGCTCGGGTGTCCATCCCGCTGTTCGGCGGCTTCTCCCGCTTTCCTCCCGGCGCGTCACGTGCATGGAGCGCCATGCTGGAGGCATTCACACCTCCGTACGACTGGGTCAACTGGTTCGGCTCCGTGGCCGGAGCGCGAGCCCTGAGCACCGCCTCCATGGAGCGCATGATGGAGCGCTCCACGCGGGCGGTCGTGGCCTGGTACGACGCGGCGGACGCCGCAGACCTGGCTCGCGGCATGTCGGTGCCCCCCTCGTGGGACCCCTACTTCTCAGCGTGGATGAACCGCGCGGACATGCTCTCCTGGGCGCCGAAGCACTACCGGCACCACCGTGCGCAGCTGACCTGGTCCAGCCTGCCGGACGTGCCTGGATGAGGCGTGCGGGCCGGCCGCGGTCAGTCGCGGCCGATCTCGGCGACGACGGCGTCGGTCAGCCGGACGAGGTCCGACGGGTCGAGCTCCACCTGCAGCCCCCTGCGACCGCCGGAGACCAGCACGGTCTCGTACATCATCGCGGAGGCGTCGACCACCGTACGCAGCCGTGTTCTCTGGCCGAACGGTGAGATGCCGCCGACGACGTAGCCGCTGGAGCGCTGGGCGACGGCCGGGTCCGCCATGTCCGCGCGCTTCGCCCCGACGGTTGCGGCGAGCGACTTGAGGTCGAGGTGCCCGGACACCGGGACGACCCCGACGACCAGCTCGGGCCTCGCGGAGCCCGTCACGCTCGCGATGAGCGTCTTGAAGACCCGGGTGGGCGGGACGCCGAGCACCGCGACCGTCTCGTCGCCGAAGTGCCGCGTCGCCGTGTGGTCGTACTCATGGGTCGTGAATGACACCCCGGCGGCGGAGAGGGCGTCGAGGGCGGGCGTGCCCGCCTGCTTGCGCGCCATCAGAACACCGTGGCGACGGCCCAGAGCAGGAGGGGCGCGAGGACGAGGGCAGGGAGGAGCTCGGCGACGCGGATGCGCAACACGTCGAGCAGGCCGAGGGCCAGGGCGAGGAGGATGACACCCCCGGTGGCTGTGATGACGTCGACGTACGGGGTGGGCAGGACGTCGCCGAGCAGGAACCCCGTCAGTGTGAGCGCCCCCTGGATGAGAGCGACGGATCCTGCGCTGAGCAGGACTCCCACGCCCAGGGACGAGGCGAACGCGATCGCCGCGAAGCCGTCGAGCACCGACTTGACGATGAGCTGGTCGGCGCCCCGGCCGAGCCCGTCGGACAGCGACCCGACGATGGTCAGGGGGCCGATGCAGAACAGGAGCGTCGGCGTGACGATCGCCGTCACGACGTGCTGCCGGGTCTCGCCGCCCTGCCCGAGCCGGTCGGTGAGCAGACCGGCGAGGCCCTCGACGCGGTCCTGCAGCCGCAGCGCGGAGCCGAGGATGCTTCCGAACAGCAGCGCCATGACGAGCACGATCATCCCCACGCCGTGACCCACGAGCGTGGCGATGTCGGCGGAGGAGACCTGCCAGGCGTTCATGAGCGCCAGGACGGTGGTGATGAGCCCCAGGGCCTGGGTGACGAGCATCCGGGTGCGCTCCGGCAGCCGGTTCCCGATGACGAGGCCGATGAGGCCGCCCGCGAGAACCGTACCCACGTTGGTCACGGTGCCGACGCCGATGAACAAGGGCGCGAGCCCGACCGGATGCACGCCGTCATTCAACCGTACGGAGCGCGGCACCCGGCGGCGATGTCCACCGGCACGTACGGTGGAATCGGCACCTGCCGGAGCGGGCGACCTCAATAGACTCAGGGCGTGCTTCGACGAACCGACCTCCGTGACGTGCGTGACATCGACTACGCGACCGCCGTGCCGCGTGCCGAGTTCGACGTCGAGCACGCCGTCGCGGCCGTCGCACCGATCTGCGAGGCGGTGGCGACCGAGGGCGAGGCCGCGCTCCGCAGGTTCAGCGAGAAGTTCGACCACGTCGTACCGGCCTCGCTGCGGGTTCCCGCCGAGGAGCTCGACGCGGCCCTGGCCGGGCTGGACCCGGAGCTGCGGGCGGCCTTCGAGGAGTCGATCCGGCGGCGCCGTGCCGTGTGCGCCGACGAGGCGGCGATGCCGGAGCCCACGACGGAGCTGGCACCCGGTGCCACGGTGACCACGCGGCTCGTACCCGTGGGGCGCGTCGGGCTGTACGTACCGGGCGGACTCGCTCCGCTCGCCAGCTCCGTCATCATGAACGTGGTTCCGGCTCAGGCGGCCGAGGTCGCCTCGATCGCCGTCGCGAGCCCGCCCCAGAGCGGGTTCGGGGGGCTGCCGCACCCGAACATCCTCGCCCTGTGCCGGATGCTCGGGGTCGACGAGGTGTACGCCGTCGGAGGCGCGCAGGCCGTCGCGATGTTCGCCTACGGGGTGGCGGGCCTGTGCGCCAAGGTCGACCTCGTCACCGGTCCCGGGAACATCTACGTCGTGGCGGCCAAGCGCCTCCTGCGCGGACGCGTCGGGATCGACTCCGAAGCCGGTCCCACCGAGATCGCGGTGCTCGCGGACGAGACGGCCGACCCCGTACACGTCGCCGCGGACCTCCTGAGCCAGGCCGAGCACGACCCTATGGCCGGATCGGTGCTCGTGACGGACTCCGTCGCGCTCGCGGATGCCGTCGACGCGGCGCTCGAGCCGATGGCGGCGGCCACTCTCCACGCCGAGCGCGTCCGTACCGCCCTCACCGGCGAGCAGTCCGGCATCGTGCTCGTGCGCGACCTGGAGCAGGGCATCGAGGTCGTCGACGCCTACGCCGCCGAGCACCTCGAGATCCAGACCGCGAACGCCGCGGGAGTCGCCGCGCGGATCCGCAACGCCGGTGCGATCTTCGTCGGGCCGTACGCCCCGGTGTCGCTCGGGGACTACTCGGCCGGGTCGACCCACGTGCTGCCGACCGCCGCGGCGGCGCGTCACTCGTCCGGCCTCACCGTGGCGAGCTTCCGGCGGACGGTCCACGTCATCGCCTACGACGAGGCTGCGCTGCTCGCGCTCGCCGACGGCGTCGAGCGGTTCGCGCTCGCCGAGAACCTGCCGGCGCACGCGAACGCCGTGAGCGTCCGGAGGCCGCGGTGAGGGCCGACGTCACGCTCGAGGAGCTTCCCCTGCGCCCGGAGCTCGTCGGCGAGAAGCCCTACGGCGCGCCGCAGCTCGACGTGCCGGTGTGCCTCAACGTCAACGAGAACCCGTTCCCACCGTCGGACAAGGTGCGCCGGGAGATGGCCGATGCGGTCATCGACACGGCCGGAGCCGTGAACCGCTACCCGGACCGGGAGGCGTGGGAGCTGCGCACGGCCCTGGCCTCGTACCTCGGCCACGGCGTCCGCCCGGAGATGGTGTGGGCCGCCAACGGCTCGAACGAGGTCATGGTCCACGTGCTCAGCGCGTTCGGCGGACCCGGCCGGAAGGTGCTCTCGTTCACGCCCACGTACTCGATGTACCCCGAGTACGCGCGCAACACGCTCACCCCGTACGTGACGGTGCCTCGGCACGCGGACTACACGCTCGACGCGGGTCTCGTGCTGAGCGCCATCGCCGAGCACGATCCCACCGTCGTCGTCATCACGACGCCGAACAACCCGACCGGCACGCCGACGCCGCACGACGTCATCCGCGACGTCGTCGCAGGCACCGAGGCGATCGTCGTCGTCGACGAGGCGTACCAGGAGTTCGCGAGCCACCCCGAGCAGACGGCTCTCGACCTGCTCGCCAACCACGGCAACCTCGTCGTGAGCCGGACGATGAGCAAGGCGTTCGCGTTCGCCGGCGGCCGCCTCGGCTATCTCGCGGCGAACCCGGCGGTGGTCGACGCCCTGCGGATCGTGCGTCTCCCGTACCACCTCTCCGCCCAGTCGCAGGCGCTCGCGCTCGTCGCGCTGCGGAACGCGGACGAGATGCTGGGCCAGGTGGACGTGCTGCGCCGGGTCCGCGACGAGGCACTCGTCCGCCTGCCGGCGCTGGGGGTCGAGGTCGTCCCGTCGGACGCGAACTTCTGCCTGTTCGGGCGCTTCGCCGACCGGCATGATGTGTGGCAGCGGCTGCTGGACCGAGGGGTACTGGTGCGGGAGACGGGTCCCGCCGGATACCTTCGGGTGTCCGCCGGCACGCCGGAGGAGATGGAGCGGTTCTACGCCGCGTTCGCGGAGGTCCTCGCCGAGGGAGCCCCGCGCCTGGAAGGGGAGTCATGAGCAGCCGCCGCGCCAAGGTCGAGCGGACCACCAGCGAGTCGAGCGTGTCCGTCGAGGTCGACCTCGACGGTACGGGCACGTCGTCGATCTCCACGGGGGTCGGCTTCTACGACCACATGCTCACGGCGCTGAGCCGCCACTCGCTCATCGACATGACGATCACCACGACGGGCGACGTGCACATCGACGGGCACCACAGCGTGGAGGACACCGCCATCGCGCTCGGCCAGGCGATCCGTGAGGCGCTCGGGGACAAGAAGGGCATCCGGCGGTTCGGGGACGCGAAAGTGCCGCTCGACGAGGCTCTGGCCTCGTGCGTCGTCGACGTCGCCGGCCGCCCGTACGTGGTCTGCTCCGGCGAGCCCGCCGGGTACGAGTTCGTCCGGATCGCCGGGTCGGGTGTCGCCTACGCGGGCTCGATGACCCGGCACGTCGTGGAGTCACTGGCGATGAACGCGGGACTGTGCGTCCACCTCACGCTCATCTCGGGGCGAGACCCGCACCACATCGCGGAGGCGCAGTACAAGGCGCTGGCGCGCGCTCTCCGTGCGGCGGTCGAGCCCGACCCGAGGGTGACGGGTGTGCCGTCGACGAAGGGCGCCCTGTGACGGTGTCGCCTCGCGTGGCCGTCCTCGACTACGGCTCCGGAAACCTGCACTCGGCGACGCGGGCGCTCGCCGAGGCCGGCGCGCAGGTCGTCCTCACGACGGATCCCGCAGTGGCCGAGTCGGCAGACGGTCTGGTCGTACCAGGCGTCGGTGCCTTCGCCGCGTGCATGGCCGGGCTCGTGTCAGTGCGCGGTGACCGGATCGTTGCCGACCGGGTCGCGTCGCAACGCCCCGTTCTGGGCATCTGCGTCGGGCACCAGGTCCTCTTCGCCCGCGGCGACGAGCACGGCGAGATGGTCGACGGCTGCGGCGTCTACCCGGGCCTCGTGACGCAGCTGAAGGCCATCCGGCTGCCCCACATGGGCTGGAACGAGGTGCGGACCCCGCCGGGCACCCGCATGTTCGACGGCGTGACGGGGGAGCGCTTCTACTTCGTGCACTCGTACGCGGCACTCTCGGCGTCCGACCTGCCCGAGGGGGCCCAGGCGACGTGGACGCGCCACGAGGACGCCGACTTCGTCTCGGCGGTCGAGTGGGGTCCGGTCTGGTCGACGCAGTTCCACCCGGAGAAGTCCGGGCCTGCAGGGGGTCGGCTGCTCCGCAACTGGCTGGCGACCCTGTAACAGGGAAGCGAGCGGCCCCCGAGGTGCTGACTCCCGTGGATGGGTGGTTATGGGGGCCGGTCAGGAGCTCGACCCGGCTGACTTCCGTGACGCGGTGGTTATGGACCCGATCCCGAGGCCTCATAACCACAGCATCACGGGAGTCAGGCTCGGACGCGGGAGCGACCAGTCCCATAACCACGTCGGCGCGGGAGTCGGAGTCAGGCCTCATCCCCGCCAGGCCCACTTCGTCAAGATCATCGGTCTCGCGTCCTCGAGCGCTAGGGCGGCCCCTTCCCCTCGGGTAGGGTTCCGGCGTGGAGTCGCTCGTACTGTTGCCCGCCGTCGACGTGCAGAACGGCCAGGCCGTCCAGCTGGTGCAGGGGGTGGCGGGATCGGAGAAGGTGTTCGGCGAGCCGCTCGCCGCGGCCCAGCGCTGGGAGAGAGACGGGGCCGAGTGGATCCATCTCGTCGACCTGGACGCGGCGTTCGGCCGCGGCTCGAACGCCGAGGTCATCGCTGAGATCGTCGGCGCCATGAACGTACAGGTCGAGCTCTCCGGTGGCATCCGCGACGACGCAAGCCTGGAACGGGCGCTGGCCACCGGCTGCCGCCGGGTGAACATCGGGACCGCGGCTCTCGAGAACCCGGACTGGTGCGTGGACGTCATCGCCTCGTACGGCGACCGGGTCGCGATCGGTCTGGATGTCCGGGGGACCAGGCTGGCGGCTCGCGGCTGGACCCGGGAGGGCGGCGACGTGTACGAGACCCTGGCCCGGCTCACGGAGGCGGGCTGTGCGCGGTTCGTGGTCACGGACGTCGCGAGCGACGGCATGCTCACCGGCCCGAACATCACGCTCCTCAAGGAGATCTGCGCCCGCACCGACGCCAAGGTCGTGGCGTCGGGCGGCATCTCGTCCCTCGACGACCTCCGCGCGCTGATGGACCTCGTACCGCTCGGCGTGGAGGGCGCGATCATCGGTACGGCGCTGTACGTGGGGAGCTTCACCCTCAGCGACGCCCTCGCGGTGACCCGCGGCCACGCGGGGAGCGCACAGTGACGGCGGCACCGGCCGCGGCCTTCCGCTCGGAGCACCTCCCGACCGACCCGCCGCCGCTGCTCGACGGCAAGCTCGCAGATCTCCTCGCGGGCAAGAAGATCGTCATGACCGGTGTCACCGGCTTCATCGGCGAGCAGATCCTGTGGAAGGTCCTCGCGGAGCTGCCCGACACGAAGGTCGGCGTGCTCGTGCGACGCAAGGGCTCGTCGTCGGCCCGGGAACGCGTGGTCTCCCTCGTCAAGAAGCAGATCTTCGCCGGGGTACGGGAGGCGGCGGGCGGCGCCAACCAGCTCGTCGAGCAGCGCATCGAGGTCATCGAAGGCGACCTGCCGAACGTTCCCGAGCTGCCGCGCGACATCGACGTCCTCCTCCACTGTGCGGGCGACGTGTCCTTCGACCCGCCGATCGACCAGGCGTTCCTCACCAACGTCGTCGGGACGAAGGCGCTGCTCACACGCCTCATCGAGTCGGTGAGCGGACCGGACGGGCTCGAGCGCATCCCCCACTACGTGCACGTCTCCACGGCCTACACGGCGGGCCGTCGCCGAGGGGCGATCCCGGAGGCGGCCCACTCGCACGACGTCGACTACAACGCCGAGATGCGCGCGGCGCTCGCGATGAAGGACCTCATCGAGGCCCAGTCGCGAACGGCGTCGCAGCTCACCAAGCTCCGCAAGCAGGCCGAGAAGCTGCACCGGCAGGCCGGCTTCCTTACGACCGCCGAGGACACCGAGGCGCGCCGCAAGGAGTGGGTCACCGCGCAGCTGGTCGCGGCAGGTACGGAGCGGGCCCGCTCGCTCGGCTGGACCGACGTCTACACCTTCGCGAAGGCGATGGGCGAGCGTGTCGTCGCCGACGTGGGCAAGGACATCAAGGTCTCCGTGGTGCGGCCCGCGATCGTCGAGTCCAGCCTCGTCCACCCGTACCCGGGGTGGATAGAGGGCTTCAAGATGGCCGACCCGATCATCCTCGCCTACGGCCGGGGCAACCTCCCCGAGTTCCCCGCCTCCCCCGACGCCGTCATCGACATCATCCCGTGCGACATGGTCGTCAACGCGATCCTCGCCGTCTGTGCCACCGAGCCGGAGGTAGGGGCGCCGCAGTACTACCACTCGGCCTCCGGGGCGCGAAACCCCTTGACCTTCCGCGGGATCTTCGAGCTCGTCCACCGCTACTTCTCCGAGCACCCGTACGGCACGGGGCAGCAGTCGGCGAAGCTCGCGCTGTGGGAGTTCCCGGGCGCCGCCCCCGTCCAGCGCCTCCTCCAGGCGACCGAGGTGCTGCACGGTGTTGCCGAGCGGGCGCTCACGTACGTCCCGCGCAGCCCCACGACACGAGGCCTCGCCGCCAAGCTCGACCGGGGCGGCAGCCAGCTCACGTTCCTGCGCAAGTACCTGTCGCTGTACTCCGAGTACCTGCAGTCGGAGCTCCACTTCGTCGACGACCGCACCCTCGCGCTGCACCGATCGCTGCACCCGGACGACGTGGCCACGTGGGGGTTCGACTCCGCGTCGTTCGACTGGGACACCTACATGGTCGGGATCCACATCCCCTCCATCACCGACCCGGTACGACGCCTCGAGGCGGCTCGTCGCCGCCGCGGGGAGCGCAGCTCCACGTACCGGGAGCTCAAGCGCCTGCCTGAAGGGGAGGAGCGGCCGAAGGTCCTGGCGGCCTTCGACCTCGACGGCACGGTCCTCAGCACGAACGTGCTCGAGACGTACCTGTGGGCGCGGCTGCCCGAGCTGAGCGTGAGCGGTCGGCTCAAGGAGCTCGCGGGCGTCGTGTCGCAGCTGCCCCGCTACATCGGGGCGGAGCGGCGAGACCGCGGCACGTTCCTGCGCTCGGTGTACCGCCGGTACCGTGGGGCCGACCTCGCGGCGCTCGAGGCGTTCGTCGAGGAGACGATGGCGCCGCACATGCTGGACCGGATGTCGAGCGACGCGATCCGCCGCGTCCGACAGCACCGCGCGGCCGGTCACACGACGATCCTCATCACGGGCGTGATCCGCCCGCTCACGAGGCCTCTCGAGCCGCTCTTCGACGTCATTGTCGCCGCGGAGCTCGCCACTGACGCGCAGGGCACATGCACGGGGTTCCTCACCGGACCGCCCATGGTGGGGGAGTCCCGCTCGGCCTGGCTGCGCCACTACGCCCAGCTCCACGGCATCGACCTCTCCCAGAGCTTCGCCTACGCCGACAGCCACGTCGACCTGCCGATGCTGCGCACGGTCGGCTACCCCGTCGCCGTCAACCCCGACATCGGGCTGCAGCGCGCCGCACGGCAGGCGGGCTGGTCGAGTGTCGAATGGTCCGTCTACTCACCGGCCCCGCGCTGGATCCTCCCGTCCTAAGGAGCTTTCGTGTCACGTCCAGGTTTCGCCCTCGAGGTCGACGAGCGCACTCCACCCACCCTCGTACGGTCGGCCTCCGACGTACGGCTCGAGCGGTTCGCGCTCGGCACCCAGATCGTGTACCCACCGGATGGGCAGCCCTGGGGTGACGCGGTCGCGGCCACCGCCGACGCGCTCGCCGAGCCCGTCGACGGCACGCCGTTCGCCGCGCGGCTGTACCCGGGGATGCGTCTCACGATCACGTTCGCCGACATCTCGGCGCTCGCCCCCTCGTCCGCCGACGACCCGCGGCGCGCCGTGGTCGAGCAGCTTCTCACCGCAGCGGCGGGTGCGGGCGTCGACGACGTCGTCCTCGTCGCGGCGACAGGCCTCCGCCGCCGGCTCGGGCCGGAGGACATGCGCCGCCTGCTCGGGGAGAGGGTGAGCCGGAGCTTCGCCGGAGACCCCCGGCTGACGAGCCACGATGCGAGCGACGACTCGGCCCTCGCGACGATCGGGGAGTCGGACGGGGGCGACCAGATCCGGTTCAACCGGCGCGTCGTCGAGTCGGACCTTGTGGTCCACGTGAGCGTCGTGACGAGCGCGGAGCACGCCGGGTGGGACGAGTTCACCTCGGGCCTTGCCGCCGCGGAGACGATCGACCTGGCGTACGGATGGAACGGCGATCCCGCTCCCATCCGCCGCGCCGTCGCCGACCGGGTCCAGGCGATGGCCGTCGCCGTCGTCCTCGGCCAGCCCTCCTACAGCGGCCCCCTCCGGTTCCTGTCGGCGCGGGAGTGGGAGTGGTCGGTCAAGGACCAGGCGGCGTACCTGGCCGGCCGCCGGGCTCTCGCCACCGCGCCCGTACAGGCGGGCCGTCTCCTGTACTCGCGTCCCGTCGCGTACCCCGTTCTCGGCGCCTTCTCCGGGTCGGTCGAGGGCGTGCGGGCCTCGGCACAGGCGCGGCTCGCCGCGCACCAGAAGGTGGCCGTCAAAGGCCCGGCCGACATCCTCGTCACCGGCGTCCCGCCCGTCCACGCCGCAGCGCCCGACGGTGACGGCAGCCCGCTGGGGGCGGCCTGGTGGGTGCTGCGTCACGCGTACGGGCTGTCGTCGGAGACGCCCGTCGTCCGCGAGGGCGGTGCCGTCATCGCGTTCCACCCCCTGGGCGACAGGTTCTCCACCCGCCACCACGGCGCGGCGGCCGACATGATCGCCGAGGTGCTCCCCGAGACGAGCGACCCCGCGGAGATCGTGGCCCGCTTCCTGCCGAGGTTCGCCTCGGACCCCTGGTACACCGACCTGTACAGGCAGCGCGGCGCCTACCATCCCCTGCACGCGTTCCATCAGTGGTTCGACCTGCAGCCGGCGATCGCAGCGCTCGGCGACGTGGTCTTCGTGGGCGCGAACCGTCGCACCGCCGAGGTGATGGGGTTCCGGGCCGCCACGACGTACCAGGACGCGCTGGAGATCGCCTCGACGCGCCTGGGCAGGAGGCCCGCGATCACGTACCTCCGTGACGCCGTCGGTGTGCAGGTGGCTGTCTCATGACGCGGGAGTTCGCGTCGTGGGCGGACCCTCGGGCGGCCCATCGGCCCCGCCCCGCGACGCTTCACAACCCGTTCAAGGGCTTCGGTCGCGACGTGCGGCTCGTCACACGCGGCTGGCGGTGGGGACGGGGCGCCACCCGGCCGGGCGACGTTCAGCGGCTGCCCGCTCAGCAGAGCCGGAGCGTGCTGCCCGTACCGGTGCGCGCCTCGCTGCGAGACCCCCTCGTGGGGTGGCTCAAGCGCGTGAAGGTCGAGGTGACCGGGCTGTCGAGCCGGTCCGCGGAGGCCAGGGTGGCCCTGGCGCACGTCGAGTCCGGTGCTGACCTCGCGGTGCTCCTCGAGTCGATCCCCGCCTCGTGGAAGGTCGTCACGACCCGCATCCCCAAGGCGCTGTCGCACGGGCGCAGCGTGCTCGTCGTCACGGACTTCGCCTCCGCGGCGGCCGCCGACGTCGTCGCGAAGGCGGCGCAGCTGGCGACCCGGTACGGCCGGCCGGTCGTCCCCGTCGTCGTCCGCCGGCTCGCGGTCAACCCCGAGGCGCCGACGAGGCTGCCGACCCCGCGGACGGTCGACGAGGTGCTGGTGCGGTACGGCGAGGAGATCCTCGACGACAACCCCGTCACCGTCGCGCAGCGGGCTTTCGACGAGGTCGGGGACCTCCTCGCGGAGGACGACGCGACGTGGTGGCAGGTCGTCAGCGGCCAGGTGTCGTCGCCGCTCGTCCGGTCCCTTCCGGCGTGGCGGCGCCTCTGGGAGCGCACCGACCCCGACCGGGACGTCGCTCGTACGAAGCCGCGCATCTGGGCGTGACGCCGTCGGGTGTCCGGGCCGGTCGGTACTATGCCGGTCGGTACTATGAGGACGTGGCACGAGGCGGTGCCGGGTCGAGACACGGGGGCAGCATGGTGAGCGACCCGCTCGAGGTCCTTCGGGACCGGGACGTTCTCGTCTGGGACCGGCTGACGCCTTCCGACTACACGGAAGTGGCCACCCTCGCCGCTGCCATCGAGCACCTCGACGACGCTCTCGAGCGCCACAGCGTCGACGACATCCTCGACTCCCTCGAGAAGTCGGGGGAGGATGTCTCGCAGCTCGGTGTGGTCGGCCGGGACCGGCGTGGCTCGATGGTCGCGTACGGCCTGGACCTCGTCCATCCCAAGGACACCTCGCCTCGTCGCGTCCGGCTCGTGGGCGGCATCCACCCGGCGTGGCGGGACAAGGGCATCGGGCACGCGCTTCTCGACTGGCACCTCGCGACAGCCAAGCGCTGGGACTTCGCGACGCGTCGCGCTCACCACGGGCCCCTCAAGGTCTACGCGGTGGCGGACTCGAAGCTGACGGCGATGCGTGAGCTGTACGAGTCGTACGGCCTGCTGCCGGAGACCTGGTACCTCGACGCGCACCGGACCTTCAACCCCGCGCATCCGCCGAAGCGGCCGCAGGTGCCCGACGCGGTCGCGCTGCGTCCGTACACGGCGGTGCCCGCCGTGGCCGTGCTCGCCGCGCACAACGAGGCGTTCCTCGGCCGGCAGGGCGCGACCCAGCTCGGACCGGCCGAGTGGCACGAGTCGATGACCCGGCCCGGGAGCCGCCCGGACCTCTCGTGGGTGCTCACCGTGGGGGACCGGGTCGTCGGGTACGCACTCAACTCCGTCGAGGAGACGGGCGACGACGGCTTCCAGGAGGGGTGGACCGACCGGCTCGGCGTCATCCCGGCCTGGCGCGGGCGGGGCCTGTCCGGGCTTCTGCTCCAGGCGTCCGCCGCGTCATTCTTCGACGCGGGCCTGCCCGGTGCGGGGATAGGCGTCGACACCGAGGACCCGATCAGGGAGATGGCCCGCTACCGCGGCCTGGGGTACGACGCCGTCGACGCGCTCGTCGGCTACGCACGCGTGCTCAACTGACCGCGTTTCGCCGCCTGAAGCGTCGTAGAGTAGGCACGTTTCCGGCAGGTCAGTGAGGAAGGGCATCGATGAGCGGGCACTCCAAGTGGGCGACGACCAAGCACAAGAAGGCGGTCATCGACGCCAAGCGGGGCAAGCTCTTCGCCAAGCTCATCAAGAACATCGAAGTCGCGGCACGTACCGGCGGCGGTGACCCGGGCGGCAACCCGACCCTGTACGACGCGATCCAGAAGGCCCGCAAGAACTCCGTCCCGCTGGACAACATCGACCGCGCCGTGAAGCGCGGCTCGGGCGCCGAGGGCGGCGGCTCCGAGTACGTGACGATTATGTACGAGGCGTACGGACCGGCCGGCGTCGCGCTCCTCATCGAGTGCCTCACGGACAACCGGAACCGCTCGGCCTCCGACGTCCGGGTGGCTGTGACCCGCAACAGCGGCACGATGGCCGACGTCGGCTCGGTCCAGCGGCTGTTCTCCCGCAAGGGCGTCATCGAGGTCGACAAGGTGCAGGACGGCCGCACGCTCACCGAGGACGACCTGCTCGAGGCGACCATCGACGCCGAGCCGGAGGACATCGTCGACCAGGGCGAGGGCTTCACCATCACCTCCGACCCGAACCAGCTCGTGGCCGTCCGGAAGGCCGTGCAGGCGGCGGGCTTCGACTACGAGTCGGCCGAGGTCGCGTTCGTACCCTCCTTCGACCAGGCGGTGGACGACGTCGAGGCCGCCAGGAAGCTGTACAGGCTCATCGACGCGCTCGAGGACCTCGACGACGTGCAGAACGTGTACGGCAACGACGCGGTGGCCCCTGAGGTCGAGGCGGCGCTCGAGGACGAGTGACGCTCGTCCGGCGTGGCACCGCGGCGCATGCGGCAGACGCCGCTAGCCTCTCGAACATGTGTTCGGAAAGGATCCGCCTGTGCTGGTGATGGGCGTCGACCCGGGACTCACCCGGTGCGGCATCGGCGTCGTCCTCGGCAGCCCGGGACGCGCGGAGCTCGTCACCGCGGGCGTGATCCGTACGAGACCGGATCTGGACGTCGCCCGCCGGCTCCTCCAGATCGAGGAGGGACTCGAGATGTGGATCGCCATCCATCGGCCCGATGCGATCGCGGTGGAGCGGGTGTTCGCCCAGCACAATGTGACGACAGTCATCGGCACGGCGCAGGCAGCGGGTGTCGCGCTCCTCGTGGCCGCCCGTCACGGCATCCCCTCCGCGCAGCACACGCCCAGCGAGGTCAAGGCCTCCATCAGCGGCTCGGGTCGTGCGGACAAGGCGCAGGTGGGCACGATGGTCGCCCGGATCCTCAAGCTCGACGCCGCGCCGAAGCCGGCCGACGCTGCGGACGCCGTGGCGCTCGCCATCTGTCACGCGTGGCGCGGTGCTGCCGCTGCTCGGTTGGCCGCCGCCGCGCAGGGGGCCACCCACGCGCGGACGTGGAGCCAGGTCGTCGCCGCGAGGGGTGGGTCGTGATCGCGTACGTGACCGGCGTCGTCAGTGCGGTCGGGGCGACGTGGGCCGTGGTCACCGTGGGCGGGCTGGGACTCCGGCTGCTCTGCACCCCCAGCACGTGTGCCGGGCTGAGGACCGGGCAGGAGGCGACGCTCGCGACGTCCCTCGTCGTGCGGGAGGACTCGCTGACCCTGTACGGGTTCGCCGACGACGCCGGCCGGGAGCTCTTCGAGCTCGTCCAGACAGCGACAGGAGTCGGTCCCAAGCTGGCCCTGGCCATCGTGTCCGTCCTCTCGGCCGACGACTTCAGGACAGCTATCGCGACCGAGAACCTCGTCACTCTCAGCTCCGTCCCCGGGATCGGGCGCCGCGGAGCGCAGCGCCTGGTCATCGAGCTCAAGGACAAGGTCGCGGGGTTGGGGTCGGCGGACTCGCCGGTGGCGCGTCCGTCCGCGCCCCCGGCGTGGCGCGAGCAGGTGAGGCTCGGTCTCGAAGGGCTTGGCTGGTCGTCGCGCGACGCGGAGGCGGCCTGCGACAGGGTTCAGCCGATGGCCGACGAGGACCCGTCCCTCGGCGTCGCCACGCTCATGAGGGCCGCGCTGCGGACCCTGGCCAAGTAGGTTTCTCCCCGTGCACGAGCCCAGCCCCGTCGACCCCCACGCGACGCCGGACGAGCGGACCGCGGAGGCGGTGCTGCGTCCCACCACGCTCGACGAGTTCGAGGGCCAGCCGAGGGTATCCGACCAGCTGAGCCTCGTCCTCCAGGCGGCCAAGCACAGGGGCAGCGTGCCCGACCACGTGCTGTTGAGCGGCCCGCCGGGACTCGGCAAGACGACCCTCGCCATGATCATCGCCAACGAGCTCGGCGCGCCGCTGCGGATCTCGTCGGGACCGGCGATCCAGCACGCCGGCGACCTCGCGGCCATCCTGTCCGGCCTGGGCGAGGGCGAGGTGTTCTTCCTCGACGAGATCCACCGGATGTCTCGTCCCGCCGAGGAGATGCTCTACCTCGCCATGGAGGACTTCCGCGTCGACGTCGTCGTCGGGAAAGGCCCGGGAGCCACGGCGATCCCTCTGGAGATCCCGCCGTTCACGCTCGTCGGAGCCACGACGAGAGCCGGCCTGCTCCCCGGCCCCCTGCGCGACAGGTTCGGGTTCACCGCACAGCTCGACTTCTACGAGGTGAGCGCGCTCACGCACATCGTCCGGCGGTCGGCGCAGCGGCTGGGCGTGCCGCTCAACGGCGGTGCGGCGGAGCTCATCGCGTCCCGGTCGCGGGGGACGCCACGCATCGCGAACCGGCTCCTGCGCCGGGTGCGTGACGTGGCGCAGGTGAGGAGCGACGGCGTCGTCACGGACGCGCTCGCGCTCGAGGCGCTGCAGCTGTACGAGGTCGACGAGCTCGGTCTCGACCGCCTGGACCGGGCGGTGCTCGAGGCGATCTGCGGCAAGTTCTCGGGCGGCCCCGTGGGACTGAGCACGCTCGCGATCGCCGTCGGGGAGGAGACCGAGACGGTCGAGGAGGTCGCCGAGCCGTTCCTCGTACGGCAGGGCTTCCTCATGCGCACGCCCCGCGGCCGGGTGGCCACCCCGTCCGCATACGCACATCTGGGCGTCCGGACCCCGCCCGGCGCGGTCCTTCCTCCGGGCCTCTTCGACTGAGCCGGCACACCGCGAAGACACAGGTTCGCCCCACGCCGGGCGCGGGTTCGGTTCCGCAGATCCCGGCCGCTAGGCTGTGCAAGGCTCTCGCACCGGCAGAGCACGAACCTCTCAGTCAAGGGATGACATGGTAGATCCGTTAACTCTGGCGATGATCGCTGTCCTCATCGTGGTGGGCTACTTCCTGATCATCCGGCCCCAGCAGAAGCGCGCGAAGGAGGCGGCCGCACTGCAGGCCACCATCCAGGACGGCTCGCGCGTCATGATGTCCGGCGGCATCTTCGGCACCGTCCGCCACTTGGGCGAGAAGCAGGTCGTCGTCGAGGTCTCCCCGGGCGTCGAGCTCACGTTCGTCCGCCAGGCGATCATCCGGCCGCTCAAGGACGACGAGGACGAGTTCGAGTACGCGGACGTCGCGGAGCCCACGGAGGCCGACACCGTCACGGAGACCGCGCCCGGCCCTGGTCCTGCCGCCACCTTCGCCGATGAGTCACCAGTCGTCGCCCGTGAAGACGTCTCCGGCGACCTCGTCGCCGACGCCCCCGTGACCGAGACTGCCGAGCCGACGGACAAGGGATAGGGCAGTCACACGTGGCCAGTAGCACCATCCGGCGTACGCATCCCGTGCGTACGCTCGTCTCCTTCCTCGTCGTCCTGGCTGGGCTGTACCTGCTCATGGCGCTGTCCCACACGTGGACGCCCCGGCTAGGCCTCGACCTCGAGGGCGGAACGACGATCACGCTGACCGCAAAGAACTCGACCGGGACCGGGGCCGTCGACCAGACGAGCCTGGAGCTCGCGAAGACGATCATCCAGCAGCGCGTCGACTCGCTCGGCGTGGGAGAGTCCTCGGTGACGACGTCGGGCGGCAACCAGATCCAGGTGTCGGTCCCCAACATGCAGAAGGACGAGCTGGTCCAGCTCGTGGGCCAGACCGCACAGCTCGAGTTCAGGGCCGTGTACCAGGTGTCGTCCACCGCGAGCTCGGCAGCGAGCGACCAGGCCACAGCGCTGCCCGAGGTCCCGGCGCTGAGCAGCCCGCGTCCGACGGCCGTGACCTCACCGCTGCCGTCCTCGGACAGTGCGCGCAAGGACCTCCTCACGTCGCAGCTGGCCTGGGTACCGTCCCCCGCGGACACCGCGGACTTCAGCGCCTTCACCTGCGGCGACTCGTTCCCCGACGTCGCGGACCAGCCCCTCTTCGCGTGCCTGCGCAGCGACCTCGCCACGACGGGCCAGACCAAGTACCTGCTCGGTCCGACGCTCATCGAAGGCAGCCTCGTCACCCAGGCGCAGGCGGGCGTCCCCAACAACCAGCTCAACTGGGCCGTCGACCTCAGCTTCAACAGCCTCGGCGCCGAGCTGTTCAACGCGGCCACGGCCCACCTGGCGACCCAGTCCAGCCCGATGAACCAGTTCGCGATCGTGCTGGACGGCAAGGTGATCTCGGCTCCGTCCGTGTCGGCGCCGATCCCCGGCGGGAACGCGCAGATCACGGGCTCCTTCACGCAGAAGACGGCGCAGGACCTGGCGAACGTCCTCAAGTACGGCGCACTGCCCCTCACCTTCGAGGTCTCGAGCGTCGACAACGTCTCCGCGACCCTCGGCGCAGACCAGCTCCGTGCGGGTCTCATCGCCGGCGCCATCGGCCTCGTCCTCGTGCTCCTCTACTCGATCCTGTACTACCGCGCGCTTGCGCTCGTCGTCGTGGCGTCACTCTCCATGGCAGCTGCCGGCACGTACGCGCTCATGGTCCTGCTCGGCTCGTCGATGGGCTTCGCCCTGAGCCTGCCCGGCATCGCGGGTGCGATCGTGGCCATCGGTGTCACCGCCGACTCGTTCGTCATCTTCTTCGAGCGGATCCGTGACGAGATGCGCGACGGAAGGAGCATCAAGACCTCCGTCGAGGCCGGCTGGCAGAAGGCACGCCGTACGATCGTCGTCGCCGACGCCGTCTCCCTGCTCAGCGCGATCGTGCTCTTCGTCCTCGCCCTGGGCGCGGTCAGGGGCTTCGCCTTCACCCTGGGGCTCACCACGATCATCGACCTGGTCATCGTGTTCTTCTTCACGAAGCCCCTGGTCGCGCTGCTCGTGAGGACGAAGTTCTTCGGCGCGGGCAGGCCCGGATCCGGTCTGGACGCCGGCCATGTCGGCCCGGTCCACGAGAACGCGGTGGTCGTCCGTCGCCCGGCGACGGCCAGGAAGAAGGTCTGAGATGACGACGCCGACCCTCGAACGCCCGCAGCCCCGACAGAGCCTCACCCACCGCCTGTACACGGGGGACCTCGCGTACAACTTCATCGGGCGCCGCAAGATCTGGTACACGATCTCGGCGATCGCGCTCCTCATCTCCGTCGTGGCGCTCCTGGTGCGCGGGCTCGACCTCGGGATCGAGTTCCGCGGCGGCTCGGACTTCCAGGTCCCGGCGACCGTCACGTCGTCGACCGTGAGCCAGTACCGCGACGCCGTGATCAGGACCGGCGTGCCGGCGCTCGACAGCACCGTCGTCACGACCGTCGGGGACAGCAAGGTCCGCGTCCAGACCCGGTCGCTGAACGTCCAGGAGCAGACGGCTGTCCGCGCGGCGATCGCCAAGGAGGCCGGTAGGTCGTCCGACGAGGTCGCCTACCAGCTCATCGGCGCCTCGTGGGGCCAGCAGATCACCCAGCAGGCGGCCATCGCGCTCGCGGTGTTCCTCGTGCTCGTGGGCCTGCTCATCTGGATCTACTTCCGCGACGCGAAGATGTCCGTCGCAGCCCTGGGAGCCCTGCTCCACGACCTCATCATCACGATCGGCATCTACGCACTTGTGGGCTTCACCGTCACCCCGGCGACGATGATCGGCGTGCTGACGATCCTCGGCTACTCCCTGTACGACACCGTCGTGGTGTTCGACAAGATCCGCGAGAACGTCGCCTCGATGGAGATCGACAAGGTCACCTACTCCGAGGCGGCCAACCACGCGGTGAACCAGGTGCTCGTCCGGTCGCTCAACACGACGGTCATCGGCGTCCTCCCTGTCGCCGCGCTGCTCTTCGCGGGCGTGTTCGTCCTGGGGTCGGGGCCGCTCGAGGACCTCGGCCTCGCCCTTTTCGTGGGCATGATCGCGGGCGCGTACTCCTCGGTCTTCATCGCATCCCCGCTCCTGGCGCAGCTCCGCGAGCGTGAGCCGGAGATCAAGGCCCACCGCGAGCGGGTCGAACGTCGCCGCAAGACCGCCGGCGCCCGCGCCACGTACAGGACGACCGTCGTCGACGTGGCGGGCCCGAAGGGCGAGACCTCCCGCGAGGCGGAGGCCGTCCCGTCCACCCCGGCAGCCCCCGACACGAAGCCCGCGTTCACGGTCACGACCGTCACCGCGCCGTCGGTCACGCAGGACGCCCCCGCCGGCGACGAGCCGACCGAGACCGCGGAGGCGGCAGACGACGCCTCCGCTCCTACCCGCTCGGCGAACCCCCGCACCCAGCCCACGCGGCAGACGCGCACCCGGCGCAAGAAGTAGGAGGACCGATGGCCCCGACGACCCAGGAGGAGCGCATCGCCCTGGTCGCGTCTCTCATCCGTGACGTGCCGGACTTCCCCAAGCCCGGTGTGGTGTACAAGGACATCACGCCGCTGCTGGCGAACCACGCGGGCTACAAGGCGTGCATCGACGCGCTCGTCGAGGCGGCTCCCGCCGACATCGACGTCGTGGTGGGCATGGAGGCCAGGGGCTTCGTCTTCGCCGCGCCCGTCGCTCTCGCGCTCGGCGTGGGCTTCGTCCCGGTGCGCAAGTCGGGGAAGCTGCCGATGGACGTGTACAGCGAGTCGTTCTCCCTGGAGTACGGCTCCGACACGCTGGCGATCCACCGGGACGCCATCCAGCCCCACACCCGGGTCCTCGTCATCGACGACGTCCTTGCGACGGGCGGCACCGTCGGGGCGACGTCACGCCTGATCAGGCAGCTGGGCGCCGACCTCGTCCACGTGTCGGTGGTCATGGAGCTCGGCTTCCTGCACGGCCGGGCCAACCTGGAGAGCATGGGCGTCTCCAGCGTCGGCGCGCTCATCACGGTCTAGCGGGTCCCACCTGGTCCGTGCCGCCTAGACTGAGCCTTACCAGTCGGTAAGGAGCGTCGTGACGGAGCAGGACATCGCGTCACCGGACACCGTCTCGCACGCGGACGGGGCAGCGGAGGTCATGCCGCTGCCCCCGACCCTGCCCAGGACCGACACCGGGCCCGAACAGCCCCGTCTCCGCATGCGCCAGCGCATCGCCCGCTGGACCGCTCCGAAGGCCCCCCAGCACGCCGTCCTCGAGCCGCTCTTCAACGTCGTCCGGCAGAACCACCCCAAGGCCGACCTCGCGCTCCTCGGGCGTGCCGA
>JAJZQV010000027.1 GCA_021803025.1 Actinomycetes bacterium | reverse complement strand
GGACATCCCGGACGTGGACCTGTTCTGGCGATCCAGCGGCGAGCAGCGGTCGAGCAACTTCTTGCTGTGGCAGTCCGCGTACGCGGAGTACGTCTTCTCGGACACCCTCTGGCCCGACGTCGACCGTCGCGACCTGTGGCGCGCCGTGGAGGTCTACGCGCGCCGCGACAGGCGCTTCGGCGGCGCGGTCGAGAACGTCGCACCCGCGGGCTGAGCGGCCGAGGACCACGCTCCACGAGCGTTCCATCCGGTCGCACCCGCCTTGCACAGCAGGGCGGAAGCGTGCGAGACTGCGGCTCGGGAAGCGTTTTCCCGAAACCTGATGGAACAGGACTGCAATCCTTTGCATCGCCTTGACCGTGTCTGGACCGCACCGTAGCGTGACCGAAGCCGAGCCGGGCTCGACAGGGCTGCAGAGCCTTGAACCTTGTCCCCAACGTCGGCGAACTAGGCTCCCGTGCAGGCTGGGCGAGGGTCTAGGTTGATGGAAGCCCCGAGCGGGCCGTCAGTTCCGCTGTACATCGATGTACGGGCCGGCTCCGGCCACCGCATCGGGCCAGCGTCCCTGGCGGGGTCGCAGAGGGTGACAAGGCACGGTCCCCGAGAGAGCGGAATCCTTACGTGAGTGCACTCAATGAGCTAAGACAGCTGAAGGGGGTGAAGCAGGAGTCGACCGACAACAAGGCCGCCTACCTGTTCCTCCTTCCCTGGCTCATCGGGCTCGTCGTGATCACCATCGGCCCGATGATCGCGTCCCTGTACTTGTCGTTCACCGACTACAGCCTCCTGGCAGCCCCGGACTGGATCGGGATCAAGAACTACCAGCGGATGGCCAGCGACCCACGCCTGCTCAACTCGATCCGGGTCACGCTCACGTACGTGCTCGTGTCGACCCCGCTGCAGCTGGGACTGGCATTGGTGATCGCGGTGCTGCTCAACCGCGGCATGCGGGGGCTGGCGTTCTACAGGTCGGTGTTCTACCTGCCGAGCCTCATGGGCTCCTCCGTCGCGATCGCGCTCCTGTGGCGCCAGATCTTCGGGACGGACGGCCTCATCAACCAGATCCTGCGCGGCCTCGGCTGGGCGAACCCTCCCGGCTGGATCGCCGACCCGGGCACCGCCCTCTACACGATCATCCTGCTCCACGTGTGGACGTTCGGCTCGCCCATGATCATCTTCCTGGCCGGGCTTCGACAGATTCCCGACATGTACTACGAGGCCGCGTCGGTCGACGGGGCCAGCAAGTGGACGCAGTTCTGGCACATCACGATGCCCCTGCTCAGCCCGATCATCTTCTTCAACCTGGTGCTCCAGATCATCGGTGCATTCCAGTCCTTCACGCAGGCGTTCATCGTCTCGGGAGGAAACGGCGGTCCGTCGGACTCGACGATGTTCTACACGCTGTATCTGTACCAGAAGGGCTTCGCCCAGCTGGAGATGGGTTACGCCGCCGCCATGGCATGGCTGCTCGTGCTCATCGTCGGCATCTTCACGTTCCTGAATTTCTTCCTCTCCAAGTACTGGGTGTTCTACGATGACTGAAATCGCAAACCTGCCGGCCGAACCTCAGGTGGCGACACTCGCCACGACCGAGTCGACGACGCGGAGCACGCACCGGCCCAAGAGGACGTACAACCCGGTCACCTCGACAATCAAGCACATCGTTCTCGTCGCGGCCTCGCTGCTCATGGTCTATCCGCTCCTCTGGATGCTCGTGAGCTCGTTCCGTCCGACCGACGAGATCTTCCGCGACACGGGCCTGGTCCCGGCGCACATGACGCTCGGCAACTACACGTACGGATGGTCGGCGCTCGACCAGCCGTTCGGCTTCTACCTGCTCAACTCGGCGATCGTGGTCGTGGGCTGCATCCTGGGCAACGTCGTGTCGTGCTCTCTCGCCGCGTACGCGTTCGCCCGGCTCAAGTTCACGGGGCGCACTGTCATGTTCGCGATCATGCTGCTGACGATCATGATCCCGTATCACGTGGTCCTCGTCCCGCAGTACATCCTGTTCCAGAACTTCGGCTGGGTGAACACGTTCCTGCCCCTCATCGTCCCGAAGATGCTGGCCACGGACTCGTTCTTCGTGTTCCTCATGGTGCAGTTCATCCGCGGCCTGCCGAAGGAGCTCGACGAGGCGGCGCGCATCGACGGCTGCGGCCACTTCAGCACGTTCCTGAGGATCATTCTCCCGCTCATGGTGCCGGCGATCGCGACGACGACGATCTTCACGTTCATCTGGATGTGGAACGACTTCCTGTCGTCGCTGATCTACCTCATCGACCCGAAGATCTACACCGTGCCGCTGGCACTGCGTGCATTCCTCGACTCGACCGGCTCGTCCAACTGGGGTGCGATGTTCGCCATGAGCGTCGTCTCCCTCATCCCGGTGTTCCTCGCCTTCCTGTTCGGCCAGCGGTTCCTCATCCGGGGCATCGCGACGACCGGCATCAAGTGAGCCCGCTGGGGTGAATGACCACACCGGCTCGGGTGGTACCCCGCCTGAGCACATCGACCGACACATCTCGGAAGGAACCTCGTGACAACCCGTTATGCCGTCATCGGAACCGGCCATCGCTGCCAGATGTACTTCGACGCGATCGGGGGTGCCCACGCCGACGTCGCCACCCTGGTCGCGATGGTGGACGTCAACCCAGGGCGCATCACGGTCCACGCCCAGCGCATGGCGACCGAGTACGGCTACGACCTGTCGTCGATCGTGACCGGCGGCCCCGACGAGCTCGAGGAGATCCTCAAGCGCTCCGGTGCCGAGAGGGCCATCATCACGACGCCCGACTACAAGCACGCCGAGATGATCGTGCGCTGCCTCGATGCCGGGGTCGACGTGGTGTGCGAGAAGCCCCTCACGATCAACGCGGACATGGCCCACCAGATCGAGGAGGCCGTGAAGCGGACCGGACGCAGCGTCGTCGTGACGTTCAACTACCGGTACTCGCCCCGCAACTCCGAGCTGAAGCGCGTCATCTCCTCCGGCGAGATCGGCGACGTCCTGTCGATCACGTTCGAGTGGGTGCTCGACACGGCCCACGGCGCCGACTACTTCCGGCGCTGGCACCGGGAGAAGGACAAGTCGGGAGGCCTGCTCATCCACAAGTCCAGCCACCACTTCGACCTCGTCAACTGGTGGCTGGCCGACGCCCCCACGCGCGTCTTCGCCTCCGGCGGGACCCGGTTCTACGGCGCCGAGAACGCCGACAGGCGCGGCCTGCCGCCGCGTCCGAAGCGCGGCACGCACGACGGCGAGCACAGTCCGTTCGAGCTCGACCTCCGCACGGACCCGCGGCTCAAGGAGCTGTACCTCGACCAGGAGCAGTACGACGGCTACCTGCGCGACAAGGACGTCTTCGACACCGGCATCACCGCCGAGGACAACGTGGCCGTGATCGCCGACTACCGGGGCGGCGCCACCCTCTCGTACGCCCTCAACGCCCACGCGCCGTGGGAGGGGTACCGGGTCGCGGTGAACGGTACGAAGGGGCGTGCCGAGCTCGACGTCGTCGAGCGGGTGGCCGTCCTCGTGGACAATGGGACCCCGATCGTCGACCCGTCGTTCGTCGCCGACCACAGCGAGGGCGGCGAGCGCGTCCGCAGCGACCGTCTCATCGTCCAGAAACACTGGGAGGTCGCCAAGGAGGTCCCGATCCCCGAGGGCGAGGGCGGTCACGGCGGCGGTGACGAGCTGCTGCTCCGCGACGTGTTCGTCGGCCCGAGCGACGACCCGCTGGGTCGCCCGTCGGACTGGGTCGACGGGATGCGGGCCATCGCGGTCGGTATCTGCGCCAACCTCTCCATGGCCGAGGGGCGCGCGGTGACCCCCGCCGAGCTCGCGCTCCCGCTCGACCGCTGACCCGCCGGGCGATCGTGAACCACGAGGGGGCACTGTGAACCACGACGGGTACGACGACTGGTACGACTACGTCGCCTCCCGTCCGTACGTGACGGGCGACCACTGGACGACGGCGGTGTCCGATGCACTGGGTGTCCCGCAGCCCGCGGAGGCACCCGCACCTCGCGTCGTGGGCGTGGACGTGGCGGACGGGATCAGCACCACCGAGCTCGCGTGGAGCGTCGGGTACGGTCCTGAGCTTCACGCCTGGTTCCTGCACCCAGACGGCGTGGATCCGTCCACGCTGCCGGGCGTGCTCGACCTGCACTGCCACGCCGGCATCAAGTCGATCGGAGCCGAGCGGCTGCTCCCCGGACCCGTCGGGAAGGCGTACCAGGACCTGTACGAGGACGGCGTCGCCTTCGCGGCGATGCTGGCGTCCCGAGGCGTGGCCGTGCTGGCTCCGGACGCCTTCTCGTGGGGATCGCGGCGGTTCGACTTCAGCGAGGCCCAGGGACAGGTCGCCGAACAGGCCCTGCTGCTCAGAGCCGCCGGAGTGGACGAGAGCGAGATGTACGACGGCCAGGCGAAGCTCCACGAGCACCTCGTCGCCAAGCGTGCCGGGGCGATCGGCACCTCGTACGCAGGCATGATCGCCCACGACGACCTCACCAGTCTCGCAGTCCTGCGGTCTCTCGTGGGCGGGCCGCTCGGGGTGACGGGCTTCTCCGGGGGCGGCGGGCGCGCCGCCACGCTGTCCGCGCTCGACGGCGACATCGCGAAGGTCTCCGTCGTCGCGATGATGGCGACGAACGACTCGCTGGTCCCGGACCATCTCGACTGCCACTCGTGGCTGCTCAACACGCCGTGGCGGCATCGGGTTCTCGACGTGCCGGACATCGCGGCCAACCGCCGCAACCAGGCTCTGCACGTCGTCTACTGCGAGCAGGACGACCTGTTCCCCATGGACGGCATGAAGGCCGCGGACGCCCGGCTCACCGAGCTGTTCGCCGGAGGGCCAGGTACGTACGAGGGTGTCTTCGTCCCCGGCCCACACGGCGTCTCCCGCCGGACGCACGAGATCGTCGCCAACTTCCTCACGTCCTGACCGCTCGGGGAGAGGAGCTATCCGCTCGAGGAGAGGAGCTATCCGCTCCCGCAGCGCACAGGTCCTCTCCCCGAGCGCACAGGTTCTCTCCCGGAGCGCACAGGTTCTCTCCCGGAGCTCAGCGGCGCGGCGGGGTCCAGGTCGCCTTGGCGGACGCGCTCGCCCACGGGGCGCCGGCGTCCGCATAGCCCTTGCCCTCTGCGAGGCAGTGGAGCTGCCAGGTGTCGATGTCCTGGACGACCGGGTAGGTGAAGTCCCCCGCGCCGCGCCAGTCGATGTACTGCTCGTCGATCGCCGTGGGATCCGGGGCCGTCTGCGTCGCCTCGAGGACCGCCATGAAGCCGATCGTGTCCGCGAGCGGCACGAGCAGCGGCGCACCGGACTCCCGGTGATCGACGAGGTTCTCGAGCAGGTCCGTACGGTCCGTGTGCTCCGTGACCTGCATCCCGCCGACCTCCGCCACGATGTCGTCGGTCGTGTACGTGAGGGAGATGCGCCCCTTCGTACCCACCAACGTCACCGTCGGCTCCTCCTGCACGGGCCCGCACAGCGTGAGACTCACGTCGATGGGCACCCCGTCCGTCCGGCGGATCTTCACCCAGCTCGTGTCGTCGGCCTCGATGTCGTGCGCGTGGTACAGCTCCGTCTCGATGGCCTCGATCTGGCTGATGTCCGTCAGCCCGACAAGGGCGAACGCCGTGGCGAAGGAGTGCGCCAGCGGGTTCGTACAGACCCCGTCCGCCACGCGTCGGCCGTTCATCACGCGTTTCCCAGCCCACGCGGCGCGGCCGTAGTACGCGTTGTCCCGGAGCCACATGCCCCAGATCTGCACGCTCGTCAGCTCGCCGAGGCCGGCGGCCAGCTCCCTCACCCGCTCCAGGGCCTCGGAGCCCAGCGCCTGGAACCCGATCTGCACCGAACGCCCGCTGGCCTTCTCGGCGTCGAGGAGCTTCCAGAAGTCTTCGAGAGCCGCGACGGGCGGCTTCTCGAGCATGACGTCCGCCCCGGCGGCGAGGGCCTCACAGGCGAGCGCGTAGTGCGTGCCGATGGGAGTGGCGATATTGACGATGTCCACCTCGTGCTGGGCGAGGAGCTCCGTGAGCGTCGGGTACCAGGGCACGTCCCGTCCGTCGAGGGGTCCTGCCGGGTCCGCGGCGGCGACGAGCTCGACCCGCCCCATCGCCGTCAGCCGGTCGACCCGCTCGAGGTGGATCGCACCGAACCCGCGCAGTCCGACCTGCGCCACTCGTACCGGTCCGCTCACATCACCGCTCCTGTCCGCCACGGGATGATCTCCTCGTTCCCGACACCGAGGTCCTCGGATGCCGTGGTGCGACCTGATGCCGTGGCGCAGATCAGGTCGAGCAGCTCTTCGCCGAGCTCCGCGATCGGACGACCGTCGAGCACGGGCCCGCAGTCGAGGTCGATGTCGCCCGCCAGGCGTCGAGCGAGGTCCGAGTTCGTCGACAGCTTGAGCGTCGGGGTGGGCTTGGATCCGAACACGGACCCTCTCCCTGTGGTGAAGCAGACGACGGTCGCGCCGCCGGACACCATCCCCGTCACCGAGACGGGGTCGTACCCGGGCGTGTCCATGATGACCAGGCCCGAGTCGGGGACCCGCGCTCCGTAGTCGACGACGGCGCTGACCGGCGCCGTGCCGGCCTTCGCGACGGCACCCAGTGACTTCTCGACGATCGTCGTGATGCCGCCCGCCTTGTTGCCGGCCGACGGGTTGGCGTCGAGGGTGGCCCCGTTCTCCGTCGCGTACGTCTCCCACCACGCGATCTTGGAGTAGAGCGCGTCGGCCACTGTGGGCTCGACGGCACGCGACGCCAGCAGGTGCTCGGCCCCGTAGATCTCGGGCATCTCGGCCAGGATCGTCGTGCCGCCGGCCGCGACGATGACGTCGCTCGCGTAGCCCAGCACGGGGTTGGCTGTGAGCCCCGACCAGGCGTCGGAGCCCCCGCACTTGAGTCCGAGGACGAGCTCGCCGAGGGCGCACTCCGTGCGCTCCACACCGACCCGGCTCGCGAGCTCCATGACCAGCTCCACGCCCTTGCGTACCGCTGCCTTCGTCCCGCCGACGTCCTGGATGGTGTACGAGACGGTCGGTACGTCCGTCACGCCGAGGTCCGCGAGGAACTGGTCCATGGTCAGCACCTCGCACCCGAGCCCGACCACGACGAGGCCGCCGATGTTCGGGTGGGTCGCGTAGCCGACCAGCGTGCGTCGCAGGGTCTCCCACGCGGGTCCCTTCGCCTCCAGGCCGCACCCCGAGCCGTGGGTCAGGGCGACGACACCGTCAACGCCCTGGGGCAGGTCGACGAGGTCGAAGTGGCGGGCGATGTGCTGGGCGACCGTCGCCGAGCAGTTCACCGTGGTGAGGACGCCGATGTCGTTGCGGGTGCCCACCCGTCCATCGGCCCGACGGATGCCCTTGAACGTGCGCGGGACGGATGTCACCGGCGCCGTGCCCGCGTGGGTGTCTTCGGCGACCCGCGCGTCTCGGGGCGGCATGGCGAGGTTGTGGGTGTGGATGTGGCCGCCTCGCGGCACGTCGTTGACCAGGGAGCCGATGATCTGGCCGTACTTGCGCACCAGCGATCCCGCCGGGAGGTCGCGTCGTGCCACCTTGTGACCGGCTGCGACGTCGTCACGCACGGTGACGGTGCCAGCATCCGGATCGTGGAGCCTCTCACCGGATGCCACCGGCCGCAGCGCCACGTACACGTCGTCCGTCGCGTGCAGCAGCAGCAGGTCCGCCGAGCTCACGAGGGCCTCGGCGGCGCCGTCGAGTCCCGGATGACGAGGGACGTCGGCAGCACCTGCTGGACGGGTACGGCGTCGGCGTCCGCCAGCGAGCGCTCCAGCAGCGCGACCGCCGCCTCGCCGGCCTCGTACCGGGGCACGCCGACGGTCGTCAGCGCGGGGACGGAGAGCTGGGAGAGCATCGTATTGTCACACCCCACGACTGACATGTCGCGAGGCACGCTGACCCCACGCGCCGTCAAGCGCCGCATGGCACCGAGGGCGACGACGTCGTTGTACGCGATGAGGGCGGTCGCAGGCGTGGCGAGCGCGAGGTCCGCCGCCGCGAGGCCGCCGTCGATCGTGGGCGCGACCGAGCCGAGCTCGTACAGCGTCACGCCCAGCTCAGCGGCGTGCCGCCGCAGGGATGCCGTGCGCATGCCGCCGGACCAGGACTGGATCGGGCCCGCGGCGTAGGCGACGTGCTCGTGACCCAGGGCGCGCACGTTGACGAGCGCCTGCCGTACCCCCTCGGCGAAGTCGGCGCTCACGCTCCACCAGCCGGGAGCCTCGCGGTGGATGAGCACGATGGGGATGTTGAGGTCGTGGGGAAGGTCCTCGATCGCAGACCGGGGGGAAGCGAGGATCACGCCGTCGACCTGGCGGGCCAGGCTTCGCAGCGCATCGCACTCCATGCGTGCCTGCTCATCGGTGTCGGCGACGAGGATCGCCTGGCGTGCCTCTCGGGCCCTGCGCTGGACGCCCTTGATGATGTCGGCGAAGAACGGGTTCGCGAGGTCGGGGACGATGAGGCCGATGTTCCCGGACCGACCGGTGATGAGCCGCCGCGCGGCCGGGTTGGGGCTGTAGCCGAGGCGACGCGCCTCGGCGAGAACCTTCCGGCGCGTGGTCTCCGACACGGCCCCCGTCTCGGAGAACGCACGGGAGACGGTCGCGACCGAGACGCCGGCAGCCCGCGCCACATCGCGGCTCGTCGACGTCATCGGGACCTCCTGGGATCAGCACGCAACGTTGCGAATCGCGTTACGCAGACGCGTGCACACTCATCGAACCCCCGCGTCACACAAGGCGTCAAGCGCGACGTAAACGTTTCCGTCAAGTTGCAGTCGTGCCATCACGGCGGTCCCTGCGAGGCACCGGAGGGACACCAGTGCACGAGCCTGTCGGGACCGGGCGAAAGCCCGTCGTTCCCGGTCGCCCCACCCGTGCCGGCAGGCAGCGAGAGTCAGGCTCCCGCCGCCTGCCGCTGGGTTCCTCAGGGCCTGATCCCGACCGGGTCCACGACGCGGTCCTCGACCGGTACGGACATGTGCGCACGGTTGATGGCGCTGCACACCGCGCGCAGCGAGGCGGTGACGATGCTCGAGTCGATGCCCACGCCCCAGTACACCTGCGTCGCGTCGTCGCCGGCGACCTCGGCCTCGACGTACGCGGCGGCCTTGGCCTCGCCACCGGGCGAGAGCGCGTGCTCCTGGTAGTCCAGCACCCGGACGTTGTACTCCAGCAGGCCCAGCGCGTCGACGAACGCCGACAGGGGCCCGTTGCCCTCGCCGGAGAGCGTCCGCTCCACACCCCGGTCGCGGACCGTGGCCGTGATCGAGTACCCGTTGCCATTGGAGACGGTCGTGCACGTCACGAGCTCGAGCGGCTCGACGCTGTCGAGGTACTCCGTGGCGAAGATCTCGCCCATCGTCTGGCTCGTGACCTCACCGCCCTCGGCGTCCGTGTGCTGCTGGACGACGCGCGAGAACTCGATCTGGAGCCGGCGCGGCAGGTCGAGGTGGTGGTCGGACTTCATGATGTACGCCATGCCGCCCTTGCCCGACTGGCTGTTCACACGGATGACCGCCTCGTACGTACGGCCCACGTCGTGCGGGTCGATCGGCAGGTACGGTGCCTCCCAGGCGACCTCGTGCAGCCCCACGCCCTGGGCGGCGGCCTGCTTCTCGAGGTCCTCCAGACCCTTCTTGATGGCGTCCTGGTGAGATCCGGAGAACGCGGTGTAGACCAGGTCGCCCGCGTACGGGTGACGGGGATGTACCGGCAGGCCCGTGCAGTACTCGACCGTCCGACGGATCTCGTCGATGTCGGAGAAGTCGATCTGCGGGTCGATGCCCTGGCTGAACAGGTTCATGCCGAGCGTGACCAGGCAGACGTTCCCCGTCCGTTCGCCGTGCCCGAACAGGCAGCCCTCGACGCGGTCTGCGCCGCCCATGAGCGCCAGCTCGGTGGCCGCCACCGCGGTCCCGCGGTCGTTGTGCGGGTGGAGCGACACAGCCACGTACGGCCGGTTCTTGACGTGCCGGGAGAAGTACTCGATCTGGTCGGCGTACGTGTTCGGCGTGGAGCGCTCGACAGTCGCCGGCAGGTTGAGGATGATCTCGCGCCCCTCGCCGGGCTGCCAGACGTCCATGACCTCGTTGCACACCTCGATGGCGAAGTCGGTGGGGGTCTGCGTGAAGATCTCAGGGCTGTACTGGTAGCCGAACTCGGTGTCCTCGAGGTACTTCTCGGCGTACTTCATGACCAGGCGGGTCCCGTTCCTCGCCATCTCCACGCACTCGGCCTCGGAGATGCGGAACACGACACGGCGGAACAGCTCGGCGGTCGCGTTGTACAGGTGGATGTTCGCGCGGTGCGCCCCGACCAGGCTCTGCGCCGTACGGTCGATGAGGTCCTCGCGGGCCTGCGTCAGCACGGAGATCTGGACGTCGTCGGGGATCCGGTCCTCGACGATGAGCTTGCGCACGAAGTCGAAGTCGGTCTGCGAAGCGGAGGGGAACCCCACCTCGATCTCCTTGTAGCCCATGCCGACGAGGAGCTCGAACATCCGCATCTTGCGGGACGGCGTCATGGGGTCGATGAGGGCCTGGTTGCCGTCACGCAGGTCCGTGGACAGCCACCGGGGGGCATGGGTGATCTTCTTGGTCGGCCAGGTCCGGTCGGGCAGGTCGATCGGTACGAAGGGGGTGTAGCGCTGGAAGGGCATCGGAGACGGCTGCTGTACGGGCAGTCCGTTCTGAGGCCGGGTGCCGAAGCTGTGGGTCATGTCTTGGTCCTCGCTGGTCTGGGTGGGTGCCGACACGCAGCGACTCCGCAGCGAGGAGGCCGGCGTTACTGGGCCTCGCTGCGGCAGCCAAGAAGGAGGGTCGCCCGCGACATGCCAGCCACTTTAGCCCAGCAACCTCAGAACTGCCACGACCTCTTGGACAGCCCGTACCAGAAGCCGTCGATGACGCTCGTGCTGTCGTGGTTCGTCCCGGCCGCTGCACCGAGGGCGACGTAGAGCGGGGCCCAGTGCTCCGTACGAGGGTGAGCCTCACGCGCGGCGGGCGCTGTGCGCTCGAAGTCGAGGATGCCCTCGATGTCCTTCGCCGCCAGGGCTTCGGCCGCCCAGTGGTCGAACTCGCTCGACGCCGTGGGCGGTGTGCCGCCCGGCCCCTCCTGAGGGTGGAACCAGCGCAGGTTGTGCGTCGTGAAGCCGGAGGTGACGATGAGTGTGCCCTCGTCGCGCAGCTCGGCGAGCCGCTCCCCGAGCGCGTACAGCTTGCGCGGGTCGAGCGTCGGCAGGCTGAGCTGCAGCACCGGGACGTCGGCCTCGGGGAAGAGCTCGACGAGCGGGACGTACGCGCCGTGGTCCAGCCCTCGTCCGGGATCCTGTCGAACGGAGCCACCCACCGCCCGGGCAACTTTCTGCGCGAGCTCAGGAGCCGGCGGGGCGTCGTACGTCACCTGGTAGTAGCGGTCTTCGAAGCCCCAGAAGTCGTAGACGAGCGGGGTGTGGGCCGTCGTCGACGAGATCGTGGCCGGTGCGGCCTCCCAGTGCGCCGACACCACGAGGATGTCCTTCGGCTTCGGCAGGTCCTTTCCCCACGCGCGGAGCTCGCCGGTCCAGGTGACGTCGTCGGCGAGAGGCGGAGCGCCGTGGGAGAGGTACAGAACTGGAATGGTGGCCATGCCGGACATCGTACGGGCCTTTTAGTTGTACTTTCAATTATTCTGCCGAGTCTCTTCCTCTTCTTCTCGCGCAGTAGGGTCGGCGACGTGCCAGCCCAGCTCCCCCTGACCGCCGCCGAGCTCTCAGGTCCGCACCTCCGCCTCGGACCGCTGACCGAGGCCGACTGCCCGGAGCTCGCGCGAATCCTCATGCAACCGGAGGTGTACGCGCACGGGTACGTGATGCACCACCCGCCCAGGACCGACGAGGACGCGCTGGCGATGGCGGTGAACGGGTACGCCCACGCCGTGCCGCCGAACGGGCTCGGGCACGGCCGCACGGTGTACGCGATCCGGCTGGCTGTCGAGGCTCTCGGCATTCCTGCAGGGACCTTCGTCGGGACGAGCAGCCTCGGCGACTTCATGCCCGACCGGGAGTCGGCGCACCTCGGCTGGACGCTGTACGACCCGCGGGTGTGGTCGACGTTCGTCAACCCCGAGGCCAAGCTCCTGCTGCTGACCCATGCGTTCGAGACCCTCGGCTACGGGCGGGTCAAGATCCAGACCGACATCCTCAACACCCGGAGCCAGGCGGCGATCGCGAAGCTCGGCGCGGTACGGGAGGGCGTTCTGCGCCGCGACGTCCCCCGCCAGGACGGCACATGGCGGGACACGGTCGTGTACGCCGTCACGATCGACGACTGGCCTTCCGTGAAGACGGGCCTCAAGGCCCGTATCGCCTGACGTCCCCCTTCGGCTGGAGGCGGTGCGTCGGTTCACCATGTTAAGTGGGTGAGTTGTACGTTCTCATGGCAAATCTGCCATGAGAACATCCGGTTCACCTACTTAACATGGTGAACCGACGCCCAGCATGGTGAACCGACGCCCAGCATGGTCAACCGACGTCGACCATGGTGAACCGACGTCGGGCTCGGACGGCGTCAGAAACCCAGGCGGTTCAGGTGCTTGGCGTCGCGCTGCCACTCCTTGAGCACCTTGATGTGGAGGTCGAGGTGGACCGGCACGCCGAGGAGCGCGGCGATCTGGGTACGCGCCGCGGATCCGACCTCCTTGAGCCGCGACCCCTTGTGGCCGATGAGGATGCCCTTCTGCGAGTCCCGCTCCACGACCATCGAGGCGAACACGTCCATGAGCGGCCTGTCGGCGGGGCGCCCTTCGCGCAGCCTCATCTCGTCGACCACCACCGTGATGGAGTGCGGCAGCTCGTCCCGTACACCCTCCAGCGCCGCCTCGCGGATCAGCTCTGCGACCCGCGTCTCGGTCGGCTCGTCGGTGACGACGTCGTCCGGGTACAGGGCCGGCCCTTCGGGCAGCAGCGAGCACAGCAGGTCGCACACGAGGTCCACCTGCTCCCCCGTGAGCGCCGAGACCGGCACGATGTGCTCCCAGCGCACGCCCGACGACTCCTCGAGCTGCTGGATCTCGAGGAGGTGTGCCCGCAGCCGGCTCCCGCTCACGAGGTCGGACTTCGTGGCGAGCGCCACGAGCTTCGGACGCTGTGGCAGCGACGCGACCTCGTTGACGATGAACGTGTCGCCGGGGCCGATGTGCTGGTTCGCGGGCAGGCAGACCGCGACGACGTCGACCTCCGTCCACGTGTCCCGTACGAGCGTGTTGAGCCGCTCGCCGAGCAGCGTCCTCGGCTTGTGCAGCCCTGGGGTGTCGACGAGGACGAGCTGCGCCCCGTCGCGGTTGATGATGCCGCGAACCGCGTGGCGGGTGGTCTGCGGCTTCGACGACGCGATGGCGATCTTCTCGCCGACAAGGGCGTTCGTCAGGGTGGACTTGCCCGCGTTGGGGCGACCCACGAAGCAGGCGAAGCCGGAGCGATGGGTCATGACGGGTTCTCCTCGGCGGCCTGACGGGCCAGCTGTGTGGCCGCGTCCGCCGCACGGTCGTCGGAGTCGGAGGCGAGGCGTACGAGGACGGTGCCGATCTGGTTGCGGCGTCCCGTGGGCCTGTCGGCGATGAGCTCGAGGCCCTGCCAGATGACGGTCGAGCCGGGGATGGGGACCTTGTTGAGCTGCTTCGCCATGATGCCGCCGACAGAGTCGACGTCGTCGTCGTCGAGCTCCATCCCGAACAGCTCCCCGAGGTCGTTGAGCGGGAGCCGGGACACGACGCGGTAGTAACCCTCGGACAGCTCCGTGACGGGCGGGATCTCGTCGTCGTACTCGTCGACGATCTCGCCCACGATCTCCTCGAGGATGTCCTCGATCGTGGCCAGCCCGGCCGTACCGCCGAACTCGTCGACGACCACCACGACGTGGCTCCGGTGCAGCTGCATCTCCCGGAGCAGGTCGTCAACGGGCTTCGAGTCCGGGCAGAAGGTCGCGGGACGCACGAGCGACGTGACCACCTCGGACGTCTGGGCCGCCGGGTTGTCGTACACCCGCTTCATGACGTCCTTGAGGTACAGGATCCCGACGATGTCGTCGAGGCCGCCCGGGCCGACGACGGGGATCCGGCTGAACCCCGACCGGAGGGCCAGCGAGGTGGCCTGCCGCAGCGTCTTGTGCGCCTCGATGAAGACGACGTCGGGCCTCGGCACCATGACCTGCTTGACGATCGTGTCGCCCAGGTCGAACACGGAGTGGATCATCCGGCGTTCCTCGGCCTCGATCTGGTTCGAGGCCTCGGCCCGGTCGACGTACTCGCGCAGCTCGTCCTCGGACGCGAAGGGGCCGTCGGGGTAGCCGCGACCCGGGGTGATGAGGTTGCCGACGACGATCATGATCTGAGGCGCGAAGAACAGCACTGTCGTGAGCAGGCTCATCATGCTGCCGGTGTGCAGGGTGACGCTGGTGGGGTTCTGGCGGCCGAGCGTCCTGCCACCCACACCGGCGACGATGAACAGCACGACGACCGAGATGAGCGCCGTCAGCAGAACGCGGGCGGCGAACCCGCCGACCCCCTCGAACACGCGGACGCCGATCGTCGCGACGGCGAGCACCTCGAAGGTGAGGAAGAGGAACTGGGCCGTGGCGACGGTGGGCGCCGGGTCAGCAAGGATCTGCTCGACCCTGCTCGCTCCCTTGACGCCTTCGTCGGCGAGATGCTTCGCCCGGGCACGCGTCATCGTCGTGTACGCCGCGTCGATCATCGCGAAGACAGCCGCGAGCAGGACGAAGACGCCTGTGAGGCCGATCTCGAACCACTGGGTCACGTGGACGCGTCACTCGCCTAGGTCGTCGGTTGCTTGGGGAGCAGTCTAGCGACGAGAGCCGGCGGCGCGGCTCCGCGTCACGCGCGCGCGACCTTGCGGGCGTTCCAGGCCGCGATGATCTGGTCGTTGAGGCCGAACATCGCGGCCTTCTCCTCCGGCTCGGCGTGGTCGAAGCCGAGCAGGTGCAGAACGCCGTGGACAAGGAGGTACTCGGCTTCCTCGTCGGTCGTACGGCCGTTGTCAGCGGCCTGCCGCGCCGTCACGGCCGGGCACAGCACGATGTCGCCGAGCAGCCCCAGCGGCGGCTCCTCGTCGTCCTTGGGCGGCCTCAGCTCGTCCATCGGAAAGCTCAGCACGTCCGTGGGACCCGGCTCGTCCATGAACCGGACGTGGTAGTCGGCCATCGTCGTCTCGTCGACGAGCATGATCGACACCTCGGCCTGGGGATGGATCCGAAGCCGGTCGAGGGCGAACCGGGTCAGCGCCACGAGCCCCAGCTCGTCCGCTTCGAGGCCCGACTCGTTGTTGATGTCGATCATCAGGACCTCCGCACGTGCGGGAGCGACGACTCGTACCGGTCGTACGCGGCGACGATCCGCCCGACCAGCTGGTGACGGACGACATCGTGGCTTGTGAGGTGGCAGAACGCGACGTCGGCCAGGCCGTCCAGCACCGACTGCACCTCGCGGAGCCCCGACCGGGAACCACCGGGAAGGTCGACCTGCGTCACGTCGCCCGTGACGACCATCGTGGAGCCGAAGCCCAGGCGCGTGAGGAACATCTTCATCTGCTCGGCAGAGGTGTTCTGCGCCTCGTCGAGGATGATGAACGCGTCGTTGAGGGTGCGTCCGCGCATGTACGCGAGCGGCGCGACCTCGATCGTTCCCGCTGTGAGCAGCCGGGGCACTGAGTCCGGGTCGACCATGTCGTGTAGCGCGTCGTACAGCGGACGCAGGTACGGGTCGATCTTGTCGTTGAGCGTGCCCGGGAGGAAGCCGAGACGCTCCCCTGCCTCGATCGCCGGTCGCGTGAGGATGATGCGGTTGACCCGCTTGTCCTGCAGCGCCGCGACGGCCTTGGCCATGGCGAGGTACGTCTTGCCGGTGCCGGCCGGGCCGATGCCGAACACCACCGTGTGGGCGTCGATGGCATCGACGTACCGCTTCTGGTTGAGCGTCTTGGGCCGGATCGTCTTGCCACGGCTCGAGAGGATGTTCTGCGTGAGGACCTCGGCGGGTCGCAGCTCGCCCGCCTCCTTGGTCATCCCGACGACACGCTCCACGTCGGAGGCCGAGAGGCCCTGGCCCGTACGGAGGATCGTCACGAGCTCGGTCAGCACCTCCGCGGCGTGTGCGACGGCCACCGGCGACCCGGAGAGGGTCACCTCGTTGCCGCGGACGTGGATGTCGGCCTCAAGGTCCCGTTCGAGGATGCGGAGGTACTCATCGCGCGGTCCCAGGACGTTGACCATGCTGATCGACGCGGGAATGCTCAGCCGTCGCTCAGCGGCGGGGCCTGTGGCTGCCTGATGTGTGATGGTTCTCCCTCTCCGGGTCGTGCGAGGAGTACATCCTAGGCGTGCGTGCCCAGGGTGGCACGTGAGTTGCGGTCGGACGCCTCGGCGAAGCGGTCCGTCGCGGCGACGAGCTCGGCGGCGATGGCCGGCTCGGTGGATGCATGCCCGGCCAGCACGACGTGCAGGTCTGCCTCCGGCCACGCGGCGGCCAGGTCGTACGCGTTGCGCACCGGGCAGCACAGGTCGTACTGGCCGTGGACGATGACGGCCGGGATGTGGCGGATCCTCCCCACGTCCTCGAGCAGCTGGTCGGGGCGGAAGAAGCCGGCGTGCGTGAAGTAGTGGTTCTCGATGCGGGCGAAGGCGACCGCGTACGCCGGGTCCTGCCCCGCGGCCACGATGGTCGGGTCGGTGACCAGCTTCACGGTCGCGTTCTCCCACGTCGTCCACGCGATGCCCGCAGGCACGTGCACCGCGGGGTCGGGGTCGAACAGGAGCTCGTGGTAGCGGGAGATGTTGTCGTTCCCCGGCGTCCCGATGTGCAGGTGGCTACGTGCTTCACCGCGCAGCGGCTCCTCGAAGACCGACCACCAGTCGGGACGGACCAGGCCCGCGGGGCCGTTGTAGAACCAGTCCAGCTCCCAGCGCCGCAGCATGAAGATGCCGCGAAGGACGAGCTCGGTGACGCGTTCGGGGTGCGCCTCGGCGTACGAGAGCGCGAGAGCGCTGCCCCACGAGCCGCCCCACACCTGCCAGCGCTCGATACCGAGCGTGGTCCGGAGGGTCTCGATGTCTTCCACGAGCTTCCACGTCGTGTTCGCGCTGAGGTCGGCATCGGGCTGGGAGGCGTGCGGGGTGGACCGCCCGCACATGCGCTGGTCGAACAGGACGACCCGGTACTTCTCCGGGTCGAAGTAGCGCCGCATCGTGGCGCTGCAGGCCCCGCCCGGGCCCCCGTGGAGCACCACGACGGGCTTTCCGTCAGGACGGCCGCACTGCTCCCAGTACAGGCGGTGTCCGTCTCCCACGTCGAGCATGCCGGACTCGTACGGCTCGATCGGCGGGTACAGGGCGGCTTCGGTACCCGCGTGATCGTGGGGGTCAGTCAACGTTCTCGTCCTCGCTGGGGTCGATGATGTGCATGGCGGCCTCCTCGGCGCATGCAGCGCCGCCGTCGATGCCGACGTCCTCGCCGATCGTGTCGCTCTCCTCGTCCTCGCTGTCGTACCCATGGTTGGCGTCGACGAGCCGACCTGCACGACGGTTGCCGACCTCGCGGTCCTCCTCGGGGTCGTCGCGCCAGCTCGTGTCGTCGCCCGTGTCGGTGACGTCGGGGACCTCTGCGGCGAGCTTCTGGTCGAGACTCTCGCCCTGATGCATCTCGGCGGGCGTGTTCCCGAAGCCCTCGGCGACCGACCAGTGCTCAGGCGTGGTGTACCCCTCGTCGAGCACGTCGGCGACGCCACGGTCGACGAGCGTCTCGTCGGCCTGTAGCTGGTCGAGCTGCTCCGATTCGTCCGGCATGAAGTCAGCTTCGGTATCCATAGATCGATCCTGCCACGAACCGCCGACACGCACAGGTACCCGACGGCCTTCTAGGGTCGAGGTCGCCATGCTGCCCGTCACCCTGCGCGTGATCCCGGTGGTCCGTCGCTACGAGGGCTACCCCATGCCCGGCTCGGCCGTACCGGCAGAGTCCGCTCTTGAGCCGGCCTGACTCTGCCGGCGCCGGAGACCGCGCGACCCCTCCGAGCCCCGTTCGGACCCGGCCGGGTCGGGCCCGGCCGATAGAGTGGCCGCCGTGCCGGATCGCCAGGACCTCGTGGGTCGGATCACGAAGGGCGCGAAGTCTTCGGCCCGCAAGGGTCTGGACAAGGCTCCGGGCGTCGGCCGCGTCGCGCGGTCCGCGTACTTCAGCGTCCTCAACTCCGGCACGGCCCAGCACCTCGCCTACCGCGACTGGCTCAGGATGCGGGCACGGGAGGCGCTCGCCCTCGACGCGTCGCAGCGGCCGCCGAGCGTCAGCGTCGTCCTGGACGTTGCCGGCCAGACCCCGCAAGCCGCGGGGCGGGCCTTGGCCCGCGTCCTGGCCCAGACGTACGAGAGCTGGGACCTCACGGTCCTCAGCGACACCCCGACACCACCCCAGCTGCCTTCCGGCCGCCGCCACCGCGTCCTCGTCAGCGAGGGCTCGACCCTCGCCTCCCGCGTGAACGCGGCCCTGCCGGGTCTCGAGGGCGACTTCCTCGTCGTCGTGGGACCGGACGACGTCCTGTACCCCGACTCCCTCGCCACCCTCGCCGTCGCGACGCTGCGGTCACCGGACGCCGACCTCGTGTACGGCGGCGACGACGTGTGCGAGCTGACCGTCGACCGCCGGGGCGTCGAGCATGCCGCGCGGAGCGAGCCGTTCTTCACCCCGGGATGGAACCCGGAGCTGCTCCACTCCCTGCCGTACCTGGGCAGCGTCACGTGGTTCCGTACGTCCCTCGTCCGCGCCGCCGGAGGCCTGCGCGACCTCCCCGGCGGTGAGCTGTGGGACCTGCAGCTGCGGCTCACCCGCGGAGGAGCCACGGTGGCGCATTCCGACGGCATCGTGGCTGGTCGAGTGGCCGGAGCGCCCGCGGTTCCTGACGCGACCGCCGTCAAGGTCCTGAGGTCTGCGCTCGCCGCCGAGGGCACGCCCGCCTGTACGGTCGCGCCGGGACGGCTGCCGGGCACGTGGAGCATCCGCTACCCGGTGACGGGCCGGCCGCTCGTCTCCATCGTCATCCCCAGCAAGAACGCCTACGACGTCGTACGGCGCTGCGTCGACTCGGTCTACGCATCGACCTCGTACCCGTCGTTCGAGGTCGTCCTCGTCGACACGGGCAGTGACGATCCCGAGGTCCTGGGCTGGTACGAGGACGTGGCGCGTCGCCACGCGTCCTTCCGGGTCGTCGGCTGGCCCGAGCAGCCGTTCTCGTACGCGCGGAGCTGCAACGCCGGCGCGGCGGAGGCCCGCGGCGAGATCCTCGTCATGCTCAACAACGACACCGAGGTGCTGGAGCCGTCGTGGCTCGATGTGCTCGTCGGCGAGGCCCAGCGCCCGGAGGTGGGCGTGGTCGGCTGCCTCCTGCTGTACCCGGACCGCCGGACCGTGCAGCACGCCGGCATCGGGCTCGGCATCAAGACGGTCGCGGGCAACAGCCTCGCCGGCCTCCGGCTCGACCGGCGCCTGTCAAGGACCCAGGAGCTCATGCTGTGGACCCGTCGCGCCACCACCGCCGTGACGGCCGCCTGCATCGCGGTCCGGAAGGCCACGTACGACGAGGTGGGAGGCTTCGACCCGCAGCTGCGCATCACGTTCAACGACGTCGACCTGTGCCTGCGGATCGGGGCCCTGGGCTACCGCAACGTGTACACGCCGGACGCGCGGCTGCTGCACCACGAGTCGAGGACGATCGCACCGGGCCGGGACTGGACCGAGCTGTTCGCCGCCGCCGACCTCTTTCGGTCGAGGTGGTCCGAGGTCGTCGCCCGCGACCCGCAGCTCAACGCGAACTTGGCGCGGACGACCACGAGCTACCGGCTGCCGTTCCTCGGCCGCTGAGGCCCGCGTGTACTCGTACGTGAAGCTCACGCGTCGTCCCCCTCGGAGGCGAGCGCGGCCAGCAGCCGCAGCTGGGCCACCGCGACGGCGCCGGCGGTCACCGACCGCAGGACCGTGTCGGCGATGAGTACAGTCGTCGCGCCTGCCGCCTCGAAGGCGGCCAGCTCGTCCGGGGCGATCCCGCCCTCGGGGCCCACCACGAGGACGATCTCGGAACGGGGCGGGCGGACGGCGGCTACGCGAAGGGTCGCGCCCTCGTGGAGCACGTACGCGGCGGGCGTGGCCGCCAGCCGTACAGCCACCTGTGCCGTCGTGGCGAGGGGCGCGATGACCGGGACGGTCAGCCGGCGGGACTGCTTGGCGGCCTCCCGCGCGACCGACCGCCACTTGGCGAGCGCCTTGTCGCCCCGCTCCCCCGACCAGCGCACGATGGAACGTGCCGCCTGCCAGGGCACGATCTCGTCCACGCCGATCTCGGTGAGCAGGTCCACCGCCTGCTCGGCACGCTCGTTCTTGGGCAGGGCCTGGACGCACACGACGCGCGGCCGGGACGGAACGGACTCGAGGAGCTCGGCCACCTCGAGGTCCAACCCGTCCTTGCGCACGGCCACGACAGGCCCGCTGACGCCGAGTCCCTCGCCGTTCGTCACGGTCACGCTCTCGCCGACGCCGATCCGGCGGACGACGGCCGCGTGCCGGCCCTCCGGGCCGTCCAGTGTCACGAGGGAGCCGACGCGGACCCCGGCGTCCAGGACGGCGACGAAGAACCCGTCGCTCACCCGCTGAACGTCTCTTTGAGCCAGTTGATGAGGCCCTTCGAGCCCGCGCGGCTGTGGACGTGCGCCTCGGGCGACGTCTCGCCGCGCAGCTCGGCGAGCTGGCGCAGCAGGGCGCTCTGCTCCTCGTTGAGCCTCGTGGGCGTCTGGACCAGCACGGTGACGCCGAGGTCGCCGCGGCCGGACCCCCGCAGGCGCGGCACGCCGCGGTCCTTCACGATGATCCGCGTCCCGGACTGCGTCCCGGCAGGCACCTCGATGAGCACCGACTGCTCCTCGAGCGGCTTGTCGTCCCGCTCCGCCTCGAGGGTCGGGAGCGTCATCGACGTACCGAGCGCTGCCGCGGTCATCGGCAGCCTCACGACGACCTCGAGGTCGTCGCCCTTGCGCGTGAACGTATCGTGCTCCTGTACCCCGAGCTCGACGTACAGGTCACCGGCGGGACCGCCGCCAGGGCCGACCTCGCCTTGCGCCTCGAGGTGGATGCGGTTGCCCGTCGAGACGCCTGCGGGGATCTTCACGTTGATCGTGCGGCTGGCGCGCACGCGGCCCTCACCGGAGCACTCCCCGCACGGGTTGGGGATCGTCGTGCCATAGCCGCGGCACGTCGGGCACGGCTGCGTCGTACGGATGTCGCCGATGAACGAGCGCTGGATCTGCGTGATCTCGCCGTGGCCCTGGCACGTGCGGCACGTGACGGGGTCCCCGCCGGCGGAGCCGGACCCGTGGCAGACGTGGCAGACGACCGCGGTGTCCACGGAGAGCGGCTTCGTGACGCCGAAGGCAGCCTCGGCGAGCGTGAGCCGGAGCCGTACGAGCGCGTCCTGGCCGCGCTGGACCCGGGACCTCGGTCCCCGCGACGTCCCGCCGCCGAACATCGCGTCGACGAGGTTGGTGAAGTCGAAGGTGCCGCCGAAGCCGCCCATTCCCCCGCCGAAGCCGCCCATGCCGCCGCGGCCCATCGGGTCACCGCCGCGGTCGTACAGGTCGCGCTTTCCTCCGTCGCTGAGGACCTCGTAGGCCTCGCCGATCTGCTTGAACCGCTCCGCCGAGTCGGGCTCGGAGGCGACGTCCGGGTGGTAGCGCATGGCGAGCTTGCGGTAGGCCTTCTTGATCTGGTCCGCCGTCGCGTCGCGCGGCACACCCAGCACCTCGTAGTAGTCGGTCACAGGTCAGTCATCCTTCAGCCAGGAAACGGCCAACGTAGCGGGCAACGGCCCTCACCGACGCCATCGTCGAGGGGTAGTTCATGCGGGTGGGGCCCACGACCCCGAGGGTGGCCCAGGCGTCGTCCGGCATGCCGTAGCCGCTCGCCACGACCGACGTCGACTGCAGGCCCACGTGCTCGTTCTCGTGCCCGATGCGTACGGTCACGTCGTCGCGTACCTCGCCGAGCAGCCGCAGCAGGACGACCTGCTCCTCGAGCGCCTCGAGCACGGGCTCCATCGCCGTGTGGAAGTCCTCGCCGAACCGGGCGAGGTTCTGGACACCGCCCACGACGATGCGGGTCGTGGGGTCTGCGCCGAGCAGGGCGGTGACGGCCTGGACCACGATCCCGAGGATCGCGTCGGAGCCCGGCTCGGGCGCGAGGCCGGACAGGGCCCGTACGGCCTGGGTCGAGGTCATGTTGCGCACGACGGAGGCGACCCGTACGGCCACTGCCTGGACCTGGTCGTCACGCGTCTCGGGCGGGATCTCAACGTACGCCTGGGTGATCCTGCCCGTCGAGGTGACGAGGAGGACGAGGGCGCGGTCGAGGTGCAGGCGGACCACGTCGAGGTGACGGATCACTGCCGTCGACACGACCGGGTACTGGACGATGGCGACCTGCTGGGTGATCTGCGCCAGCAGCCGCACGGTACGTGCCACGACGTCGTCGAGGTCCGCGGCCCCGCCCAGGAACGTCGAGATCGCCCGCTTCTCCGCCGGCGACAGGGGCTTCACCGTGGCCAGACGGTCGACGAACAGGCGGTACCCCTTGTCCGTGGGGATCCGGCCCGCCGAGGTGTGCGGCTGGGTGAGGTAGCCCTCCTCCTCCAGCGTCGCCATGTCGTTGCGGATGGTCGCCGGGGAGACGTCGAGGTGGTAGCGCTCCACGAGGGCCTTCGACCCCACAGGCTCGGAGTTCTCGACGTAGTCGGTGATGATGGCCCGCAGGACCGCAAGCTTGCGCTCGTCGAGCATCTCCACCTCCTCATGGCTGGCACTCTGCTGCGGAGAGTGCCAAGTCTAGCCCCGACGAGGCACCGCTTCCGTCACGGAACGCGCGTTGCCGAGGCTGGGTAGGTTGTCTGCCATGAGCCCTGCCGACCAGCCCCCCGTCGCCTGGCGTCCTGTGCGCGACGGCGTGTACGTGACCACGCTGGCGCCCGCGAGCGTGAACTGCGGGCTCGTCGTGGGCACCGAGAGCGCGCTGCTGGTCGACACCGGGTCGAGCCCGGAGCAGGGCGCCGCGCTCCGCGACTCGGTGGGTACGGTCACGAAGGCCCCGCTGCGTCACGTCGTCGTCACCCACCACCACTGGGACCACGCGTTCGGTCTTGCGGCGTTCGGCGACGTCGAGAGCATCGGCCACGAGTCGCTGGCCGCGTCGCTCAGCAGCGAGGACGGTCGTACGACCGCGATCGAGCACGGCCTCGACCCGGACCGCATCGGCGTGCCGTCCGCGCCGGTGTCCATCATCGCGGCGAGAGACCTGGGCGGCCTGCACGTGGAGATCGGGCACTTCGGACCCGGCCACACCGGCGGTGACCTCGCGGTCCTCGTGCCGGAGGCGCGCGTCCTGTTCGCCGGGGACCTCGTCGAGCAGGGCGACCCGCCGCAGGTGGACGAGACCACCTCGATGAGGAACTGGCCGCGCGTCATGGAGTCGCTGCTGACCCTGTGCAAGCCCGACACCATCGTCGTCCCCGGGCACGGGGACAGCGTGGACGCCCACTTCATCTCCTGGGAGGGGACAGGGCTCGACGCGATCTACGGCCAGTGCGAGTGGCTCGTCGGCCAGGGCGTCGCCGAGGAGGATGCGTACGACCATCCCGAGCTCCAGTGGCCCTGGGACGAGACGTGGGCGCGTCGAGCCATCGGACGTGCCTACGCGGAGCTCGCCGCGGCAGGCGTCACGCCCTCGGTACGGACCCTGCCGATCCAGGCCGTACCTCGCGCCTGACGCCTCAGCGGCGCCGCTCCCGGGAGGGGGCCGAGGAGGGACTCCGCGGCGTCAGCGAGCGCGACGACGTGCCCGGCCGGTACGAGCCGCACGACGCCGACCACGTACGAGGGTCACCGGCGTACGGGCTCCGTCGCGATGGCCGCGTCGACTGTGCTCCACACCGCCGGGGTGGCGCTGGCAAGGAGGACCCCCATCGGCCGGCCCGGCACGTACGTCGTGCCGTCGAGCAGCCGGGTCACGCCCCCGACCTCGTCGAGCATGAGGGATGCGGCAGCGTGGTCCCACGGCTTCGGCAGCGCGTAGAGCAGGGCGTCGAGCTCTCCCACGAGCAGGCGGGGGTAGTCGACGCCGCAGCAGAACCTCGTGCGGGCGACAGGCCAGTCCGTACGGCCGGCGAGCGCGCCGAGCGCCCGGCGTGACGACGACTCCACCCGCGGGGTGCCTTGGCGAGGGATCGCCGCGAGCGCTGAGCCGTTGCGGGTGACGCCGGCGCCGCGCTCGGCGACGAAGGCCGTCTCGTGTTCGGGCTGCCAGATCCAGCCGCGGATCACGACGCCGCGTCTCAGCTCGGCGAGCATCACCGCGTGGTCCGGGTTCCCCTGGACGAAGTTGCGCGTGCCGTCGACCGGGTCCACCACGAACGAGTGCTCGGCTCCCGGGAGCGCCGCCATGAGGCCCGGGTCGGTGAAGGACGCCTCCTCGCCGACCACGAGCGCGTCCGGGTACTCGGCGTGGATCCGCGCGGTGATCGCGACCTCGGCCTCCCGGTCGGCGACCGTGACATAGTCACCGGGCGTCTTCTCGTCGATCTCACCGGCGGCGAGCGCTCGGAACCGAGGTGTGATGACGTCCGCCGCGACCTCCCGAAGCAGGTCGAGGATCTCGTCAGTCGTCATGCGCGCTCCTACGGTCTGGCACGCCATGGCGTGGATGGTGCTCGTCACCGCCGGGATGCGGCGTGGTGCGGCCTCGTGCCGAGTGGTCTGGCCTCCATCGACTCTAGTTCCCCCGGCTCGGGTCGATGGTGGCCCGCCTCGACCGTGGGCACCCGGGCCCGCGAGATGCGGAAGGCGACCTCCACGACCGCGGCGCCGATCGCGCCCGTCACGAGGCCCCAGCCGAGCGCGGAGGGGTCCGCGGAGATCGCGAAGAAGCTCCGGCCCGCGGGCAGCAGGTAGGCGAGAGCCGCGAGCCCCGACATCGTGGCCACGACGACGACCTTCCACACCCGGTACGGACGGGCGAGGCAGGAGAGCAGCCACAGCATCGTGACGAGCAGCGACGTGAGCGCCGCCGTCGAGGCGACGGAGGCGTGCACGACGCCTTCGCTCAGCACGGCGTACACCGCGAACGCGCTGACGCCCGCCACCGCGCCGGCCGGCAGCGAGATGGCGAGGACGCGCCGCAGGAACCCCGGCTGGTACCGGCGGTCGTTCGGGCCCAGAGCGAGGATGGCTGCCGGGATGCCGATCGTCAGCGTGGAGACCAGCGTGAGCTGGCTCGGGAGGAACGGGTAGGCGAGCCCGAGGAAGGCTGCAGCGAGGATCGACACGGCGCTCATGACGTTCTTGGTCACGAAGAGGCTCGCGACCCGTTCGACGTTGCCGATGAGACGCCGGCCTTCCGCGAGGACGGAGGGGAGGTGCGCGAAGCGCGAGTCCAGCAGGACGAGCTGGGCCACGGCCTTCGTGGCCTGGGCGCCGTTCCCCATCGCGATGCCGATGTCGGCGTCCTTGAGGGCCAGCACGTCGTTGACCCCGTCGCCGGTCATCGCGACCACGTGCCCGCGCGACTGCAGGGCGCGGACGATCGCGCGCTTCTGCGTCGGCGTGACGCGACCGAAGATCGTCGTCCGGTCCACGATGTCCGCGAGCTCCGGCTCGCTCTCCGGAAGCGTCCTCGCGTCGACGGGCTCCCCGGCGTCCAGGCCGACGTCACGGGCGACGGCCGTCACCGTACGTGGCGTGTCGCCCGAGATGACGACGACCCGCACGCCCTGTGCTCGGAAGAAGTCGAGCGTCTCGCGGGCGTCGTGACGCACGAGCTCGGCGAGCTCGATGATCGCGGCCGGTCGTACGCCTGTCGGCGCCTCCCCGGTGGGCGGCAGACCGTCGGCCCTCGCGAGCAGGAGCACCCGACGCCCGGCGTCGGAGGCGGCGTGGACTCGGGCGACGAGGTCCGGATCGGTCGTCGGGGGCAGCAGCACGTCCGGCGCACCGAGCAGCCAGGCCTGGCCCTCCACCACGCCGCCGCTCCACTTGCGGGCCGACGAGAACGCCGCCCGGTCCGTGACCTCGTGGACCGGATCGGGGAAGGCACGGGCCAGCGCCTTGCTCGTCTGGTTGCCCGCGGTGTCGTCCGCGAGCGCCGCGACCACGGCGAGGATCTCCGGCTCCGACTCCCCGTCGAGCACGTGGAGGTCCTCGAACACGATCTCGCCCTCGGTGAGGGTCCCCGTCTTGTCGACGCAGATGACGTCCACGCGGGCGAGCAGCTCGACGGCGGGCAGCTCCTGGACGAGCGCCTGCTTGCGCGTGAGCTGCACCGCAGCGAGGAGGAAGGCGAGCGTGGTGAGCACGACGAGCCCCTCGGGGACAAGCCCGACCATGCCCGCGGCCGTACGGAGCACGACCTCCTGCCAGCCCTTGTCACCGACCGCTCGCCACTGGGACCAGGCCGAGATGGGCAGCATGACGAGGACGATCCAGGTCAGCCAGCGAAGCAGCACGTTCGTGGAGTGCTGAACCTCAGAGTGGGCCCGGGTGAACACCTTCGCCTCCGCGGCGAGGCGCTGCGCGGTCGCGTCCTGCCCGACGACCTCGGCCCGGTACCAGCCCGTGCCGGCGACGACCGCCGTACCGCTCGACACGCTCTCCCCCACCGACTTGTCGACCGCGTCCGACTCGCCGGTGAGGTTGGACTCGTCCACCTCGAGGTTGTCGCAGACGAGGATCGGGCCGTCCGCACTGACCTGGTCGCCCGGGCGGAGCGCGACGACGTCGCCCCGGACCATGCCGGCGCTCGGGATCTCCGTACAGACCCCGTCACGCAGGACGGTCGCCCTCGGCGCGTGGAGGACGGCCAGGGAGTCGAGCTTTCGCTTCGCATGCCACTCCTGGCCGATGCCGAGCAGGGAGTTGACGACCAGCGCGATGCCGAAGAGCGCGTTCTTGTACGAGCCGGTGAGCAGCACGAGCACGAGCAGCGCGCCCAGGAGCCCGTTGAAGCGGGTGAAGACGTTCGCCCGCACGATCTCCGAGAGCGGGCGGCTCGTCACCTCGACGACCGCGTTCGTCTCGCCGGCGGCCGTGCGCGCCTCGACCTCGGCGTGCGTGAGCCCCGTGACGGCGCCGGGAACGGGCATGGTCTCCGCGGTCGTCTCCGTCACCCCAGACAGGCTAGCGCCGCGGGAACAGCCGCGGCGGGCTCGCGATCAGGGAACCCGGGCGGTCCACTCCGGGTTGGCGAACTTGGTGCGTACGAGATCCTCGCCACGCGCGATCTCGTCGTCGGTCAGCTGGCCGTCGACGACCGTGTAGAGACGGCGGAACGTCTCGAGGAACGCGGCCATCACCTCGGCGCGCGTCATCCGGGTCTGGGACCGTACGGGGTCGACCCGCTTGTTCGCGCTCTTCGTGCCCTTGTCGCTGAGCTTCTCTCGCCCGATCCGGAGCACCTGGAGCATCTTGTCGGCGTCGATGTCGTACGCCATCGTCACGTGGTGCAGGACCGCGCCGCCGATGAACCGCTTCTGTGCCGCGCCGGCGATCTTCCCGGCAGGGGATGCGATGTCGTTGAGGCCCGCGTAGGAGGCGGTGACGCCTACGCCGCCCAACGCGGCGAGGACCCACTCGTCGAGGAACGCGTACGACTGCTCGTAGCTCAGGCCGTCGACGAGCGACTCCGGCACGACGAGAGAGAACGTGATGCAGTTGCCGGCCTCCATGAACATGGCACCGCCACCGGAGATGCGCCGTACGACCTGCACGCCGTACCGCTCGGCCGCCTCGGCGTCGATCTCGTTGCGCAGAGACTGGAAGGAGCCGATGACCACGGCCGGGTTCTCCCACTCCCAGAACCGGAGCGTCGGGCCGCGGCGACCTGCGGCCAGCTCCCGCCCCAGCACCTCGTCGAGGGCGGCGTGCATCGCCGGGTCGAGGGGGCCGGGATCAAGGTAGGTGAAGGTGTGGTCGCCCCATCCGGTCGCGTGACCGAGCGCGCGACGTACGGCCATGGCGACGGCCCGCGCGTCGAAGCCGGCCATCGTGACGGGCCGCGGAAGAAGCGCCTCCGTACGGGCTCTTCCGAGCGCCTCCTCGATGTGGGCCGTGAGCTCCCCGACCGCCGTCGCGGTGCTGAGCCCTTCGAGCGCGCCGTCGATGACCTCGAGCGCCTCGTCCGGGTCGAGGAAGAAGTCGCCGCTGACCCGTACCTGGGCGAGGAGCCCGTCGTCGGCCTGCAGGTCCACGGCCACGAGCTTGCCGCCGGGAACCTTGTACTCGCCGTGCAGGAGCTCCGCCACGGTCGCAAGGGTAGAGCCAGGGAGAGCGCGGTTTTCGCTGTGCAGACGGGCAGGAACGCCGCGGGGGCGCGCCGGGAGCGATCTGAGCGGCCATAACCGCGATCGAGCCCCTCACACGGGAGCCGCGACGATGCGGCCACCACCCCGTTCAGAGGTCCTGCGTGAAGTCGATGAGCCGCTCGACCTCGGTGACGAGGCGGCGGTCGAGGTCCTTCCACGTCGCGACCTTGCCGAGGATCGCCCGCCACACGGCCGCGATGTCGGCCTGGTCCGCGTGAGGCCAGCCGAGCCTCGCGCACGTCCCCTTCTTCCAGTCCTCGCCCTTCGGGACGTCGGGCCACCCCGGGATGCCCAGGGTCGCAGGCTTCACCGCCTGCCAGATGTCGATGTACGAGTGGCCGGTGACCAGGACGTACGCCTGGAACGGCCCCGTCCGTACCTGGTCGACGAGCCGCGTCTCCTTGCTGCCCGGCACGAGGTGGTCGACGAGGACGCCGAGGCGCCTGTCGCGGCTCGGGCGGAACTCCTCCACGATCGCGGGAAGGTCGTCGACGCCCCCCAGGAACTCGACCGCGACGCCGACGTGCCGCAGGTCGTCTCCCCACACCTTCTCGACGAGCTCCGCGTCGTGGCGGCCCTCGACGTAGATGCGGCTGGGTGCGGCCACACGGGCGCGGCCCGCCTCCGCGACACGGGAGCCCGATGCGGTGTGCGTCGCCCGTACGGGCGCCTGCCGTGCGGGCGAGACGAGCTCGACCGGCCGCCCCTCGAGGAGGAACCCGCGCCCCATCGGGAACGAGCGGCGCGTCAGCCTGCGGTCCTCGAGCACGACGATGCCGTTCTCCCAGGCGACGACCGCCCCGCAGAACCCCGTCAGACCCTCCTCGACGACCAGGTCACGCTCGACCGTCACCTTGGGCGGCGCGGCCTTGCGCGGCCGGTTCTCCGGCGCGAGCACATCCCGGTAGCGGTCTCCTGGCACCCCGTGAGGCTAGGCCACGAGCCCACCATCCGCCCTGGAGGACGCGCCGGTGAGCGTCGTTCAGTCGAGCAGGTCACGGACCACGGCGTCGGCGAGCAGCCGCCCGTCGAGCGTGAGGGCGAGCCGGTCGTCGCGCCGTACGAGCAGGCCGCGCGCGACGAGGTCGCCCACCCTGGCGCGCTCGGTGGGGAGGAGGTGCGAGACCGCGAGACCCTCGGCGAGCCGGATCTCCAGCAGGACCTGCTCGACGCGCTGCTGGTCCGCCGTGAGCAGCTCCCGTGCGTGACCGGGGCTGCGGCCGCCGCCGAGCCTCTGGGCGTACGTCGCCGGGTGCTTCACGTTCCACCAGCGCACCCCGCCGACGTGCGAGTGCGCGCCCGCCCCGATGCCCCACCAGTCCGCCGAACGCCAGTACGCCCCGTTGTGGCGGCACGCGTGACCCGGTCGTGCCCAGTTGCTGAGCTCGTACCAGTCGTAGCCCGCGTCGCGGAGGAGCTCGTCGGCGAGAAGGTACTTGTCCGCGAGGTCGTCGTCGTCGGGTGCCGGCAGCTCGCCGCGACGGATCTGCCTGGCCAGAGGGGTGCCCTCCTCGACGATGAGGGCATATGCGCTGAGGTGGTCGGGCGACGCCTCCACGGCCGCCTCCAGCGAGGCCCGCCAGTCCTCGAGCGACTCGCCCGGTGTGCCGTAGATGAGGTCGAGCGACACGTCGCGGAAGCCCGCCGCGCGCGCCTCGGCGACCGCCTCCGCCGCTCGGCCCGGTGTGTGGACCCTGTCGAGCGTCCGCAGCACGTGCGGCACGGCCGACTGCATCCCGAAGGACACGCGCGTGAAGCCGCCGGCCCGCAGTACCGCCAGTGACTCCAAGGTGACGGACTCCGGGTTGGCCTCGGTGGTCACCTCGGCATCCTCGGCGAGCCCGAACGCGTCGTCGACGGCCCGAAGGAGCGCGACGAGCGTGTCGGACGCCAGCAGCGTCGGGGTGCCTCCGCCGACGAAGACGCTCGTCACCCGTCGCGGGCCCAGGACACCGCGGGCGAGGGAGACCTCCCGTAGGGCCGCGTCGACGTACGAGGTCTGGGATGCTCCCGGCGAGGCCCCGAGCTCAGCCGCCGTGTACGTGTTGAAGTCGCAGTACCCGCAGCGGCTCGCGCAGAACGGGACATGCAGGTACAAGGCCAGCGTGCCGTCCCCGGCGGCGAGCGCGGACGCCGGCAGAGCCCCGTCGTCGGGAACGGGATCACCATCGGGGAGCGGACCTGCCACCGGATGAGGGTAGCCGCTTCGTGCGGGACCGACGGTGTCACAGCCTGCAGTGCCATCCTGGCTCCATGTCACATGTCACCTTCGACTGGCGCCGGCTCCGTACGGGCGCGATCGTCATGGCTGCCGTCGTCGTGGTCCTGTGGCTCATCGAGTACGTCGACACGCTCACGAACCACGCGCTCGACGCGTTCGGCATCCGCCCCTGGAACCTCCTGGGTCTCGATGGGATCGTGTTCGCGCCGCTGCTGCACGCGAGCTTCGCCCACGTCGCGGCCAACTCGCTTCCCCTCTTCGTCCTCGGCACGGTGATCTGGGCGAGCGGCCTGCGGCAGTGGGTGGTGGCGACCGTCACGGGATGGGTGACCTCCGGCATCCTCGCCTGGCTCCTCACGCCGATCCACTACCTCGTCCTCGGCGCCTCCGGTGTCATCTTCGGCTGGATCACGTACCTCATCGTCCGCGGGTTCCTCAGCCGCAGGTGGCCGCACATCGTGCTCGGCCTGGTCGTCGCGTTCCTGTACGGCTCCGTGCTCCTCGGCGTGTTCCCCATGAGCGCGGGTGTCTCCTGGCAGGGCCACCTCGGGGGCGCCCTCGGAGGCGTCCTCGCGGCGTGGCTCCTGTTCCGCCATGAGCGGGAGCGCCGGACCCGCCGGGTGGTGATCTGAGAGGTCAGAGGGATCGAGTCGGGTCGTCCGACGAGCCCTGGTCGGCGGCCGCCGCCTGCTCGTCGCGCTCCAGTACCCGGTAGCGCCGGTTCCGTACTCCCAGCACGACCGCCGCGAGCAGCGACGCCGTGAGCGAGGCGACCAGGACGCCGAGCTTCGCGTGGTCGTGCGACGCAGCGTCGAACGGGAAGCTCAGCTCCGCGACGAGCAGGGACACGGTGAAGCCGACCCCCGCCAGCAGGCCGACACCGGCGATGTCCGCCCAGCCCACCGACTCGTCGAGCGACAGGTGCCGCGAGCGGGTCACGAGGAAGGACGTCGCGACGATCCCCAGCGGCTTGCCGAGGACCAGGCCACCGATGACTCCCAGCGTGACGGGGTCCCGCAGCGACGCGGCCAGCCCTGAGAGGCTGCCCACCGCCACGCCGGCCGAGAACAGAGCGAAGACCGGGACGACGACGCCCGCGGAGAAGGGCCTGACGAGGTGGTCCAGTCGCTCGGCGAGGCCGGATCCCTCCGAGTCCTGCCCCTGTGCACCACGAACAGGCACGCACATCCCCAGCACGACGCCGGCGATCGTCGCGTGGATGCCGGACGCGTGCACGAGGAACCAGGCGACGGCGGCGACGGGCAGCAGGATCCCGGCGACGCTCCAGCGCCGCGTCGAGAAGAACGTCGGCCAGCGCTGGACGAGCAGTGCGAAGAGCCCGACCGGTACGGCGGCGAGGACCAGCGAGACCCAGTCGATGGAGGCGGTGTAGGCGACCGCGATGATGATGATCGCGATGAGATCGTCCACGACCGCGAGCGTGAGCAGGAACGTACGAAGTGCCGCCGGAAGGTGCGACGAGATGATCGCGAGCACGGCCAGGGCGAACGCGATGTCGGTCGCCGCCGGTACAGCCCAGCCGCGCACGTCCTGCCCGCCGCCGTTGAGCGCCAGGTAGATGAGGACCGGCACCGCGACGCCGCCCGCGGCCGCCGCGATCGGCACGACCGCGGTGCCCGGCGTGCGCAGGTCTCCCACGACGAGCTCGTGCTTGAGCTCCAGGCCGATGAGGAAGAAGAAGACGGCGAGGAGCCCGTCCGCAGCCCACTGGCCGAGGGTCAGGCGCAGGTGCAGCGAGGCAGGCCCGACCGTCGTGTCACGAAGGGCGCTGTACGAGGCGGACCACGGAGAGTTCGCCCACACGAGCGCCACGACGGCCGCGGCGACGAGGACGAGCCCGCCGACGGTCTCCGTACGCAGGAGCGTCGCGATGCGGCGAAGCTCCCGGCGGCTCCCGCGCGCGAAGGCGCGAGCGTTCGGGCTCGGCGTGAGGGTCATGTGCGGCTCCGGGCAGGTTCGGACGAGTGCCGACCAGACTTCCCGGCGCAACCGTGGGGCCAGCCTACGGGATGCAGGCGAGCGCTACTTCTTGTCGGAGGCTTCCCCGCCCGTGCTGAGCGCGGCGACGAACGCCTCCTGGGGCACCTCCACGCGGCCGACCATCTTCATGCGCTTCTTGCCCTCCTTCTGCTTCTCGAGGAGCTTGCGCTTGCGGGTGATGTCGCCGCCGTAGCACTTGGCCAGCACGTCCTTGCGCACGGCCCGTACGGTCTCCCGCGCGATGACCCGCGCGCCGATCGCCGCCTGGATGGGGATCTCGAACTGCTGGCGCGGGATGAGCTTCTTGAGCTTCTCGGCCATCACCACGCCGTAGCTGTACGCCTTGTCCTTGTGCACGATGGCGCTGAACGCGTCGACCGGGTCGCCGTGCAGCAGGATGTCGACCTTGACGAGCTCGGCCGCCTGCTCGCCCAACGGCTCGTAGTCGAGCGACGCATAGCCCTTG
>JAJZQV010000026.1 GCA_021803025.1 Actinomycetes bacterium | reverse complement strand
GGGCTCGATCCGTCTGCCGCCGGCCGATCCCATGCCGGACATCGTCCGCGACGTCGCGGCGAAGTGGGCCGCGCTCGCGAGCGCGTCGAACGCGGGGGCGCTGGCGACCGCGTACGCGGACCGGCTCAAGCAGGGCTACTACTCGAACGGCGTCGGTACGGACGAGACGGCCTCCTGGGCCGGGCACAACGTGGGCCGCATCACCGACCTGCTCAAGAACACCGACCAGATGGTCGGAGACGAGGAGCAGTACTCGGTCGCGCTCGCGCTGCTGGCCCGTGCGGCCGGGATTCCGGCCCGCGTGAGCTACGGCTACACGGTCTCGTCCGGGGACGGGGTGGTCCACGGCAGCGACGTCACCGCCTGGACCGAGGTGTACCTCGCCGGCCTCGGGTGGGTCGCGATGGATGCAACCCCGTCGAAGGACCGGCGCCTCACGTCGCTCAACAACGAGCCGCAGAGCGTGCCCCGCCCGCAGGTGGAGAACCCGCCGCCACCACCGCAGAAGCCCGGGTCCCTCGAGCAGGACACGACACCGCCCGGCAGTGTCCCGGACGTCACGAAGAAGCGGTTCAGCATCGACTGGGCCATGGTGGGCAAGGTGGCTGCGGTCGGCGGCATCCCGCTGGTCTTCGTGGTCGGGCCGATCGCGCTCATCATCGGGCTCAAGATGCGCCGCCGCCGGGCCAGGATGTCCTCGCCCGCGCTCGTCGACCGTGTGGCCGGCGGGTGGGCCGAGATCATCGACCGTGCCCGTGACCTCGGCCACACCCCCACGCCGTCGGCGACCCGTACGGAACAGGCCGAGCACCTCATGTCGGCGTTCACGGGCCTGAGCGAGAGGGCAGACCCCAGAATTCTCGCCCGGCAGGCCGACATGACGGTGTTCGGTACCGGCTCGATCACGCCGGGCCAGGCGAGCACGTACTGGGCGACGGTCGACGAGGCGATGGGCGGCCTCAACCGGTCGGTGTCGGTCCTCGGCCGGATTCGGGGGTCGATCTCGGTGCGGTCGTTTCGCCGGTACCGCTGAGCGGGTGCTCGACCCGGGGAGGTTGCGACCGGCGTCCGCCACGCGATGGGCGTCGGGCGGAGGCGTACTCGTGGACGTCCTCTGTGGCTGCGGCGCGGACGGTAGGGTCGTCGCGTGCTGCTCTCAGACCGTGACATCACGGCGGCCATCGACGGCGGACGGGTCGTGCTGGACCCGTACGACCCGGCGATGGTCCAGCCGTCCAGCGTGGACGTACGGCTCGACCGGTTCTTCCGGGTGTTCGAGAACCACCGCTACCCGCACATCGACCCGTCCGTCGAACAGGCGGAGCTGACGAGGCTGGTCGAGTGCGGGCCTGACGACCCGTTCATCCTGCATCCGGGCGAGTTCGTGCTGGGTGCGACGTACGAGTCGGTGACGCTGCCGGACGACATCGCGGCGCGACTGGAGGGCAAGTCGTCGCTGGGCCGTCTCGGCCTGCTCACGCACTCGACAGCGGGCTTCGTCGACCCCGGCTTCACCGGGCACATCACGCTGGAGCTCTCGAACGTCGCGACGCTGCCGATCATGCTGTGGCCAGGGATGAAGGTGGGGCAGCTGTGCTTCTTCGCCCTCTCGAGCCCGGCGCTGCACCCGTACGGCTCGGAGGTCAACCTCTCCCGCTACCAGGGCCAGCGCGGCCCGACCGCCAGCCGAAGCCACCTCAACTTCCACCGCACGCGTCTCGAGGACTGACGACTGCCGGACCGGCGCCTACTCGGGGGCGGCCGCCACGATGTCGGCCGTGGCCGACATCCCCAGGCGGGTGGCCCCCGCGGCGACGAGGGCGTCCGCCTGCTCGTACGTGCGGATCCCGCCCGACGCCTTGACGCCGCACGCCTCGCCGACCGTCAGCGACATGAGCGTCACCGCGTGGACGGTGGCTCCGCCCGCCGCATGGAACCCCGTCGACGTCTTCACGAAGTCCGCACCCGCCTCGACGGCACCCTCGCATGCGAGAACGATCTCCTCGTCGCTCAGCGCCGCCGACTCGATGATGACCTTGAGCAGCGGCACTTCCGCCCGTACCGCCCGGATCTCCCGTACCAGGTCCCGCTGCCTGCCCGCCTTGAGCAAGCCCAGGTCGATGACCATGTCCACCTCATCGGCGCCGAGGCGTACGGACTCGGCCGCCTCCGCCACCTTCACCGCGATCGTGTGCTTGCCTGACGGGAACCCGCACACGGTCACCAGCTTGAGCTCCGGGGGCAGGTCCGGCACTGGCAGCATTGACGGCGACAGGCACACCGCGTACGTCCCCAGGTCGCGCGCCTCCTCGACGAGAGCCAGGACGTCCGCGTGGGAGGCGTCCGTACGGAGCAGCGTGTGGTCGACCAGCCTGACCAGCTCGGCGCGCGTGATACCCATGCCCGGACCGTACACGTCTCCCGCCGCCCCTCGATCGCGGTTTTCGCCGTCCATCGGCGCCTCACGCCTCAGAAACGGCCGTGGCGCGTCGTTCGGCGGCGAGAACCGCGGTGGGGACGGCGGGGCCGGTCGTCCCGACCACCGTCGCCGAAGCGGCCGCGGTCAAGCCGCCCACCGCCTCGTGTCGACCCCCGCCGGGGACCGTCGTCCCGACCACCTATCGCGCGGCGCCCCCGCCGGGGACCGTCGTCCGGACCGCCCGCGCCAAGCCCTCGCCCGGTCTCGGCCGCCTCTACCTCCCGTGGCGCCCGATGACGATCCGGAGTGCGAGGAACCGTACGAGCGTGGCGACGAGGTTGGCCACGGTGAGCACCCCCACCTCCACCCAAGCAGCGGCCAGGTCGTACGTGTACAGGGCCAGCACGGCCAGCAGCGTCAGCGCGAGCGTCCCACGGGAGACCCAGCGGGGGAGGTCACGGATGGACCGTCCGGTCGTGGTCGTCCCCGGCCGCATCGGTCGGGGACGTCGCCTCGGCTCTGGAGAGGGATGTAGCCACGAGAGACACCCTCGCGAGGCGCTCTGTGGCTGTGCCGCCACGACTCCTTCACGCGTCTGTGAGCCTCGGGGACGCCGATGCCCGAGGACTAGGCGAGACGCAGGCGGACTTCGAAGACTGTTCGGCCGGGGCGCGAGGTGACGGCCACGGTGCCCCCGTGCGCCTGGACGACGGCCGCCACGATCGCGAGCCCAAGGCCCGTCGACTGGCCGGACTTGCGGACCCGGGACGCGTCGGCCCGTACGAAGCGCTCGAAGACCTTCGTCACCAGGTCCGGGGAGATGCCCGGCCCGTCGTCCGAGACGGTGACGACCGCGTACATCCCGTCGACGGTCACGCGCGCGAGCACGTGGGTGCCGGGAGGGGTGTGCGTGCGGGAGTTCGCGAGCAGGTTCGCGACGACCTGGTGGATGCGGAACCTGTCGGCCTTGACGACGACGGGCTGCTCGGGGACCTCGACCTCCCACTCGTGGTCGGGTCCGGCGACCTGGGCGTCGGCGGTGGCGTTGGCGACGAGGTCCGTGAGCTCGACCTCGCTCAGCTGCAGCGCCGGCCCGTTGTCGAGGCGCGCGAGCAGGAGCAGGTCGTCGACGAGCTTGCTCATGCGTTCCGACTCGGACTCGATCCGTCGCATCGCGAACTGGGTGTCCTCGGGGAGCTCGTCGCGGCCGCGACGTGTCAGCTCGGCGTAGCCGCGGATGGCGGCGAGCGGGTTGCGGAGCTCGTGCGAGGCGTCGGCGACGAACTGGCGCACCTTCGTCTCGGACGCCTGGCGCGCGGCCAGCGCGCTCTCCACATTGCCGAGCATGGTGTTGAGCGCGAGCCCCACGCGGCCGACCTCGTTGGACGGGTCGGCGTTCGTCTCGGGGACTCGCAGGCTGAGGTCGACCTCGCCTCGGTCCAGCTCGCGGCGGGACACCTCGGCTGCCACCCTGGCGACCTCGTGGAGGGGACGAAGGTTGCGGATGACCACGACGCGCGTCACGGCGATGGCTCCGGCGATCGCGAGGGCGGCCAGAGCGAGCTCGATCCACAGGACCGTGGAGACGATGTTGTCGGCATCCGTCAGGGGCAGGCCGACGATGCTGGTCGTGCCGTTGACGACGGTCGCCTCGAAGCGGTACTTGCCCAGCGACGCCACGTCGACCGTCGTGATCCCGGCCTTGCTGCCGGCGAGGATGTGGTCGACGACGCTGTCGTCGAGGAGGACCCATCCGACCCGTGTCAGCATCGCGCCGATCTGGGAGCTGCCGGTCGACTCGACGATGATCCCGCCGACCGGCATGCCCGGAAGGCCACCGGACCCGTGCGGGCTGCGGGAGCCGGACGGGTCGGACGAGTCGTACGGCGCGCTGGGCTGGCGCGAGAGGATGTCGGCGAGCTGCGAGTCCGTACGCTGCACCACGATCGCGCGCATCGCCGCGAACGAGATCATCGCCATGAGCGCGGCGACGATCGCGACCGTCGCCGCCACCTGGATGACCAGGCGGCGGCCGAGAGTCCCTGGGCCGATCGGGCTCGGCTCGTCGCCGACGAGCTGTACCGTCATTCGGCCGCTGGGCGGAGGACGTACCCGGCCCCGCGGAGCGTGTGGATCATGGGGGCGCGGCCGGCGTCGATCTTCTTCCGCAGGTACGAGATGTAGAGCTCGACCACGTTCGCCTGGCCACCGAAGTCGTAGTTCCAGACACGGTCGAGGATCTGGGCCTTGCTGAGCACGCGGCGCGGGTTGCGCATGAGATAGCGCAGCAGCTCGAACTCCGTGGCGGTGAGGTTGATCTCCTCGCCCCCGCGCGTGACCTCGTGGGAGTCCTCGTCGAGCGTGAGGTCGCCGACGATGAGCCGCGCGTCCGGGCGGGCGATCGTAGCGCCCGTACGACGCAGCAGCCCGCGCATTCGAGCGATGACCTCCTCGAGGGAGAACGGCTTGGTGACGTAGTCGTCGCCACCGGCGGTGAGGCCGCCCACGCGGTCCTCGACGCCGTCCCTGGCGGTGAGGAACAGGATCGGGACGTCCGGCATGTCCGCGCGGATGCGTCGCATGACCTCGATGCCGTCGAAGTCGGGGAGCATCATGTCGAGGACGAGCGCGTCGGGACGGACCTCGCGTGCGGCCCGTACGGCCTCAGTGCCTGACCCAGCGGTCGTCACGTCCCACCCCTCGTACCGCATCGCCATGGACAGCAGCTCCGTGAGGCTGGCCTCGTCATCGACGGCCAGGATGCGGATGGGGCTGCCGTCCGGGCGGGTGAGGGTTTCTGCTTGGGTGATCAGTCGAGGCATAGGTAGAGACTGGCAAGGAACTGTGAAGGCGACCCATGAAGTCGCTGTGGGTTTGCTGTGAATCCGATCAGGTCGGTCCGCTGACGTACGACCGTGGGGTGGCGGGCCTTCGGCCTCGGCGGAACAGCGCGTCCACGCCGGTACGGCCGGAGCCGAACACGACGAGAACGAGGGCGAGGACGGCGAGGACGACTGGGTACTCGATGCCGTTGTTGATCTGCCAGATCCCGTTGTGCCACCGGAGCCAGGCGATGACCATCACCTGTTCTGCGACCACGAACGCGGCGACGACCGGGGTGAGAAGGCCGAAGACGAGCAGTGCGCCGCCGACGACCTCGAGGATGGTGGCCCCCCAGGCGAAGAGCTGCGGCTCGGGAAGGCCGGCGTTCGTCAGCACCGTGATGGTGGGGGCGATGCCCGCGGTGAAGCGGTACCAGCCGTGCGCCACGAGTATGAGGCCGAGCGTCAGACGCGCCACGAGCAGGCCGATGTCGCGTACGACCGCGAGGAACACCTTCACAGCCACCTCCTTGTCGCGTCCCACCGTACCTGGCCCGACGGCCGCCTCGACAGGGTCCTCGCCGCGACCCGCTGGCTGGCCTTGCCGGGCTGAACCGGGGTGGAGCGTCGCCGGGCTGGAGCCCGCCCCGTCCACGGACGGCGAACGGGCCCGCACCCCAGGGGTCACGGGCCCGTCCGGGCGTACGAGCGGATGTCAGGCGTTGACGAGCACGGACTCCGTGATGGCCCTGCGGGTACGGGGCGCAGCCTCGCGGGCGCGTACCTCGTCCGAGCTCTCGTCGAGTGAGCCGAGAGCGCCGACCGCGATGACGGTGAGCGGGGTGATGGCGGCCGGGAGGTCGAAGGCCGCACGGATCGCGTCACGGTCGAAGCCGCCCATCTGGTGGGTGGAGAGCCCGGCCGCGTGAGCCTGGACCGTGAAGTGGGCGACGGCCTGGCCGGTGTCGTACTGGGCGAAGTGCATCGGCGACCCATCCTCGGTCGTGGTGGCCGCGGCGGCGACCACGAGGGCGGAGGCGGCGCCGGCCCACGCCTTGTTGAAGTCGCGGAGGCTGCGGTAGATCGCGTCGAACGCCTCGCTGCCGCGCCGCGTCACGATGAAGCGCCAGGGCTGCGTGTTGTTGGCCGAAGGCGCCCAGCGCGCGGCCTCGAGGGCGCTCGCGAGCGCGTCCTCGTCGATGGTGGCCTGGGGGTCGAAGACCCGCGTGCTGAACCGCTCGGCGAGCACGTCGAGGATCGGCGCGTCGGTGGTGGCGGTACGGTCGAGGGCGATGGTCATATCGGGCCTTTCGAGGTCTTCCGTTGATCGATGAAGATTCAACTATCACCGGGAGAACGACGGCTCGTGCAGCCGTATTCCCGGGTCTGCTTCCCCACGACCGCGCGGGCGTGGCTGCGCGTGCTCCTGTAGGCCGGTAGAGGGCTGCGGGGAACGTTGCCGCCCGAGAGCTTGCCGACACCTTCTTCGATCGTGCCTCACGGCGCCCTTCGGGCACGCTCTGGTCCCGGTTCCGGGGAAGAGCACAGCGCTCATCGAGATCTGACGCCGGTTTCGGCCGTCCCGATCGCCTGGACGCGCCTCCAGGGCGGTTCGGTCCGTCGAGACGGCGAAAAGCGGCGCGACAAGGCGGAGGAAGCGCGCGCGGCTCTCGGCCGGAGGCCTCCGACGCGTGCGAAGACGCCTCCAGACCCCCTGGTCAGCGCCCGAAAGCCTCCCGATAGGCTGAGGCCGATGGCCGGGACGCGGGACGACCGCCCGCCCTGGCCCGACACACCAGGAGCAGCCGATGACTGACACCACCACCGTCCTGGCCGGCGACTTCGCGACACCCACGCGGGAGCAGTGGGACACCGAGGTTCTCAAGGTCCTCAACCGCAGGCGCCCGCCAGGTACGGAGCTGACCATCGACAAGGCCATGGCCCGTCTCCGGACGACCACCGTCGACGGACTGACGATCGAGCCCCTCTACACGACGACCGATGCCCCGGCGCTGGGCGTCCCCGGCGCTTCCCCGTACACGCGTGGCACGACCGTGAAGAACGGCGCGGCTCTCGCCTGGGACGTCCGCCAGCTCCACGAGGACCCTTCCGCCACGGCGACGAACGCGGCCGTGCTCGAGGACCTGCGCGCCGGCGGCACCTCGGTCTGGCTGCGCGTCGGAGACGGCGGCATCGCCCCGGCCGACCTGCCTGAGGCCCTCGCGGGCGTCATCACGGGCGTCGCGCCCGTCGCGGTCAGCTCGACCTCCGACCAGGCTGCCGCAGCCGACGCGCTGTTGGCATGGTGGGGCGACGCGACCGACGCCGCCGGCAACCTCGGCATCGACCCCATCGGCCTCGCCGCGCTCCAGGGCACGACGCCCGACCTGACCCAGCTCGCCGCGTACGTCACCAAGACGGCCCACCTCCCGGGCGTGAAGCCGATCGTCGTCGACGTCCGCGTGTACGACGACGCCGGGGCCGGCGACGTCGACCAGCTGGCCTACGCGGTCGCGACCGGCATCGAGTACGTCCGTGCGCTCGTCGCAGCGGGTGTCTCCGCCGCCGACGCCTTCGGCGCCATCGAGTTCCGCGTCGCCGTCAACGCCGACCAGTTCCTCGGCATCGCGCGCCTCCGCGCGCTGCGGCGCCTGTGGGACCGTGTCGGCGAGGTCCTCGACGTACCGGTCGAGGCTCGCGGGGCCATCCAGCACGCCGTCACGTCGTGGCGCATGGTCACCCGTGACGACCCGTGGGTCAACCTGCTCCGCGGCACGATCGCGACGTTCGCGGCGGCGGTCGGCGGTGCAGAGATGATCACGACGCTCCCCTTCGACACCGCCCAGGGCCTGCCCAACGCGTTCTCTCGGCGCATGGCCCGCAACACGCAGCTCGTCGCCGCAGAGGAGTCGAACCTTGGCCGGGTCGAGGACCCGGCGGGCGGCTCCTGGTACGTCGAGACGCTCACCGACGACGTCGCGCACGCAGCCTGGTCCCGTGTCCAGGAGCTCGAGGCCGCAGGCGGTATGGCCGCGGCGCTCGCGGCAGGCACGATCGCCGCCCAGCTCGGCGCCACGGCCGCCGAGCGTCGCAAGCGCCTCAGCACCCGGAAGCAGCCGATCACCGGCGTGAGCATGTTCCCGCCGGAGCAGGAGTCGCCGATTGAGGGCCTCGACCCGCGGCCGTCGACCGCAGCGGCCACCGGCCTCAAGCCCGCCCGCGACTCGGAGGTCTTCGAAGGCCTCCGCGACCGGGTCACCGCACAGACCAAGGCCACAGGGAAGCAGCCGGGCGTCTTCCTGGCTTGCCTCGGCGCCCGCCGCGACTTCGGTCCCCGGGAGCAGTTCACGTCGAACGTGCTGCTCGTCGCGGGCCTGGCGCACCCGTCCAGCGAGGGCGGTACGGCCGAGGAGATCGTCGAGCAGGTCAAGGCAGCGGGTGCGAAGCAGGTCATCCTCTGCTCGAGCGGCAAGGTGTACGCCGCACAGGCGGTCGCCGTCGCCGACGCGCTCAAGAAGTCCGGTGTCGACCACGTGTGGATCGCCGGCAAGAAGACCGAGACGGGCTCCGCGGACGTGGACTCCGTCATCGACGGCGAGGTCTTCGACGGCATGGACGTCGTCGCGTTCCTCTCCGACACGCTCGACCGACTGGGGGTTGCGAAGTGAGTTTCCCGACATTCGACAGCATCGACCTCGGCGCCGGTGCCCCAGCGGCCGACTCGGTCGACACCGGTGCGACGACCTGGGAGACGCCCGAGCACATCGCCGTACCGCCCGTCTTCACCGACGCGGACCTCAAGGGGCTGGACTTCCTGCAGACCTACCCCGGCATCCCGCCGTTCCTGCGCGGCCCGTACGCGACCATGTACGTGAACCAGCCGTGGACGATCCGTCAGTACGCGGGCTTCTCGACCGCTGAGGAGTCGAACGCCTTCTACCGGCGCAACCTCGCAGCCGGCCAGAAGGGCCTGTCCATCGCGTTCGACCTCGCCACGCACCGCGGGTACGACTCGGACCACCCGCGGGTCACGGGCGACGTCGGCATGGCGGGTGTGGCCGTCGACTCGATCCTCGACATGCGCCAGCTGTTCGACGGCATCCCGCTGGACTCGATGAGCGTCTCGATGACGATGAACGGCGCTGTGCTGCCGATCCTCGCGCTCTACATCGTGGCCGCCGAGGAGCAGGGCGTCGCCCCGGCCCAGCTCGCGGGGACGATCCAGAACGACATCCTCAAAGAGTTCATGGTCCGCAACACCTACATCTACCCGCCGACGCCGAGCATGCGGATCATCTCCGACATCTTCGCGTTCACCAGCGCGAACATGCCGAAGTTCAACTCGATCTCCATCTCCGGCTACCACATGCAGGAGGCGGGCGCGACCGCCGACATCGAGATGGCGTACACGCTGGCCGACGGTGTCGAGTACATCCGCGCCGGCCAGGCCGTCGGCCTCGACGTCGACCTGTTCGCACCGCGGCTGAGCTTCTTCTGGGCCATCGGCATGAACTTCTTCATGGAGGTCGCCAAGATGCGCGCCGCGCGTCTGCTGTGGGCCCGCCTGGTTCGTGACTCCGGCGCCAAGAACGCCAAGTCGATGAGCCTGCGTACGCACTCGCAGACGTCCGGCTGGTCGCTCACGGCGCAGGACGTGTTCAACAACGTCACCCGTACCTGCCTCGAGGCCATGGCCGCGACCCAGGGGCACACCCAGTCGCTGCACACGAACGCCCTCGACGAGGCCATCGCCCTGCCCACCGACTTCTCCGCTCGCATCGCGCGCAACACCCAGCTGTTCATCCAGCAGGAGTCGGGCACGTGCCGGGTCGTGGACCCGTGGGGCGGCTCGGCGTACGTCGAGAAGCTCACCCAGCAGCTGGCTCTGAAGGCGTGGGCGCTCATCCAGGAGGTCGAGGCCGCCGGCGGCATGGCCAAGGCCATCGAGGCCGGCATCCCGAAGATGCGCATCGAGGAGGCGGCGGCCCGTACCCAGGCCCGCATCGACTCCGGCCGCCAGCCGCTCATCGGCGTCAACAAGTACACCGTCGCCGACGACACGCCCCCCGAGGTGCTGAAGATCGACAACGGCGCGGTCCGCGAGCAGCAGATCGCGAAGCTGCAGCGGCTGCGCGCCGAGCGCGACCAGGCCGCGACCACGGCGGCGCTGGAAAGGCTCACGTGGGCCGCGGGCAACCCCGACCCCAGCGACCCCGAGCGCAACCTGCTCAAGCTGGCCGTCGACGCGGCGCGTGCCAAGGCGACCGTGGGCGAGATCAGCGATGCGCTCGAGAGGGTCTTCGGGCGGTACACGGCACGGATCCGTACGATCTCCGGTGTGTACTCCTCGGAGTCCGGCTCGACCGACGCTACCGCCAAGGCGCGGGCGCTCGTCGACGAGTTCGCCGAGAAGGCCGGACGTCGTCCGCGCATCCTCGTCGCCAAGATGGGCCAGGACGGCCACGACCGCGGCCAGAAGGTGATCTCGACCGCCTTCGCCGACCTCGGCATGGACGTCGACGTCGGCCCGCTGTTCCAGACTCCCGAGGAGGTCGCCCGCCAGGCGATCGACGCGGACGTCCACGTCGTGGGCGTGTCCTCGCTCGCGGCAGGCCACCTCACGCTCGTCCCGGCGCTGCGCGCCGAGCTCGACAAGGCGGGCGCCCAGGACATCCTCATCGTCGTCGGCGGGGTCATACCCAGCCAGGACTTCGAGGAGCTGTACGCCAAGGGCGCCGACGCGATCTACCCGCCCGGAACGGTCATCCCCGAGGCCGCGATCGGCCTGTTGCAGAAGATGACGGCGAGCCTGTCGTAGTGGCTGATCTCGACCGGCTCGTCGCCGGCGTCCTCGCCGGGGACCGGCGGTGGCTGGCGCGCGCTATCACGCTCGTCGAGTCGAGCCGCCCGGACGACCACCAGCGTTCACGAGAGCTGCTCCGCGCCCTCCGCCCGCAGACGGGCAGGTCTGTACGGGTGGGGATCACGGGCGTTCCCGGTGCCGGCAAGTCGACGCTCATCGACGCGCTCGGCGTGCGGCTCATCGGCGAGGGCCACAAGGTCGCGGTGCTCGCGGTCGACCCGTCCAGCACCCGTACGGGCGGCTCGATCCTCGGTGACCGCACCCGCATGGGGGCGCTCGCCGTGAGCGACCACGCGTTCATCCGCCCGTCGCCGAGCGGCGGCCACCTCGGCGGGGTGGCACGTGCCACGCGCGAGTCGATGCTCCTGGTCGAAGCGGCGGGGTACGACGTCGTGATCGTCGAGACCGTCGGCGTCGGCCAGTCCGAGGTGGCGGTCGCGGGGATGGTCGACACGTTCCTCCTCGTCACGCTCGCACGTGCCGGCGACCAGCTCCAGGGGATCAAGCGCGGCATCCTCGAACTCGCCGACGTCATCACGGTCAACAAGGCGGACGGGGACGGCCTGGGCCCGGCGCGCGTCGCCGCACGTGATCTCTCGACGGCCATGAAGCTCATCACGTCCGACCCGCACGCGCGGCGTCCGCCCGTGCTGACGTCGAGCTCGTACACCGGAGACGGCCTCGACACGCTGTGGCACGCGGTGCTGGAGCACCGCGAGTACGTCGAGGCGCACGGGGGTCTCGACGCCCGCCGCAACGCCCAGCAGCTCGACTGGCTGTGGGCCCTGGTAGCCGGCGAGCTCGAGGACGCGCTCCACAAGGCGCCGTCCGTCAAGGCCGTGCGGAAGGCGATCGAGCAGCAGGTCGCCTCCGGCGAGCTCTCCGCGCTGGAGGCGTCGACCCAGATCCTCGCCGCGTTCGCGCGGGATGTCGAGCACCTCTTCGGGGGTCACTGACCGTATCCATTGAGTGGCAGAACACAGGCCGCCGATCGCTCCGTGCGTCGGCGGCCTCGTTTCTGCCAGTGAATGGAGGTCGACGGCTCCAGGCGGCTTGGCCAACGGCTCGGCGAAGGCCAGCTTCTGCATTCAGTGGCACAGGCGTGCGGCCCGTCCCGTATGGGCGACGCGTGCACGTTCCCGCCACTCTGTGCAGGTGGGCGGCATTGGCAAGGGTCAAGGGATGGCAACGGTGGCGGCTCGGCAGGTCAGCGGAGCAGCCTGGAGACAGAACCCGGGAACAATGAGGAGTCGGTCATGGCCAGTGTCGGCGTACAGATGATGATGGTCCGCGAGAAGGTCGAAGCGGACGGGATGCTGCCCGTCCTCGAGCGGATCGCCGGAATGGGCTACACCTCCGTGGAGGTGTCGCAGGTGCCGATGGACGAGACGAACGTGTCGGCGCTGGCGAAGGGGCGCAGCGACCTGGGTGTCGCGGTCGCCGCCTTGTCGGTTGCTCTCGAGAAGGGCCCCACCGCGACCGGCGACGCCCTCGACACGGACTTCGAGAAGGTCGTCGACGACTGTCGCCGCCTCGACTGCTCGTACCTGCGCATCGGCATGATGCCCTTCTCCGCCATGGTCACGAAGCAGGCGGTGGAGGACTTCGCCCGTCAGTGCGAGGACGCCTCGCAGCGGCTGCGGGCCGAGGGGATCCAGCTCGCCTACCACAACCACCACGTCGACTTCGCCAAGCACGACGGCGAGATGCTCTTCGACATCGTGCGACGGCTGAGCCCGAGCCTGCATTTCGAGATCGACGTCCACTGGGTGCAGCGCGGCGGCAAGAACCCCGTCGACGTCCTGCGCGACTTTGCGGGCCAGGTCGAGCTCGTCCACCTCAAGGACTACCGCGTCGCGACGCTCCCCGCCTCGGCGGTGGAGCTGTTGGCCGCGGGCGACCGCGCGGGCTTCAGCCGGGAGTTCGCCGGGCTGGTGCAGTTCGCCGAGGTCGGTGCCGGCACGCTCGACTTCGCCTCGATCATCCCGACCGCCATCGACTCAGGCGCCGAGTACCTGCTCGTCGAGCAGGACGAGCTGTACGGGCGGGACGTGTACGACTGCCTCGCCGACTCGATCGCCCACGTACGGTCGCTCGGCTACTGACCGGGAGGCAGCCGACGGTGGTCGGTTCACCATGTTAAGTGGGCGAACTGTACGTTCACATGGCGGATCTGCCATGAGAAGGTCCAGTTCGCCTACTTAACATGGTGAACCGACACCACCCCCCGGACGGCCACGCCCGCGCGTGCTAACGCCCAGACAGGCCGTACAGATCCTCGAGCACCACGGCGACGCCGTCCTCGTCGTTGCGTGGCGCCACGTGGGTCGCAGCCGCTCGTACGGACTCGTGGCCGTTCGCCATCGCGTACGAGGTGCCTGCCCAGCCGAGCATGTCCAGGTCGTTCGGCATGTCGCCGAACGCGACCACGTCGGCCGCGGCGACACCCAGCGACGCGCACACCTGCCGCAGCCGCCAGCCCTTGGTCACGCCGGCGGCGCTGATCTCGACGAGCCCCGGTACAGACCAGGTCGGCGTCGCACGGTCACCCACCACGAGGGCCGTGACGAGGCGGAGCTCGTCCGGCGGGATCGAGTAGTCCTTGACGAGGATCTTCGCCACCGGACCGAGCCACGGCTCTCCGAGGTCGCTCACGGTGCTGGGGTCCGGGTCCTCGTCCGACTCGTACAGCACGGTCCGGTGCAGGCCCGAGACGAACTCCAGCCCCAGCCCGGCCTTCGGCAGCGCCGCGGCCAGGTCGCCGAGCAGTGGTACGCCCACCGACGCGTCGATGCCCGCGATGTCGACGACCCGGCCGGCCCCCGCGTCGTACAGGATCGCGCCGTTCGACACGATGCCCATGCTGTGGCGTCCCACGTACGGCCAGATCTCGCCCATCCAGCGCAGAGGCCGCGCCGTGACGAACACGACCGGGACGCCGAGCGCGTCGACCGCGGCGAGCGCCGTCGCGGTTCGCGGGCTCACACGGCCGTCGGAGCCCACCAGTGTCCCGTCGAGGTCGGTGGCGACGAGGCGAGGCTGCACAGCGCTCAGGGTACCGACGAGCTCACGCTTCCGACGGCACGTCGGGTGACGCCGGGCGAACGGCGAGGATCGCGGCGCCGAGCATGACCACCGTGACCGCGAGGACGGTCGCGAACGGCAGCGTCCAGCCCGCCACGTGCTGGTGGATCCACCCCGTGACGAACGGGCCGACGGCCGCCACCGAGTAGCCGACCGTCTGCATGACGGTCGTCGTGCGCCGGTTCTCGTCGACACTGCGTGACTGCCGGATCACGACCGACATCACCGCCGTGAAGAAGCCCGCCTGCGCGACCCCGCCGAACAGGCACCACGCGACCCACCAGGCGGGGGCCAGCAGCATGCCGGCGGGCATGAGGATCCACGCGACCCCCATCAGGATGACGATGCGCCTGCTCGGCCAGCGGATGGCGGCGAGGAAGGGGACGAGGACCGGGCCGGCCACACCCGCCCCTTGGAACAGGCTGGCTGCCGCCCCGGCCGCCGACCCGCTCATGTGCTGCAGCTCGGCGAGCGCGGAGGGCAGCCACGACGTCATGACGTAGTACGCGAAGGTGTGGCCCGCGAACGCCACGCTGACCAGGACGGTGAGCCTCCTGCGGGCGTGGCTCGACCGGTGGTCCGTCCCCGGTGTCCCCGCCGCGCCCAGCTCGGGGTGTCCGGCCCTACGCCTGATCCACCCGCGGGCCCCCGGGACGCCGGGCGGGTACACGGCGACCCAGACGGCGAGCACCACGAGCCCGAGGACCACGCCCGTGGACGCGGCCGTCCAGCGCCACCCCAGGACCAGCGCCGCCGGTACGGCCAGGGCGGTCGTCGCGGTGACGGCGACGTTCGTCGTGAGCGCGTACGCACCCGTGAGCAGCTCGGCCCTGTGCTGGAACTGCCGCCCGATCGCCATGGGGACGGCGAGGTTGCCGATCGCCAGCGTGATGCCGAGCAAGACGGTGCCGGCGAACACCCAGGCCGTACCGCCCATCGAGCGGACCGCCGTGGCCAGGATGATGCCGCCCACGCAGTACAGGGCGGCCAGGTTGATGCCCACACGCGACAGCAGCCGGGACGCGACGGGGGTGAGCAGCCCGAAGCACAGGACGGGGATGCTCGTGAGGAGCCCGGCTGTGGCGGCGTCCATGCCGAGATCGGCCCGGATGAGGCCGAGCATGGGAGGAATCACCGTCAGGGGGGCGCGAAGCACGGTCGCGAACAGCAGCAGGGCTGCCACGGGAAGCAGCCTCCACGGCAGTGTGCGGCTTGGAGCGTCCATCCTCGGCTCTCACATCGGGCGACGGGCGCGCCGCGCGCCCATCCTCTCAGACCTCGCCGACCTGCGACGCGGGGTCCGTTGCCCGGAGGCGCCGAGCCCGCGCGCGGCGGTCGGAGGGGTACTGGCAGGATGCGGGCATGGCTGACTCGGACATACGCGAGGTCCTCACCAGGGAGGCGTTCGGCGCCGCGAGCCGGAAGCTCGCGAAGATGGTGTTCGACTCCGGCTTCCAGGCCGACCTGATCCTCTCCATCGCGCGTGGGGGACTGTTCGCGGCCGGCGCCGTGTCGTACGCGCTGGGGATCAAGAAACCTGCACGTGATGAACGCGGCCGTACGGATCTCTGGATCAACTTCCCCTGGTCACGGCTGCCGCCATTCGTCTCGGGCGTCCAAGCGCAGTGACCCGGCTGCCCGAGCACTGGGTGGAAGCGCCTACTGCGTGATGTAGGCCTCGTACAGGTCGCGCTCGCTCGCGAGCTGGTCCATGCGCGCCTTGACGATGTCGCCGATGCTGACGATCGCGGCGAGGTGCGAGTCGACGACGACCGGCAGGTGACGGAAGCGGTTCTCCGTCATGAGGGCGGCGATGTCGGTGAGGTCGTCGTCAGGGCTGCACAGGAGGACCTTTGCCGTCATGATCGACGACACCGGTGCATCGAGAAGGGCTGCGCCGCGGGCGTTGAGCTGGCGGACTACGTCGCGCTCGCTGACGATCCCGTCGACCGATGCACCGTCGGCGCTGACGACGACAGCGCCGATGTTGTGCTGGGCCAGGAGTGCAAGCAGGCTCGCGACGGTCTCGTGGGGGGCCACGGTGATGACCGCGGATCCCTTCGTCCGGAGTACATCGGAGATCTTCATCCTTGGACGATACGCACTGAGGTATGTCCCTGGCGAGGGCTCGCCCGAATCGTGTGCCACCTCTCGGGATGATCCGGAGCCGGAACGGCCCCCCCGTTAGCCTTCACGGACGAGACGAAGGAGCGCGATGGCGGACAGGAGGACCCGGATCACCCGGGCTACCAGGGCGGGGCTCGCCTGGGACCAGCAGCACCACGCCGTCGTACCGCCCATCTACCTGTCGACCACGTACGCGTGGCAGAAGCTCGGGGAGTCGCCCGGCCACGAGTACAGCCGTTCGTCCAACCCGACCCGGTCGCTGCTCTCCGACGCGGTCGCCGACCTCGAGGGGGCGGAGGGCGGCGAGATCACCTCGTCCGGTATGTCGGCATTGACGACCCTGGTCGCCGCCTTCGCGCCCGCGGGATCCGTGGTCGCGATCCCGCACGACTGCTACGGCGGTACGTGGCGGCTCTTCACGGCCCTCGCCCGCAAGGGACAGTTCGAGCTGGTCTCGGCGGACTTCACCGATACGGCGGCGCTTCCCGCGCTGTGGGCTCGCAAGCCCGCCCTCGTCCTGCTCGAGTCGCCGTCGAACCCGCTGCTGCGGATCACCGACCTCGCGGGAGTCATCGACGCGGCGCACGCCGCGGGTGCCGTGGTCGCGGTCGACAACACCTTCCTCTCGCCGGCGCTCCAGCGGCCCATCGAGCTGGGCGCCGACATCGTCGTCCACTCGACGACGAAGTTCCTCAACGGCCACTCCGACGTCGTCGGCGGGGCAGTCGTGGGAGCGACGCCGGAGATCGTCCAGGAGCTGCGGTGGTGGGCGAACTGCCTGGGTACGCCTGGAGGGGCCCTCGACTCCTACCTCACGCTCCGAGGACTGCGGACGCTGGGCGTCCGGATGAAGGCCCACTGCGACAACGCCCAGGCGCTCGCGGAGCTGCTGGCGCAGCATCCGGCCGTGACCGCGACCCACTACCCGGGCCTGTCGGACGACCCCGGCCACGACCTCGCCCGTCGGCAGCAGGACGGCTTCGGCGGAATGCTCTCCTTCGAGCTCGCCGACCTCGCGGCGGCGAAGCGGTGCCTCAGTGGTCTCACGTGCTTCTCCCTCGCGGAGTCGCTGGGCGGCGTCGAGAGCCTCATCTGCCACCCGGCGAGCATGACGCACGCGGCGATGCCGGCGGACGTCCAGGCCGCCGCGGGCATCTCCGAGGGCATGCTGCGCGTGGCCGTCGGCATCGAGGAGATCGACGACCTCGTGGCCGACCTGCGGGCGGGGCTGGACCGGGCACGGCGCTCGTAAGGCCCGGCACTGCGACAATCGGCCGTCTCGATGGCCCCCGGCGGCCCGTGAAGGGCGGGGGGAGAGCACATCGAGACGGCCGATAGTGGCATCTCCGCCGCACGACCTACGGGTCGTGAGGCCGGGGGCATGCCTTCCGGGCCTCGTCCTTGGCGCCGTCAGGCCGAAGGGCCCGCCTTCCGCACCTCGTCCACGGCGCCCAGCGCCACACGCAGCGACGAGATCCAGGCCTCCTCGTTGCTTCCCACCAGCCGTACGCACCAGGCGAGCGCGTCGGAGCGCGACCTGGCGACGCCGGCTGCGACGAGCGTGTCGAGGACTCGGCGCTCGGGTTGCCGCAGACGCGTCATGACGGGGATCGCGAGCTGGGTGAAGATCACGCGGATCTCCCCGTACTCCGCGCCACCTTGCGGCCGAACCGCTCCTCGGCCTCGTCGGCGATCTTCATGCGGTCCCGGCGCGTCTCCTCGCGCCACCGGGCGATGCGCCCCTCGGCAGCCGAGTCGCTGCCCGCACTGTCCGAGTCGGGGACGCGAAGCCTCCCCACGACGAGGATCTCCTCACGGTCGACGGTGACCTCCGGCGACCCTGTGAACCAGTCGGGCGACCGCCCGGTGAACCACTCTGCGATGTTCGTCATTGCATGATCACTCAGCAAGCGGTGCAACTCAGCGGGTCAGAGGCGGACCGCGTCGATCTCCAGCCGTACGTAGTCGACCACTGGCTCGGGCATCGCCTCCCGTACCGCCCGCACGAACCCGGCGTGCTCCTCCTCGGGCAGCGCGTCGAGGTAGCCGCCGAGACATACGGTCGCCAGGTACGTCTCAAGGAGGTCGGGGTCGTCGATGCGCAGCGGGTCCGGCCGGAGGACGACGGACTCGACCTCCCATCCGCCCGCGCGGAGCGACGCCTCGGTGTCGGCCACCCCGGCGAAGCGGATGTACTGCTTGGGCTGCCCCGTGACGCGCACGAGCGCCTCGTCGAGGATCGCGAGCTGGCCCTCCCCTCCGCAGTCGGACGTGAGGCGCCCGCCGGCTCGGACCGAGGCGGCGAGGTTGGCGAAGAGCACGTCGTGGTCGGTGACCCAGTGGAACGCGGCGACGCTCATCACGGCGTCGACCGGCTCAATCGGCAGCGGCTTCGTGAGGTCGGCGACGATGAACGTGGCCCGCCCGCGGAGCCTCTCCCGCGCCGCGTCGATCATCTGCGCCGAGGCGTCGACGCCGACGAGGTCGATCCCGGGCAGCCGGTCGAGCAGCGCTGCCGCGTCACGCCCGGTGCCGCAGCCGGCGTCGAGGACCCGTTCCGTCCCCATGAGGTGCATCCGGTCCAGCACCCGCCGCCCCCAGCCGACATGCGGTAGAGGCAGGGCGTCGTACGTGCGGGCGTTCCACTCGAAAGGCATGCGGGTCACGCTAGCCACGAGCGCGACGGTCGATACCATCGGCGCGGCCAGAGAGGAGCGGTACGCGACGTGGACGTCATCGAGCGGATCCAGGCTGCAGCGACTCGCCACGGCGACCGCCCCGCCCACACGTACAGGGCCGAGCACCTCTCGTACGCGCAGCTCTGGTCGGCGTCGACCCTTGTCGCGGAGCGGATCGCCGGCGAGCTGGGCCACGACGGCAGCCCCGTCGTCGTGTACGGCCACAAGGAGCACGCGATGCCCGTCGCATTCCTCGGCGCCGTCCGGGCAGGCCACCCGTACGTGCCGGTCGACGTCTCGTGGCCGGCCGACCGCATCGCCAGCGTCGTCGAGGAGTCGGGTGCGCGGCTCGTCGTCGCCGTCCGCCCGCTGCCCCACGGTGTGACGGGGGACGCGGTCACGGTCCTGGACGGCGAGCACCTCGCGAGGGGGCTCGTACCGCCGGGCCCGCTCGGCACACCGCGCCCCGTGGCGCCGGACGACCCCCACTACGTCATCTACACGTCGGGCAGCACGGGCCGTCCCAAGGGCGTGCAGATCACCTCGTCCGCCCTCGCCCACTTCGTCGACTGGGCCACCACCCTGGCCGACGAGACCGGCATCGAGGGGACGCCCGTCTGGCTCAACCAGGCCCCGTTCTCCTTCGACCTGTCCGTCATGGACCTGTACGGCGCCCTGACGACAGGTGCCACGCTCCACTCGCTCGACTCCGCGACCGTGGGGAACGCCCGCGCGCTCCACGACGAGCTCGGCCGCAGCGACGTGTCCGTGTGGGTCAGCACGCCGTCGTTCGCGGACCTCTGCCTCGCCGACCCGGCCTTCGACGCCACCGTTCTGCCTCGGCTGCGCGTCTTCCTGTTCTGCGGCGAGACGCTGTCGCCGACCACGGCGGGCGCTCTCATGCAGCGCTTCCCCGAGGCCCGGGTCGTCAACACGTACGGCCCCACGGAATCCACGGTCGCCGTGACGAGCGTACGGATCGGTCCGGAGCACCTCGACGGGTCAGCGCTGCCCGTGGGTCGCGCGAAGCCGGGCACGACGATCCTCATCCGCGACGAGGCGGGCGCCACGCTGCCTGCCGGCAGCTCGGGCGAGATCGTCATCGCCGGCGACACCGTCTCGGTGGGATACCTCCACCGCCCCGACCTCACCGAAGCCGCGTTCACGCTCGTCGACCTCGACGGTGTCCCCACCCCGGCGTACCGGACCGGCGACCTCGGCCGGCTCGACCCCGACGGCATGCTCTTCTTCGGGGGGCGGCTCGACGGACAGGTCAAGCTCCACGGCTACCGGATCGAGCTGGAGGACATCGAGACCAACCTCCGCAGGGTTACCGGCGTCCAGCAGGCCGCGGTGGTGGCGATCCGCGGCGAGGACGGGGTCGTCACGCACCTGCACGGCTTCGTGCAGCTGGACCACGTCCCGGACGGCAGCCCGCTCGCCGTCGCCACGGGTCTCAAGCGCGGGCTCCGCACGTACGTGCCGGAGTACATGGTGCCCAAGGTCCTCACCGTGGTGGAGCGCATCCCGATGACGCCCAACGGCAAGGCGGACCGACGCGCCCTCGAAGCGGGCAGCCGATGATCGAGGCGTACGGCTCGCTGTACTGGTTCTACATCCTCACCCTGGTCAGCCTCCCGGCGGTCGTGCTGGGGCTCCTCGAGAAGCGGCTGCGCCCGTACACGCGCATCGCGACCGTGGTCATGGTGGTCCTCCTCATCGGCTGGACCTCGGGGCAGTGGCTGTGGCTCGTCGGCTTCCTGGTCTTCGAGCTGACGCTCGCGAAGGTGTGGCTGCGCTACCGACTGGGCCACGAGCACGTGAACCCGTTGCTGGCGCGGCTGGCGGCGGCCGGGGCGACGCTGCCCCTCGTCGTCGTCAAGGCGGGCAGCTTGTTCCCCACGCTGAGCGTCGGGTTCCTCGGCATCTCGTACCTGTCGTTCCGCGTCATCCAGGTCGTCCTCGAGACGACGGACGGCCTCATCACGGCCCTGCCGCTCGCCGACCTGGCCTTCTTCATCCTGTTCTTCCCGACCCTCGCGAGCGGCCCGATCGACCGCCTCCGCCGGTACGAGCAGGACGAGGACCGCGTGTGGACGCGCCACGAGTACGTGTACCTGCTGGGCCGGGGGATCGGGCTGCTGCTCCTGGGCGGCGTGTACAAGTTCGTGCTCGCCGCCTGGTTCACGGCGCAGCTCGAGTGGGCCGTGGGGTGGCCGCAGACGCTCGCGTACATGTACCTCTACACGGGACGGCTGTTCTTCGACTTCGCCGGCTACTCGGCCATGGCCGTCGGCACCTCGTACATCTTCGGCATCCGCACCCCGCCCAACTTCCGGCTCCCGTTCGTCGCAGAGTCGATCAAGGACTTCTGGACCCGCTGGCACATCACGCTCTCGTTCTGGTTCCGTGACTACGTCTACACGCGCCTCGCCATGTACCTCATGCGGCTGCGGATCTTCACAGGGCACCGCGTCGCGGCCGGCCGGGTGGCGCTCGCGCTCAACATGCTCCTCATGGGCGCCTGGCACGGGTTCCAGCTCCACTTCCTGCTGTACGGGCTGTACCACGGGATCCTCCTCGTGCTCAACGACGTGTACGAGAAGAAGAGCAGGCTCTACGCGTACCGGAACCGCCTCGCCTACCGGCTCGTGGCGATCGCCGTGACGTTCCAGCTCGTCGTGTTCTCCTTCCTGATCTTCTCGGGCCACATCCTCGCGATCTAGGCGGCCGGGCGGCAGACAGCTCCGAAGGGCAACGAGTGTCTGCAGGTCTCGTCGCCCCGACGGCCCGGGCTACAGTTCCGTCGAGGGGTGGTTCGGACTGACGAGGAGTGACATGGACGAGGCCCAGGAGCAGCAGGTTCTGCGGCTGCTCGTCGAGGTGTGCGGCACGGACGCAATCACCTCGGAGCGCGATGTGGACCTCTTCGAGGCCGGTCTCCTCGACTCGCTCGGCACGACCCAGCTGCTCGTCAGCCTCGAGGACGAGCTGGGCATCAAGGTGCCGCCGACCGCGGTCGAGCGGGAGGATATCTCCACCGTCAACCGCATCCTCACGTTCGTGTCGGAGCGCCTCTGATGCGACGGGTGGCCGCCCTGCTCGCGGGCACGGTCCTCTCCATCGGGCTGTTCCTCAGCCCCGCGGCCGACCTCGCCGTCCACGCGCTGACGACGGTCAAGCACCCGGAGCAGCGCAGCGTCAGAGTGCTGAACTACGAGAGCCCCGGTCACCGGGAGGACACGGTACGGCTGTACCGCCAGGCCATGGCCGGCGAGCCCGAGGGCGTGACGAACCTGTACGTCATGGGCAGCTCGGAGCTGGGCGTGCCCATCGACCAGAACCCCAGGGTCTGGCTGCCGACCAACGCGTCGGACTTCGACATGTACGAGTCGGGGCGCGGCAACCAGCAGTCCCTGTACCACGCGGTCGAGCTGGCGGCGGTCGGCCCGAGCATCGCGACGAAGAGGGTCGCCCTCATCCTCTCCCCGCAGTGGTTCGTGCCGGGCGGCGAGAAGGCCAGCTTGTTCCAGTCGGTGTTCTCGCACGCGGCATGGAACGCGATGCTCGCCAACCCCCACCTCTCGGCGAGGACCAGATCCCGTCTCGTCGCACGGGTCGGCTCGCTCGTGCCCCAGCTCTGCACGCTCGGCGCGAGCTGCGCCACCACGACCGCCAATGCGGTGGAGGAGGTCGTCAACGCCCCGTACAACGTCCTCACGTCGCGCATGAACACGCTGCGCGACGCGTACAAGGGCGCCGAGTATCGGAAGGCGGTCACGTACACCGGCCCCTGGCGACCGGGCAAGCAGCCAATGGCCACGATCGACTGGGCCGCGGAGGACGCCAAGGCCGTCGCCACGGGCCGCGCGCGGGTCGGGAAGAACCCGTACAACATGGAGAACTCCTACTACGCGGCCAAGATCGTCCCGCAGCTCGCGAAGCTCAAGGGTCAGCAGCGCAGCGTGACGTTCACCTCGTCCGTCGAGTACCACGACCTCCAGCTCTACCTCGACGTCGCCCACGACCTCGGCATCCAGGTTCTGCTCATCGCGCTGCCCGTCAACGGCGTGTGGAGCGACTTCACGGGACTGCCCAAGGCTCAGCGCGACGGTTTCAGCGCCAAGGTCCGGACGATGGCCGCGGTCAACGGCGCGCAGCTCGTCGACCTCAGCAGCAAGGCATACGAGCCGTACTACTTCTTCGACACGCTCCACCTGGGCTGGAGGGGGTGGTTGGATGTCACACGTGCCTGCTGGACCTTCGCCAGCTCCTGAGACGCCCACGCTCGCCGAGCGGTTGGGAGCCGCGCTCACCTGGCTCCAAGCCATCGGGCACCATCCCGTCGTCAACCCGTCCCGGAACCCGTGGACACCGCCCGCGCCGCGCGTCCCGGCGCTCCTGTGGTTCGTCGGCGCCTTCCTCGCGCTGACGGCCCTGTTCCTCTACTGGTTCTTCGTCGCCGACGGCGGTGGCACCTTCATCTACACCGGCTTCTAGGGGGCCGCGCCGGGCGCAGGGGCGCCCCTCACGCGCGGAAACGGTTGATATCAGACCACTCGGCAGGGTGATGGGCGCCTCGAACCCGAAAACGGTTGTTCTGGAGTGCGTCTACGGCCCCCATTCCAACCGTTTTCGGGTTCGGCCCGCCGCGACGAGCTTCCGGGACGCCCATATCAACCGTTTCCCCGTTCAGGCCGCCAAGGCTCTCGCGACGCGCTCGACCACGACGTCGGGGCTGAGCATGATCTCGCTGGCCGTCCAGCGCACGATCCTGTAGCCGAGGTCCCGCAGCGCCTGCTCGCGCAGCTTCTCCCGTTCGTAAGCCATGGGATCGGCGTACTTGACCTTTCCGTCCACCTCCCCGACCAGGCCGAGCTGGGGCCAGTAGAAGTCGGGGTAGACGTCGCCTCGCGGGGTGCGGATCCGGTGCTGGAACTCGGGTGTGGCGAGTCCGGCGAGGTGGAGGTGTCCGGCGGACAGGGACTCTGCCACCGACTCTCGTGCGGGGACCGTCAGCGAGATGGCGCGGGCCAGCCCGCAGGGGCGCCGCGACGCCGCGGCAGCCGTGATGAGGTGGAGGGCGGCCGAGACGAATGACGCCTTGAGGTAGTCGGTCCTGCGTGCCTGGCCCACCACGAGCGACTCCACGAGACGACGGCAGGCGGCATCGAGGACGACCAGGCGCTCGGGCAGGCTCAGGTCGCCGGCGAGATCCACGGCGGTTCGCGCCACAGTCGTCACGGCGTAGCCTTCGCCGTCGCGGGTCACCTGCGACGGAGGCAAGAGTCCGACATGGTGTGTCGCGGGGCCCCGACCCGAGCGGGCGCCACCGCCGGCAGGGAGCGTGACGGACGGCGGGGACTCCTGCCAGCTCGTCGGCCCGGGGTGGGGGAACCCCCAGACCAGGGCCGCAGATCCGTGGCTGATGACAGCGTCCGGATGGACGACCAGCTCGGCACGGGCTCGCACGAGGTGCTGGCCGGCGGGGTCTGCCGGCCACGCGTCGGTCGCGACGAACACGCCGTGCCGGACACGGACCAGGCGTCCCGACGCGATCTGCGTCCGTACGGTCTGCCTCGTGGAGCCGGCGGCCTGGAGAAGGGGCAAGGACGTCGGCTGCGTGGGGAGCAGACACGGGCGTGGGGTGCGCATGCGCCAAGCCTGACGGCAGGATCGCGCCAGGGGGAGGGACGTCACCTCCACCTGTGGATAACTCTGAGCGCTGGTCTCCCCGTGTCAGAGGGGCTGGAGCCCGACCGTACCCACGAGGCTTGCGCGGTACGAGTCCTGCCGCACGCGACCCAGCTCGCTGTACGCCTCGGCCAGCCGCTGCTGGACATGCAGGCGCTCGACGGGGTCGGCGTTGGCGTCCTCGGACTGGAACAGCTCGAGCCTGCCGGCGGCCGCCTCGTAGTGGCAGATGTCCGCCTTCTGCTTCGCCGCGAGCCGCGCCGCGTACCAGTCGGAGGCCAGGACGTCCTCGCGGGTGAAGAGCCTCCGCAGCTCCGGCGACTGAAGCGTCCACCCCTCCCGCGAGCGGCCCGTGGCCATGTACTCGAGAAGCGCGCGCAGCGGCGGGACCGCCATCGAGATCGTGCCGTCGTCGATGTAGCTCTGAGCCACCCGGCGGTGCGTCTCCACGATGACGTCGACCGAGTCCGCGTACACGTCGGCGTCCTGCAGCTCGGGCTTGAGCATCGCCGGCGTGAACACCGTGTCGGGGTGCAGGAAGATCCGGCCGAAGAACGTCGTGACGAAGCGCTGGTTGATCCGGTAGCCGAGCCGGCTCGCCTCGACCGTACGGCCGTCACGCTCGACGTCCGCGATCGGGTCGAGGTAGCCGTTCTCGATGAGCCAGCGGGCGTCGCGCTCGGCCGGCGACATCCGGCTGAACAGCTCGGGCACCAAGAGGCTGAAGTCGTGGTCGATCCGCACCTTCGGCCCGATGTGGCCGGCCGAGGAGATCCAGCCGTCGTAGCCCGTCAGCGCGTAGCTGAGGAACGCGGCGTTGAGGTCGATGACGCTGGGGAGCATGTTGAACGGGCCCTTGGTGAGCGCGCCCTCGGACCCAGCGCCCGTCGTCGACGGGGACTTGCCGGTCATGGAGCTGATGAACTCCATGAACAGCTCGGGCAGCTCCATGTAGTGGAGCGGGTTGTACGAGCACAGCGCCGGCGCGTCGGCCTCCGGCGGGTTGTTGCGGCGCCCGGCGGCGATGATGTCGACGGGCAGCGGCGCGAACTCCGACAAGGGCCGATGGTGGAGGAGGTGGTCCGCGACGTCGGCCAGGGCGGTGGCGACGGGGTTCGCCCTGTCGGGGCGCAGCTGCAAGTACCGAGGGTTCTTGCTCGGCTTCCCGCCGACCAGGCGCGGGTTGGCCGAGCTGACGACGTACGCCGGCCCCTCGGGGGACGACGCGAAGTCGCTCAGCAGGGTCTTCATCGGGTCGGTGAACTGGCTGAACCCGACGGCGTCCTGGACCATCGCCGCCGCATCCGCCTTGGTGAGCGGCTGGAAGTTGGACAGGAAGGTGCCGCCGGAGGCGATGTCGCGCTCGGCCTGCTTGTCGTACCCCCGGTGGATCGCGTCGTCCGGGCGCTGGAACAGGAGCTCCTCGCAGTTCTTCACGTACTTGCGCGACACGGCGGTACGGCTGCGCGCATCCGCACGCGCCTCGGTGAGGCCGCGTCGCCTGCTGAAGTCGAGGGGCGCCTCAGCGGCCGGCCGTACGGTGCTGGCCGTGATGTCGTCCTCGGTCTGCACCTTGACGGCGGGGCTGAAGTCGGGCCGCAGGCTGAACAGGCGCCACGAGCCGTCCTCCTCGAAGCCCACGCGCAGCATGTTGATGACGACCTTGTCCCCGTCGAGCCGCACCATGTTGCCGAGCCGGCCGTTGATGATGCTCACCGTGAAGTGGCTTCGCCAGTCGTCGCCCCACTCGGGCTGGTAGTAGCGCTTGACGAGGTACAGCAGCTCCTTGATGTGCGCCGGGATCGCCGTGATCCGCGCGTTGTGCTCCTCGGTGTAGTCGGCGCTCGGCGTCATGAGCTTGATGATGCTGCCGAGGCTGCGCTCGGGGGAGAGCAGCGGCCGGTGGTCGATGTTCCGCTCGGCGTCGACGTACCGGTCGGCGAAGTCCGTGGCGATGAGGTCGGCGACCGTCTCGATGTCGGAGTCGAAGTTCGCGGTCCACGCGTTCGCGAACACGAACGCGTCGAGCAGGGACTTGCTGATCTCGCTCTTGCCGCCGCCGGAGACGGTGGCCGGCTTGTGGCACTGGGTGGCGACGGGCGAGATCCCCAGCAGGTGCCACTGCGTCTTGTCCGCCTCGCGGGGCTTCGAGTACACGCGGTACCCGTTCGGCGACATGTACACGTGCCCGGCCGTCAGCGGGATGGAGTGCCTCTCGCCCAACGGGTCGGTCCAGCTCACGGTCTGGGTCCGGAGGCTGTACGTGGCGAACGACGGTACGAGGGTGAGGTCCGGCAGGACGGTGTCGACCGCGTGGCCCTGCGGCTGCAGGACGAAGCGGCCGGGGTTCGTCGACAGGACCTCGGCGAGCGTGTACTCGGCGGGCGTGAAGGTGTCGGTGAACTCCTGGCCCAGGTTGTACGCGGGGTAGCAGATCGCGCCGCCCGAGTGCTCCTCCTCGGAGATGCCGAACAGGTTGGCGGCGTAGCTGATCTGGGTCTTCACCTCCTTCTTGCAGTAGCCGAAGTAGTTGTCGGCGATGATCGTGACGACGACCCCCCGAGCGTCACGGGCGACCGCCTTGAACGCCTGGCCGCCGTTGTACAGCTCGTCGGCGCTGCTCCAGCACATGCCGTCGCGCTTCTGGCGCTCGGTGGCGTCGTCGACGTGGGGCAGGCCGAGCTCCTTCTTGGTGAGCCCGGTGAGGTGGGGGGCCAGGATGACGCAGCCCGTGTGGCCGGTCCACGTGCGGGGGTCGAGCGAGGCGTCGTTCTCCGGCAGGTACGGGTCGCCGGCGTTGCCGAAGATGCCCTCGACGAAGTCGAGGTTGGCGACGAGGCCGCCGGGGACGATGAACCGGGTCTCCATCGTGCGGTCGACCGGGTAGTCGGGTGTGGCCGGCACGACGAGAGGACGCAGCAGGAGCGAGACCCAGGTACGGGCAGGCTCTGGGAACGTCGACGTCCACGGCAGTACGAGTGCGTCCGCCGGCGGCTGGAGCGCGGCCTCGAGGAGCCGCGCGAACGTCGCCGTGGGTACGGCGAGCTTGTCGTCCTGGATGGGCAGACCACCTTCGGCGATGTGGAACACGCCCGCGGTCGTTCGGCGGTCGTTGGCGGGGTTGTGCAGCACCCCGTTCGCGAGGCGGTAGCTCGACAGCAGGCTCGACGAGAACTCGTCCGCGTCGCGGGGCAGGCTCAGCTGGCGGGCGAGGCCGGGCTGGTCGAGCACGAGCGTGCGGCGGGGGAGCTTGGGCTGTACGGGGGCGTCGGCGAGGTACGAGTCGAGGAACGCCTGGATGCGGCGGTCGGCCGCACACGGGCGGTCAGCGAGGCGGCGGCTGAGCTCGCGGTTGCGGGCCAGGATCGGCTTCACCAGGGTGAACGCCTCCTCGGTGTCCGCCCCCTCCGGCAGCGGCAGGCCCTGCAGGGCGAGTCGGAGGATCAGCGCGTCAGTCGTCCCGGCAGCCATGCCCGCCATTCTTCCCTGAGCCGGTGGGGCGGCCAGGATTGCCCGCACTCCGGGCATACCCCCGTCCGTACCCATCGCGGCTCGGAGGTCCTCTCCTCGAGCGGACAGGTTCTCTCCTCGAGCGGACAGATCCTCTCCTCGAGCGTGCGAGGGCCCGCGCCGGGGCGCCTCCGAGCGTGCCTAGAGTGGACGTAACCCTGCGGGAGGAGACGGTGTGAGGGTGCGCGGACTGAGGCGGACAGCACTGGCGGCACTGTGCGTGCTGATCGCCGTCGCGGCGGTGGCCAGCGCCTGTACGGGCTCGGCGAAGACGAACCGCACGACAGATCCCACACCGTCCTGGGCGACCCCCAGCGTGAGTCCGTACCTGACCGGCCGAAAGGCCGACATCTCGTACGGGCCGAGCTCGTCCCAGAAGATGGACATCTGCTACCCGCCGACCCGGTCGGAGAGCACGGGAGCCTTCCTGTTCATCCACGGCGGGTCGTGGGCCTCGGGCGACAAGCGCGACTTCGCGAGCCTGTGCGGGGTCGTCGCGAGGCTCGGGTACGTCGGCGCGACGATGAACTACCGGATGTTCGGCGAGTTGGCGACGTACGCCGACATGCTCGCGGACATCGACCTCGCGCTCGCCACGTACAGCGACACCGCCCGTGAGGACGGGTGGCCGCTGTCGAAGGTCGCGCTCATGGGTGCATCGGCGGGCGGCTACCTGGCGCTCATGTACGCCTTCACCCGCCGCCCTGCGATGCCCGTGGGTTTCGTCGTCGCACTGTCGGCTCCCACGGACTTCACCGACCCTGCGTTCGCGGGGTCCGCGGACTCCGCGACGTACGACCAGCTCAGCACTCTGCTCGGCGTCGACCTGTCCAAGGACTCGATGGACGAGCGGAAGGCGGCGCTCACGTCTGCGTCGCCCGCGTTCCGCGTGCCGCCGGGGGCTCCGCCGACCATCCTCGCGCACGGCGCGAAGGACTCGGTCGTCCCGTACTCGAACGCGGTGCACATGGCGACCCAGCTGGCCCTCGCCGGGGCGACGTACGACCTCCTCACCTACCCCAGCTCCGACCACAACCTCGCCGACGACCCGGATGTCAGCAACCGCTTCCTGACCCTCGTGCTGGCCTACGCGGCGCGCTACCTCACCTGAGGCGCCGCCGTCCGAGGTGCGGCCAGGGGCTCCCGGTGCGCCCCCTGTCACAGCCTCGGCAGGTGCCGGTCCCCTAAAGTGGCCGGCATTGACCTCGACGGGAGCACAGCGTGACAACCTTGATGCCCACGGAGTCCGGACGCGATACGTGGGAGACCGCGACCTGGCCGCTGGGTGCCCACATCGTCTCGGACAGCGAGGTCACGTTCGGGGTCTACGCGCCGGCGGCCACCCGGGTCGAGCTGGAACTGTACGCCGAGGCGACCGGACACGACGCGTTCACGAGCATCGAGCTGGTCCACTGCATGGACGGGGTCTGGCGCGGCAAGATGACCCACCTCGGTCCCGGCGCCCTGTACGCCTACCGCTGCTGGGGGCCGAACTGGCCGTACGACGCGCATTGGACGCGAGGCGGCTCCGCCGCCGGCTACATCTCCGACCTCGATGACCACGGCAACCGCTTCAACCCCAACAAGGCGCTGTTCGACCCGTACGCGCGGGAGCTCACCCACGACCTGGAGAGCACGCTCATCACCGACGCGGGCGGCGACGGCGGCGTCTTCGGGACGGGCCACGACCCGTACAAGGGCAGGATGCGGCGCGAGGCCGACTCCGGCCCGTACGTGCCGAAGGGCATCGTCGTCGCCGAGGAGCCCTGGCCGCACCAGAGGCCGTTGATGCGGCCCGAGCAGGCCGCGATCTACGAGGCCCACGTCAAGGGCCTCACGATGCATCCCACGTCGTCGAAGCTCGCCGAGCTGCTGAGCGGGACGCCGGGGTTCGAGGACGTCATGGACGTGCCGCCGGAGCTGCGGGGTACGTACGCGGGCGCGGCGCTCATGGCCCCCTACCTCAAGGCGCTGGGCATGACGACGGTCGAGCTCCTGCCGGTGCACCAGACCAACTCCTCCGAGGGGCGGGACCTCGCGACGTCGAACTGGTGGGGCTACCAGACCCTCGCCTACTTCGCGCCGAACCGCGGCTACGCCCACGACAGGTCGCCCGGCGGCCCGACCCGGGAGTTCAAGGAGATGGTGCAGGCGTTCCACGAGGCCGGCATCGAGGTGTACCTGGACGTCGTGTTCAACCACACGGCCGAGGGCGGCAACTGGGGCGGCGAGCTGGACACGACGGGGTTCGTCTCGATGGGCGGCTTCGCGACACCCGCGTACTACGCGCTGAGCGACGAGCTGACCCTCGTCGACGGCGCGACCGGGTGCTCGAACCAGCTCAACTTCTCCTCGGACGTCACCCAGCGGCTCACGCTGGACTCGCTGGCGTACTGGTGCGACCACATGGGGGTCGACGGGTTCCGCTTCGACCTGGCGCCCGTGCTCGGGCGGACGCCGAACGCGTTCGAGCGCGGCAACTGGACCAGGCAGCGCCAGTTCTTCTCGTCGCATCCCCTGCTCGCCTCGATCCGTGACTTCGCGGCCGACCGCGGGATCGAGGTCATCGCCGAGGCCTGGGACCTGTGGGGCTACGAGGTCGGCAACTTCCCGGCGGGCTGGGGCGAGTGGAACGGCCGGTACCGGGACACCATGCGCTCGTTCTGCAAGGGCGACGCGAACGCCCAGGCGTTCTGCAACCAGTTCAACGGCGACTACGCGCACTACTCCGACCAGGGCGGTCCTCAGCACTCGGTCGACTTCGTCACGGCGCACGACGGGTTCACGATGGCCGACCTCGTGAGCTACAACACCAAGCTCAACGACCAGCCGTACCCGTTCGGACCCTCGGACGGCGGCACGGACGCGAACCTCAGCTGGGACTCCGGCGGCGACCACGCGTTCCGGCGGCAGCGGATCCGCAACTTCATGACGCTGCTGTTCCTCTCACGCGGCGTGCCGATGTTCGCGTCCGGCGACGAGTACGGGCGGACTCAGAACGGGAACAACAACCCGTGGTGCCTCGACACGATCGGCATCTGGAACAACTGGGCGGCGGCCGGGACGAACGCCCCGCAGCAGGTGCCCGTCGACCCCGACGACCTCACGCTGAAGAGCCATGACAACCTCGGCGTGGGGGTCACCCCGGAGAAGCTCAACCCGCTGCTGTCCTTCACGGCGTACATGGCCTGGCTCCGCCAGCTCCACCCCGGGCTGCACCAGCGGACCTATGCGGACGCGAACCTCGAGTCCGGCGACGACGTCACGTACCTGTTCTGGGGGACGTCCTACGGCACGCAGCCCGGTCCTGCCGACCGCAGTCTCAGCGTCCTCATCGACTGCAGCGAGGTCGGCGAGGCGGGCGACCTGTTCGTGCTCGTCAACATGGCGGACACGAACGTCACGTACACGCTGCCCCCGACCGACGCCGCTCATCCGTGGCGGCTCATCGTCGACACGTCGGCGGGTCACGAGGACCACCTCAACCACTGGCCGGGTACGGAAGGGCCGCTCGTGGACGGGACGTACGAGGCGACGAGCTGGTCGGTCGTCGTGCTCGTGGGCCGCTGACTGTCAGCCGGCAGCGTTGGACCGCTGGCTGTGAGCGGCTGAGCTGCCGGACGCCCAGCGGGTGACGAGCTTGCGAGCCCTGGCGAGGTCGGAGGCTCGTTCGTCGAGGATCCGCAGCAGCGACGCCGCGTGGGGACGGCGGGCGGCCGCGTGCTCGTCGACCGGGTGCAGGTGGTCGCGGATGTCCTTGAGGGAGAGGCCGGCTTGACGGAGGGCCTGGATCACCTCGAGCTCGTGGATGTCGGCCTCGGCGTAGCGCCGGTGCCCGCTGCGGTCGCGCTGTGGCGCCAACAGGCCCGACGTCTCGTAGAAGCGGATCGTCTCGACGGGAAGACCTGTACGGTCGGCCACCGCCCCGATGGAGCTCACCCCTGATGCCCTGCTCACGTTCTTAAAGGTACGGAAAGTTCACCTTGACCCTGAGCCAGGTTGGAAGACTTCAATCTTGAGTGCGCTGAGGGCCCTCGGGTGTCCTGCTGAGGGGTGCACCAGCAGAGCCTGTTCAGCCCGTACCGGCGGCTCTAGTATCGGGCACCATGCTCACTGTCAATGCCTATGCAGCCCCGTCAGCCACCGAGCCTCTGGTCCCGACGACCATCCAGCGTCGCGACGTGGGGCCGAAGGACGTCCTCGTCAAGATCCGCTACGCCGGCATCTGCCACTCCGACATCCACACCGTGCGGGGCGACTGGGGGCCGGTCCAGTACCCCCTGACCGTCGGCCACGAGATCGTGGGTGAGGTCGTCGAGGTCGGCGACGAGGTCACGAAGCACGCGGTCGGCGACCGCGTCGGTGTCGGCTGCATGGTCAACTCGTGCCGCGAGTGCGACAGCTGCCGCGCGGGCGAGGAGCAGTACTGCACCGGCGGGAACGTCGGCACGTACGCGTCGGTCGACCGCGACGGCACGATCACCCAGGGCGGCTACTCGACCCACATCGTGGTCGACGAGGACTTCGTGGTGCACGTGCCCGAGTCGATCCCGTACGAGGCGGCCGCGCCACTGCTGTGTGCAGGCATCACCACGTACTCGCCGCTGCGGCACTGGAAGGTCGGCAAGGGGTCGCGCGTCGCCGTGATCGGCCTCGGCGGCCTCGGCCACATGGCCGTGAAGCTCGCCCACGCGCTCGGCGCCGAGGTCACCGTGCTGTCGCAGTCGCTGCGCAAGAAGGATGACGGCCTGCGTCTCGGCGCAGACCACTACTTCGCGACCAGCGACCCGGCCACGTTCACCGACCTCGTCCGCAGTTTCGACCTCATCATCAACACCGTGAGCGCTCCCGTCGACCTCGACGCCTACCTGCGGCTGCTCGCCCTCAACGGGACGATGGTGAACGTCGGCGCGCCGCCAGAGGCTCTCCCGATCCACGTCTTCACCCTGTTCAGCAGCCGGGCCTCGTTCGCCGGGTCAAGCATCGGCGGCATCCGCGAGACCCAGGAGATGCTCGACTTCTGCGCGGAGCACGGCATCGCGAGTGACGTCGAGGTGATCTCCGCCGACGCCATCAACGAGGCGTACGAGCGCGTGCTCGCCTCCGATGTCAGGTACCGGTTCGTCATCGATGTGAGCACGATCCGCTGAGGTCGGGGAGGCCGCGCTCGCGTGTGGGC
>JAJZQV010000141.1 GCA_021803025.1 Actinomycetes bacterium | reverse complement strand
AAAATTGTCTGGTGTCCGGCCACGGCTCTGAGGCCCTGGCCGGCCCCCGCATACAGCCGGGCAGGGAAGCGGACGCCGTTTCACGTGTGCCAGGAGGTCCCATGAGGGCAACAGAATCACCGGTCCCCACGCACGAGGACGTCCGAGGGTGGAGCGTGCAGCAGCGCGCCGACGTCGCCCGACTGCTCGACGATTTCCTCACGCCGTCCCCGGCCGCCCGGCGGTCTCCGGGTCGTCGGCGACTGGTGCTGACGGTGGGGGCGATCGGTGCGATGTTCATGCTGCCGTGGTTGGTGTATCTGTCCGCCACCTTGCCCGCGCACTCCTCCGGTGGCGCGTGGCGCACGGTGTGGGTCGGGTTCGACGTCGCCCTGCTTGCCTCGTTCGCGGCCACCGCCGTGAGCGTGTGGCTTCGCCGACAGATTGCCGCGTTCGCGATGGTCACCACCGCCACCCTGCTGATCTGCGACGCCTGGTTCGACATCTGCTTGTCATGGGGCACCCCAGAACACTGGGGCTCGATCGCCTCCGCGGGTGTGGAACTTCCCGTGGCAGTGCTGCTGGGAACCAGTGCGGCAAGAGTGATGCGACGCAGCTGCACGCTGATCGACCAGCTCCGGGGGCGGGACCCGACACCGGTCGCCCTGTGGAAGCAGCCCATGATCCACGTCCCGTCGACCCGCTAGACCGCACGCCGTGCCCGCGCCGCCTTTTGGACCAGGCTCTCTCACACCGGGTGCAATGCCAACGGGAACACCGGCCTTGGCGCACCGCCCGTCACAGTGGTCGTCCCGATCAGCTCTGACAACTCCAGTCCCCCATCGGGATGCGAGTCGTCCGTCCGTGCCATCTGCTCCGACGCAGGCGCACAGCGGGCCGGTGCCGGTGGTCCGGAGCCGGGAGACGGCGAGCGGGCGATGCCCTACGGGGCACCGGCAATGCGACCACCGGCACGCTGCTCGGCGCGCAGCTGATCGGGGCGCACGGGACCGAGACCGCCAAACGCGTCGACACCTACGCCGGCGCCCTGTTCCACCACATGAGCATCGACCAGATCAGACAGCTCGGCCTGTCCTACACCCCGCCTCTGGGCTCGCCATGGGACGCCGTCCAGATCGCAAGCCAGGCCTGGGTCCGTGAACACCCGCTGACTGACCACGCGCGAGCCTGCCCTGGGCGACGGGGCGCCGTGATGGCACCGCTGACTCTGCTGTTCGTCTGCGCCCACGACGCCGGTCGCTCCCAGCTCGCCGCCGGTCTGGCTGGGTTCCTTGCCCGCGGGCGCGTCATTGTGCTGTCCGCAGGAACCGACCCGGAAGACGAGGTCAGCAACGTCGTCCTGGCCTCGCTCGCTGAGCTGGGCATCGACCGCCGCGATCAGGTACCACTCCAGCTCACCGACGACCTCATCTCCGGGGCGCCGACGTCGTGGTCGCACTCGAACCCGGACTCGATCTCCCGACCTACGCTGGAGTGCGCCACGAGACCTGGGCACTACCCGACCCCGCCGGCTGGGACATCGACGCCATTCGTCCGCTGCGCGTGTACCTGGAAGGCGAGGTGGAGCGGGTCATCGCCGAACTGGTCGACGATCGAACGACCGGAGTCGATGTGCCCAGGGCTCGCCCGTGAGCCGGGTCATAGATCTGGCTCGAGGCTATGGGCGGATGTCGAGCTGTTGGAGGCGTCTGCGGGCGTTCTTGGTCGAGGAGGCTTGCAGTGCCAGGAGCTCGGCGTAGATCCCGTCGGTGGTGGCGAGCTGCTCGGGGGTGCCGATCTCGTCGATGCGCCCGTCCTTGAGGGTGATGATGCGGTCGACGGACGCGATGGTCGACAACCGGTGCGCGATGATCAGGGTCGTTCGCTCGGACATCAGGCGGTCGAGGCCTTCTTGGACGAGTCGCTCGGACTTGGAGTCCAGCGAGCTCGTCGCCTCATCGAGGATCAAGATCGGTGCGTCTTTCAGGACGGCTCGGGCCACGGCGATGCGCTGCTTCTGCCCACCGGACAGCTTGAGACCTCGTTCGCCGATCTGTGCCTCGTAGCGGCCGGTGAACGCACTGATGAAGTCGTGGGCGTTGGCGGACCGCGCCGCAGCGATGACCTCGTCGGTCGAGGCGTTCGGGGTGGCGTAGGCGATGTTCTCCCGGATGGTGCCGGAGAACAGGGCGGGCTCCTGGAAGACGACTCCGATCCGGGTCCGCAGGTCCTCCAGGGCAAGGGTCGAGATGTCCGTCCCCGCGATCCGGATCTGGCCGGCAGCCGGGGTGTACAGGCGAAGCAGCAGACTCACGAGGGTCGTCTTTCCACCGCCGCTCTCCCCGACGAACGCGACGCGCTCGCCCGCGCGGATCGAGAAGCTGACCTCGCGAAGGACGTCGTCCCCACCCGGGTACCCGAAGGAGACGGCGTCGAACTCGATCCCCGCCGACCCCCGCGCGCCCCGCGGGGGTCGCGTGGTCACGGTGGGCAGAGCGTCGGACTCGGAGGGCTCGTCCATGACTGTGAAGTAGTCGCGGCTCCCGGCGATCGCGCGCTGCGAGGAGTCCACCAGGAAGCTCATGGAGAACACCGGGACGCGGGCCATGTTCACGAGCTGGATGAGCAGCACCATGACCCCGATCGTGAAGACTCCGCGGACGGTCTGGGCGAAGATGATCGCGAAGACCCCGAAGAAGATGACGTTCAGTGCCGAGCGGCGGGTGGCGTCCATGGCGTGCCAGTAGCGCGACTGCTTGCCGGTCGTGTGAACCGTGCGGTCGTAGCGGTCGGTGAACGTCGCGAGCTCTCGACGTTCCTGGACGAAGCTCTTGACCACGCGCACCTGGCCGATGACCTCCGCGAACCGGCCGCCCGCCTCGTCGAACACGGCGTTCTTCTCGGCCTCGAGGACCTGCCACGTCGCGCTGGTGATCGTCGTGAGCCACGTGAAGACCGGGTAGATCACCGCGAGGAGCAGGGCCAACGGCCACGAGTACGACGCGGTGATCGCCAGGACCGCGACGACAGTGAGCACCATCGGGAAGAAGTTGTTCGCGAACATGTTCAAGAAGCTCGTGGTCTCGGTGATGGACCGTGAGAGCCGGTTGATCACGGTCCCGGTCAGCTCGTCGTCGAAGTACCGCTGCGGCAGCGACAGGAGCTTGGCGTAGTACTGGCCCGAAAGTGCCGCGCGCAGCTTCGCCGCCATCGTGTCGCCGAGGTAGCCGCCGATGTTGCCCAGCACCGTGTTCGCCAGGTCCGCGGCCAGCAGGGCCGCCGCGAACCAGATCACCGTGGAGATCCCCGACGGCCGCCCCTGATGTGCCGCGACGACGTAGTCGGTCGCCGCCTTGATGATGAACGGAGTCAGCAGCCCGGTTGCGGCAACTGCCAGCGAGGCGGCCACGATCGCCCCGTAGTACGGCCACAGCTCCTTGGCCGCGCCAAGGATCCGGATGATGCTGCGCATGGGCGAAGACCTTCCTCAATGCTCTCGCAGGCGGATCCCGCCATGCCCCGTCGCAGTCTCCGCCTCATCGAAGTGACGTGCTTGGTCGCTCGATCACGGCGCCCGAGGCAGGCAGCCGCTGTGGCTACGCGTCAGGCACTGCAGATCGCGTCGCGTAGCTCCTCGGCCCGGATCGCCCGGTCCCCCAGAACGAAGCGGCCACCGGCCACACGCCAGCGTGGCCGGCCGGCACTGCTCATCTTGCTCGCTCATGCGCGTGATCTTCTCTCCACCCCGACCGCAGCCAGGGGCATCACACCAGCCCACTGATACAGAGTTCCGGACAGACCCGCTGACAGTGCGGGTGAGGGTCCTTTCGCGCAGGAAGCCGGCTGGTCAAGATCGATGGGCGTTCAGGGCGTGATGAGTAGGAGCCAGCCGGTCAGTGCTAGCAGCGTCACGGCCAGGACGGGTACCGTCAGCACGATGCCGATGCGGAAGTAGGTGCCCCAGCTGATGTGCATGCCCTTGCGGTCCAGGACGTGCAGCCACAGCAGGGTCGCCAGGCTGCCGATCGGGGTGATCTTGGGGCCGAGGTCGGCGCCGATGATGCTGGCGTAGATCATCAGCTGGTGGGCGACGCCCGTGGCGTCGGCCGCGTGGATGCCCAGTGCGGCGACCAGGACGGTGGGCATGTTGTTCATTACCGAGGACAGCCCCGCGACTAGGAACCCGGTACCGCCGGCGACGGCGAGCGGCCCGTGGTTGACGAACCAGGTGAAGATCTCTCCGAGGTTGTCGGTCAGGCCCTGGTTACGCAGGCCGTAGACGACCAGGTACATGCCGAGGCTGAACAGCACGACCTGCCACGGGGCGGAGCGCAGGACGCCGCCGATGGCGATGGTTCCCTGCCCGCGGGCGGGGGTGAGAGGTGCTGAGGGCAAGGGAGGGTCGAGCTCGTCGACCGCGAGGTGCCCGTGCTCGACTGGCGGCAGAGAGAGAGAATCCGCGGCGAGGACGTGGTCGTGGGAGTCGATGTGAACTAGGCCGGAGCGTGCGGCGCCCTCCTCCTCGCTGAGGCTCTCTGAGCGCGGTTGTGCCCGGATCGCGGCGTCGCTGGTGGCTGCGGGGAAGGCCCACATGGGGCGGCGAGCGGCGATGAGCATGGTAGCCAGGGCCGCGAAGCCGGCGACCTCGGCGATCGGGATGCCGATCGGGTCGGCGACGAAGTACCCGACCAGCAGGACCGCGAGCACTACCCAGCCGGCCCGGAAGGTGAGGCGGTCGTGGATGGCATCGGCGGGTGCCGCCAGGTCGGACACGTCGTAGCGGGCGGGGATCACCTTGCGGAAGAACAGGCGCAGGGCGAGCAGGCTGGCGACCAGCGAGACGAGGCTGACGGGGACCATCACGAGGGCGTAACGCGCGAAGCCGACGCCGAAGAAGTCGGCGGAGACGATGTTGACGAGGTTGGACACGACCAGGGGGAGGCTGGTGGCGTCGGCTACGAACCCCGTCGCGATCACGAACGCGAAGGCGGCCTTGGGGTCGAATTTCAGTGCCCGCAGCATCTGGAAGACGATGGGGGTGAGGATGAGTGCTGCACCGTCATTGGCGAAGACCGCCGCGATCGCCGCCCCGAGGACGACGATGAGGTTGAACAGCATGGGCCCGTTGCCGCGGCCCCAGCGGGCCACGTGCAGAGCCGCCCATTCGAACGTCCCGGCCTCGTCCAGGATCAGCGAGATGATGATCACCGCGACGAACGTCAGGGTGGCGTTCCACACGATGCCCCAAACCGTGGGCACGTCACCGAGGTGCACCACACCTGTTGCCAGGGCGACTGCTGCACCGCCCGCCGCGGTCCACCCGATTCCCAGGCCCTTGGGCTGCCAGATCACCAGCGTGAGCGTGGCGACGAATATCGTGACGGCGAGCAGCATGCTCAGCGCTCCAGAGGGTTGATCGTGTCGCCATGAGAGGCGAGGTGGGACAGGACGTCGGAGCGGCTGATGATGCCGACCATGGTGTCGCCGGTCATGACCGGCAGGGCGTTGATGCGGTGCTCCAGGAGCTCCCGCGCGACGGTAACCAGGTCCGCGTCTGGACTCACCGTCATGACTTGCGCCGTCATGACCTCTTCAGCGGTGCGGCCATCGGCGCGGTCTGGCTCCGAACTGTAGCGTCCAGTGCTGCGCCTCCAGAAGCTCTCCTTCCACAGCGAGGTCGGCGGCGTGAAGTGCTCGTCGGTCGCTCGGTGCAGGAGGTCGCCCGTCGAGACGATCCCGATCAGCCGGCCTCCCCCGTCCACGACCGGTACGGCGGTGATGCGGTGCTCGATGAGCAGGTCCGCAATCTCGCTGACTGGTGCGGATGCCGCGACGGTGGCGACTGGGCAGGTCATGACGTCTCGGGCGCGCATCACGGTCCTATTCTTTCGGTGAGGGGTAGGCAGGGAAGCGGCTGCCTCGCCCGTGAGTGAGCGCGAGGCAGCCACCGGTCACGCGGCGCGGGGCCGTTCGACCTAGCAGAGCCGGTTGGTGCGGACGCGCTCCCCAGTGGTGATCAACGGACCGTGGGTGCTGGTGATCCCGGCGACCGAAGACGGCTGGACCAGCCCGTCGGACTTGATCCGCTCGCTCATCGGGAGGGACGGGTCGTCCGTGCTGGTGA
>JAJZQV010000025.1 GCA_021803025.1 Actinomycetes bacterium | reverse complement strand
CGCGGCCATCAACGACAACGGCGTGGTGTACAACTTCGCCAAGGACAACCCGAAGACCACCGTGGCGAAGGAGTTCACCACGAACGAGAGCTATGGGTTCAGCATGGGCAAGGACAACACGGCGCTCCAGTCGGTCGTCAACGGCGTCCTGAGCTCCGCGAAGTCCGACGGCACGTACAACACGATCTACAAGAAGTGGTTCGGAGTCGACGCACCCAAGTGAGCAGCGGCACCGGCCGCCGGTCCTTCGGGGCCGGCGGCCGTTCGCATGAAGGAGCTTCCGCATGACGACAGCGACAGCAGTGGCCCCCCGCGCGAAGCGGTCTCCTCGTCAGCGCGCGCAGCGGATCCGCATGGTCCAGTACGGGGTGCTGGCGCTCCTCGTCGTCCTCGCCGTGCTGTTCATCGACGGTCGCGCGGTGACGAGCACGTTCTTCCGGCCGGACATGGTCCAGAAGGCGCTCACCCAAGGGTTGCCGTTCGCGTTCCTCAACACGGTTGCGTACACCGCGGGGGCGTTCGCCGTCGGCCTCCTCCTCGGCACCGTGCTCGCACTCATGAGGCTCTCCCAGGTCGCCCCGTACCGGTGGCTGGCCACGATCTACATCGAGTTCTTCCGCGGCGTCCCGGCGATCATCGTGCTCATCGCGTTCAGCCTCATGCCGCTCGCACTGCCGGGTCTGCGGATCCCGTTCGACCCGTACGGCTCGGTCTGGCTCGGCCTCGGCCTCGTGTCCGCGGCCTACATGGCCGAGACCATCCGCGCGGGCATCCAGGCGGTGCCGAAGGGGCAGGTGGAGGCGGCACGGTCGCTGGGCATGTCGTCCGGTCTCGCCACCCGCCGTATCGTCCTGCCCCAGGCGTTCCGCATCGTCACGCCCCCGCTCACCAACGAGTTCGTGGCGCTGACGAAGGACTCCTCCCTGGTGTACGTCATCGGTCTCACCGCCGATGCGTACGACCTCACGAAGTACGGGCGTGCGATGTCGAACACGTACGCGAACATCACGCCCCTCGTCATCGCGGGGCTGAGCTATCTGGTGGTCACACTGCCTCTCACCTTCCTGGTCAGGAAGATGGAGGCCAGACAGGCGAGGTCGAAGTGAGCGTCACAGCAGCAAGGATCCCCACGGGCAACCGTGAGGACGAGATCCAGATCTACAACCTGCACAAGTCCTTCGGGGACCTGGAGGTGCTCAAGGGCATCGACCTGACCGTCCACCGGGGGGAGGTGGTGTGCGTCATCGGCCCGTCGGGGTCGGGGAAGTCGACGCTGCTGCGCTGCGTGAACCTGCTGGAGACGCCGACGCAGGGGCGCATCTTCATCCTCAACGAGGAGATCACCGACCCGGACGCGGACATCGACCGCCTCCGCACGCTCATGGGGATGGTGTTCCAGTCGTTCAACCTGTTCCCTCACCTCACCGCGCTCGAGAACTGCACGATCGCGCTGACGCAGGTCAAGAAGATGTCCCCGGCCAGGGCCAAGGAGATCGCCATGCAGAACCTGCACCTCGTGGGTCTGGGCGACCGGGCCGACTCGTACCCGCTCAAGCTCTCCGGGGGCCAGCAGCAGCGGGTCGCCATCGCGCGCGCCCTGTCGATGGACCCCGAGCTCATGTTGTTCGATGAGCCCACGTCGGCGCTGGACCCGGAGCTCGTCGGCGACGTGCTGGCTGTCATGCGTGACCTCGCAGCTGACGGCATGACGATGATGGTCGTCACCCACGAGATGGCGTTCGCCCGCGAGGTCGCCGACCGGGTGATCTTCATGGACGGCGGCGTCATCGTCGAGCAGGGGTCGCCCGAGGACGTCATCGGGAACCCGACCGAGGAGAGGACCCGTTCGTTCCTGCGGCGCGTCCTCGACCCGACCCACGTCGAGACACCGGACGACCACGCCGCGTCTCCCCCCGCCTGAGCCCCTGCGCGGCGACGAGGTCGGTCGGGCCGGACGCCCTCGGCTTCTTCGGCTTCATGCAGAGCGTCGACGAAGACCCGTGCCCTGCTGCGATGGGAGCCCCTGCACCCGGGGCTGCTCGACGACATCGCCGCCGGCCACTACGACGGCTGAGGGCCCGTTCGTCTCCATTCAGTGGCACCTGGACGGCCGCCGGTGGCTAGAGCGACAGGCGACCCGGAATCTGCCACTGAATGGTGCCGGGGTCAGGTCATGATGAGGGTGGACCCCGGGTCGCGCAGGATCTCGGCGATGTCGCCCAGGAACGCGGACCCCTCGGCGCCGTCGACCATGCGGTGGTCGAAGCTCAGGGCGAGCGTCGTCACCCAGCGCGGCTCGACCCGGTCCTCGACGACCCACGGGCGCTTCGTGATCTGGCCGACCGCGAGGATCCCCGCCTGGCCCGGCGTGAGGATCGGTGTGCCCGCGTCGATGCCGAAGACGCCGATGTTCGTGATCGTGAACGTGCCGCCGGACAGGTCGGCCGGCGTCGACTTCCCCTCACGGGCCGTGTGCGTGAGCGCGTTGAGCGCGGCGGCCAGGTCGTACGTGCTCATCGCGTCCGCGTCGTGGACCACCGGCACCACGAGGCCCCGTGGGGTGTCCGCGGCGAAGCCGAGGTTGACGTAGGACTTCCGCACGATCTGGGAGTTCTTCTCGTCCCAGCTCGAGTTGAGCTCCGGGTTGCGGCGCAGCGCCACGCACACGGCGCGCGCGATGAGGACCGTGGGTGTGATCCGTACGTCGCGGAACATCCGCATCGTCTTCATGCGCTCGAGGAGCTCCATCGTGCGGGTCACGTCCACGTCGGTCCACTCCGTGACGTGCGGGGCGGTGAACGCGCTCTCGACCATCGCGCGCGCGGTGGCTCGGCGGATGCCCGTGACGTCGATGCGGGTCTCGCCCCGCTCGGCCAGGAATCCGGTCCAGCCCCCCTGCTGCGTGGCCGCGGCGGTCACGTCGTCCTGGCTGACCGTACCGTCGGGGCCGGTCGGCGTCAGCGAGGCCAGGTCGACGCCGAGATCGCGCGCCAGCTTGCGGACGCTGGGCTTGGCGAGCGTCCTCGTGTCGGCATCCCTCGGCGGAGCGACGAGGAGTGTGTTCTCCGCCGTCTTGCGCGGCAGGCGGGTCTGCTTGAGCTCACGCGGGCCGGTGCCGACGAGCGTCGCCTGCGAGGCGGACGCCTCGGCGTGGGGCGCAGACTCGTCCGCCGCAGGAGCGTCCTCCGGCACGGACTCGGCCGCGACCCCGTCCTCGACGGAGATGAGCGCCGTACCGACCTCCACGGTCTTGCCGGGCTCCACGAGGAGAGCCGCCACGACACCGGCGTACGGGCAGGGCAGCTCGACGACCGACTTGGCGGTCTCGACCTCGACGACGGGGTCGTTCACCGCGACGGTGTCCCCCTCGGCGACGAGCCAGGTCATGACCGTCGCCTCGGTGAGCCCCTCACCGACGTCGGGCAGGCGGTAGTGCTGCAGGGCCATGGCTGCCTCTCAGTACGCGAGCGCGCGGTCGACGGCCTGGAGCACCCTGTCGACGCTGGGGACGTAGTCGGTCTCGACCCGCGACGGCGGGTACGGCATGTCGAGGCCCGTGACTCGAAGGACCGGCGCCTCGAGGGCGAAGAAGCAGCGCTCCTGGATCCGCGCAGCGAGCTCGGCGCCGACACCGGAGGTCCGCGGCGCCTCGTGCGCCACGACCACGCGGCCGGTCTTGCGGGCCGACGCCTCGACGGTCACCCAGTCGATCGGGGCGATCGAGCGGAGGTCCACGACCTCGGCGGAGTGGCCCTCGTCGGCGAGGACCTTGGCCGCGCTGAGCAGCGTGGACATCATGGGCCCGTACCCCATGAGCGTGATCTCGGTCCCCAGCCGTACGACCCGGGCACGGTCGAGCTCGCCCGACGCCGGTGCGTCGAGGTCGACCTCGCCCTTGAGCGAGTGGTACAGCCGTTTCGGCTCGAGGACGATGACCGGGTCCGGGGACGCGACCGCCTGCTGGATGAGCTCGTACGCGTCGACCGGCGTGCTGGGCGTGACGATCCGCAGGCCCGGCGTCGGGGTGAAGTAGGCCTCGGGCGACTCGCCGTGGTGCTCGATCGAGCCGACGTTGCCGCCGTACGGGAGCCGGATGACGATGGGTGCGGTGATCCGGCCCTGGGTGCGGAATCGGAGCCGCGACACCTGGTTGACGATCTGGTCGAACGCCGGGAACACGAAGCCGTCGAACTGGATCTCGCACACCGGCACGTACCCGCGCTGGGCCATGCCGAGCGCCGTACCCACGATGCCGGCCTCGGCGAGGGGCGAGTCCATGACCCGACGTGCGCCGAACCGCTCCTGGAGCCCGTCGGTGATCCGGAAGACCCCGCCGAGTCGGCCGATGTCCTGCCCGATCGTCACCACGTGCTCGTTGCCGTCCATGGCGCGCGTGAGACCCGCGGTGATGGCCTTCGCCATCGTGAGCTGCACCATCTAGCGGCCCTCCAGCCCGGCGATGTACGCGGCCACCTGCTCGCGCTCCTCGGCGAGCGCGGCGGAAGGCTCGGCGAGCACGAAGTCGTACAGGTCCGTGATGCCCTGGGGCTCGAGCGCGAGGACCCGGGCCCGCAGGTCGGTGGCGACCTCGTCGGCCTCGGCGGCGAGGCCGGTGAACCAGTCGTCCGTGGTCCCCTGCTCGCGCAGCCAGCGCTCCGTCCGTACCAGCGGGTCGCGACCCACCCAGAGGTCCTCCTCCGCGCGGGTGCGGTAGCGGGTGGGGTCGTCCGCGGTGGTGTGAGCCCCGATCCGGTAGGTCATCGCCTCGACGAGTGTCGGGCCCTCCCCGGCACGAGCGCGCGCCGCGGCCTCGGCGACCACGGCGTGAACCGCGAAGAGGTCGTTGCCGTCGACGCGTACGCCCGGCATCCCGAATCCCGCGGCTCGTGCTGCGGGAGCGCCGCGGAACTGCTGGGCGGTGGGTACGGAGATCGCGTACTGGTTGTTCTGCACGAGGAAGATCACGGGCGCCCTGTACACGGCCGCGAAGTTCAGCGCCTCGTTGACGTGCCCTTCGCTCGTCGCACCGTCGCCGAGGCAGGCGAGGACGACCTCGTCGGAGCCGTCGAGCGTGATGCCCATGCCGTACCCCACGGCCTGCAGCGTCTGAGCGCCCACGACGAACGCGAAGACCCCCATCCGGTGCGCCTCGACGTCCCACGTGGCGTGCGTGATGCCGCGCATGATCTGGAAGACGCCGATCGGGTCGAGGCCGCGGTGCATCACCATCGAGAGCTCGCGGTACGAGGGGTAGACCATGTCCGTGGCGCGGAGGGCGCTGATCGCGCCGATCTGCGCCGCCTCCTGGCCCTTGGCCGGAGCCCACAGCGCGAGCTGGCCCTGGCGCTGGAGGTTCGTGCCCTCGGTGTCGAGGCGCCGGGACAGGAACATCGTCCGGTACGCCTCGCGCACCTCGTCGACGGTCAGCTGCGGGCTGTACGTGTGGTGACGACGGGGCCGCGCATCCGGGTCGAGGAGCTGTACGGTCTCGATCCCGTCGGCGGGTTCCCCAGCGAAGGGGTCGTCAGGCGGCTCGCTTGCGGGGCCGACGATCCGGGGGGTCCAGGCGTTCGTCGCGGTCACGCGTCTCCCTTCCTACGGTTCCGTAGGTTACGGTTGCGTAGCCTACCCGGAACGATCCGGGCCAGGTCAACTACTCCCCGCATCGAACCACGGGCATGCCCCTTTCGGCACCCCTTGTGCGGGGGTCACGGTCGAAGGGCGGGTGATCTCCGTGATCGTCGCGTGCCCGACCCGCCTTTCGGCACCCCTTGTGCGGGGGTCACGGTCGAAGGGGCTCAAACTGGGCCCGTACCGGAGGACTATCCAGACGTACGGACCGCGCGCCCCGGCGACGCCGCAGAAGCGCCGTCGGTTCACCATGTTAAGTAGGCAAGTTGGATGTTCTCATGGCGGATTTGCCATGAGAACATCCGGTTCACCTACTTAACATGGTGAACCGACCAGCCCGGGATGCTCGCCGGGGGGCCGACTTCCGCGATCAGGGGAAGGTGAGGTACGGCGGTTTGCCCGGTAGGGAGGCCGAGACCTTCACGGTGGCACCGGCTCCGGCTGCAGTGCCGAAGTCCCGGACGACCTCGGGCACCTCCTCCGAGGTCACGAGCGTCCACGTCTGAACGCCCGCCTGGATCCTCAGCGTGTACGAGGTGACGGCAGGGTTCGTCTGGAACCACGAGGCCAGCGCGTCGAGACGGGAGGCGTCGCCTGCGGTGAGCGTGGGCGCGACGATGACGTTCTGGCCCAGGTACCAGTCGAGCTCGACGAACCCCGCTGGCGGCTGCGTGCGCAGCAGCGCGATGCCCTCACGAAGCGACGCGGCGGGGGTCGTGCTCGACAGCGGCGCGTGGAGGGTCGCGAGCAGGCTCCCCCGCGAGTAGGCGATCTCCACGGGGCCGGCGTGGGACGAGTCCGCGATCTCCACCACCCGCGTCGCCTGCTCCGCCGTCGGAAAGCCGCTCGCCACGCTGAGTGTCGAGCCGCCCAGCGCGAAGCTCGTGGCGAACTCGACCTCCTTGACCCCCCTGGTCCGGATCACGTCGTACACGGCGCCGACCACCCGTCCGCGCTCGGTCGTCGACAGGCCCTGCGTGAGTGCCACGTCCCCGGTACAGCGGGGAAGCCCACCGACCATCGCGTCGGTGAAGGTGGCGCCCGTGACGCCGGCGATCCTGGGCACCTGGTCGGCCAGGGCGCGGCACGCCTTGGTCTGACCGGGGTTGCCGATCCCGCTGCAGCCGGACAGCACGAGCATCAAGGCCACGAGTCCGGCCATCCCGATCTTCACGAGCCGATCGTACGGACCGGACCGCGCTCTTCCCCACGGTGCCCCGCGCCCGGCACGCTCACAGCCCGCATCCCCCACCCGATCGACCACGCGATCTGCCTGTCCGCCACTCCGCCGCGTCAGGGGTCACGGTCCTGGACATCGGCGGTGTGTTCTGGGCGCCCGTCGTCGGCGTCCTGCTGCACCTCGTCCTCGTCCGCCACACGCCGAGCGCATGAGCTCGTCAATGCCCGGTCCGGACCATCATGGCCCGGTGGAGGAGATCGAGCTGGCCGGAGGCGGGATCAACCGGGTCGTCCGGATCGGGGACGAGGTCCGCCGGCCCAGCGCGCCCTGGAGCCCTGCGATGCGCGAGTTGCTCGCGGTGCTTCACGCCGCCGGCCTGCCCGTACCGCGCTTCCTCGGCGTCGACGACTCCGGCCGCGACGTCCTGGACTACCTGCCCGGGGAGGTCGCCCACTACCCGGTCCCTTCCCCCGCCCGCACCGAGGAGGCGCTCGTCGACGTCGCGAGAACCCTTCGTCGGTTCCACGACGCCTCCGTACCGCTCGTGCGACGCGACCTGCCCTGGCAGCTGCCGCCACTGCCTCAGGCCGAGGTGGTCGTCCACGGCGACTTCGCCCCGTACAACCTGGTCTTCTCGGGGGCCACGCTCGTCGGGATCATCGACGTCGACTACGCGCGGCCGGGGCCCCGGACGTACGACATCGCCTCAGCCCTGTACGGGTTCGCGCCGCTCACCGTGAGCGAGGAGGGGTGGGGCACGATCCCGGAGAGGGCGGCCCGGGTCCGGGTGTTCTGCGAGGCGTACGAGCTCGACGCGGCCGGTACGGTCGAGGCCCTTCACGCCGTGGTCCCCCGGCTGGCGTGGACCGTCTCGCACATGCGCGAGGCGGCCGCTGCCGGGCACGAGGCGTTCGCGCGGCACGTCGCCGAGGGGCACGCCGAGCACTACGAGGCGGACATCCGCTGGATCACGGACCACCTCGCCGCGCTGGGGGGCTGAGCCCGCACGCTGACTTCCGCGCTGACGTGGTTATCAGCCGAGTGTCGGCAGCCCTCGGCGCCGACTTCCGTGCACGGGTGGTTATGGGGCCTTCCTCGGGCCTCACAACCACCAGAACACGGAAGTCGCGCGCACGACTGCCACCGGCGTCTCCTACAACCACCAGAACACGGAAGTCGGCGACCGCCGACCTGCCGGCGCGTCAGGTCGTGCTCACAGGTCGCCGGCGTGCGGACCCGCCCGCCAGCTCAGGCCGACGCCTCCGCTGCGGCACGGGCCGCCGCCGGCAGCGCCTCGACGATGCGGTCGAGCACCGCGTCGTCGTGCGTCGCGGAGACGAACCATGCCTCGTACGCCGACGGGGGGAGGGCGATGCCCGCGTCGAGCATGGCGTGGAAGAACGCCGTGTAGACGCCGGTGTGCTGTCGCTGCGCCGACGCGTAGTCGCGGACCGCCCGGTCGACACCCCAGAAGACCGAGAACAGCGACCCGGCCCGCTGGAGCCTGTGCACGACCCCAGCCCGGGTGAGCGCGGCCGAGACCTCGTCCCCCAGACGCGCGGCGGCGCTGTCCACCCGCTCGTACACCGCGGCGTCCGCCAGCTTCAGCGTGGCGATCCCTGCTGCCGTCGCGAGGGGGTTCCCGCTGAGCGTCCCCGCCTGGTACACGGGCCCGAGCGGGGCGAGGAGGTCCATGAGCTCTGCGCGCCCACCGAGAGCCGCGAGCGGCATCCCGCCGCCCACGACCTTCCCGAACGTGAAGAGGTCCGGTGAGACGCCGGCATGCTCGAGTCCCCACCAGCCCGATCGGGAGACGCGGAAGCCGGTGAGCACCTCGTCATAGATGAGCAGCGCACCGTGCCGGGTGGTGATGTCGCGGAGTATCGCGTTGAACCCCGGCTCGGGCGGGACGACGCCCATGTTGGCCGCCGCCGGCTCGGTGATCACGGCGGCGATCTCGTCACCGCGCGCCGCGAAGACCTCGCGCAGGGCGTGCGGGTCGTTGTACGGGACCACGAGCGTCTGGGCGGTCGCCGCGGCCGGGACGCCCGCCGAGCCCGGCAGCCCGGCCGTGGCGACACCAGACCCCGCCGCGGCGAGGAGGGCGTCGGAGTGGCCGTGGTAGCAGCCGGCGAACTTCACGATGACGTCGCGCCGGGTGGCGCCCCGCGCGAGCCGTACCGCCGTCATGCACGCCTCGGTGCCGGTCGAGACGAAGCGCACCTTCTCGGCGAGCGGCACGCGCTCACGGACCAGCTCGGCGAGCTCCGCCTCGGCCAGCGTCGGCGCGCCGAACGAGAGCCCGCGACCCGCCGCGACCCGCACAGCCTCCACGACCTCCGGCCGCGCGTGCCCGAGCAGCGCCGGGCCCCAGGAGCCGACGAGGTCCACGTACTGGCGGTCGTCGACGTCGTACACGTACGGACCCTCGGCACGCGTCACGAAGACGGGCGTGCCTCTGACGGCGCCGAACGCCCGTACGGGGCTCGACACGCCACCGGGGATGACAGCCCGTGCCCGGGCGAACGCCTGCTCGTTGCCGCTCATCGCAGCCACCCCTCCAGCTCCAGCGCCGCGTACGTGAGGACGACCTGCGCGCCCGCCCGGACGATCGACGTCACCGACTCGGTGAAGGCCCCCCGCCGGTCGATCCAGCCCCGCTCGGCGGCCGCCGCGATCATCGCGTACTCGCCGGACACCTGGTAGGCGGCCACCGGCACCCGGCTCTGCGCGGCCACGTCCGAGATGACGTCGAGGTACGGACCGGCCGGCTTCACCATGACGATGTCAGCGCCCTCGGTCTCGTCGAGCCACGCCTCGTACGAGCCTTCGCGGCGGTTCCCCGGGTCCTGCTGGTAGGTCTTCCGGTCGCCGACGAGCGACGAGCCCACCGCCTCGCGGAACGGGCCGAAGAAGGCAGAGGCGTACTTCGCGGAGTACGCGAGGATGCCGACCCCCCCGTACCCGGCGGCGTCGAGCCCGTGGCGGATCGCCGCCACCTGGCCGTCCATCATCCCGGACGGGCTCACGAGGTCGGCGCCGGCCGCGGCCTGGGAGAGCGCCTGCTGCACGTACAGGGCGACCGTCGCGTCGTTGTCCACCGCGCCCGAGGCGTCGAGGACGCCGCAGTGCCCGTGGTCGGTGAACTCGTCGAGACAGGTGTCGGCGAAGACGGGCAGGTCGTCGCCGACCTCGTCCGCGACGGCGGCGATGGCGCGGTTGAGGATCCCGTCCTCGGCCCACGCCCCCGAGCCGTTGGCGTCCTTGTCCTCGGGCCTCGGCACGCCGAACAGCATGATGCCGCCGAGCCCTGCCGACGCCGCACGCTGCGCCTGCGCCCGTACGGAGTCGAGCGTGTGCTGGACGACGCCCGGAAGGGAGGAGATGGGCCGGGGCTCGTCGAGACCGTCGGCGACGAACACGGGGAGGATGAGCTGCCCCGGCGAGACGCGGGTCTCGCGGACGAGCCGTCGCAGCGCTGGTGTCCGCCGGAGGCGGCGGGGCCTGATCTCGGTCATGACTCTCCTCTGTTCGACGTCGTCGCGGCGAGCGCACTCACCACGGCATCCCTCACGGCCGGTGCGTCCGGCCTCCCGGCGACCGCTCCCACGCGCAGTCCCAGCTCACGGCACACTGCCGCCGACGACTCTCCGATGGCGACGGCAAGGGGACCGGGGAGACCGCAGCCGGCCACGGCCGAGCGGGCCATCGAGCCGGCCGTGACGACGAGAGCGTCGGCCACCTGCCAGGCATCCCTGAGGTCCCGGCCGACCGGTTCGGGGACCGTCTCGTACAGGTCGACGAGCGTCACGCGCCAGCCGGTGTTCACGAGGCTTGCCGCCGGCTCCTCGGAGCGCCGGCGAGGACCCGGCAGGAGCGCACGCCCGGGCCCCGGGCCGAGCTCGGCTGCCAGCGCGGCCCCTCCGCCGCGGGCGACGAGGTCGACCGCGAACCCCGCGGCCACCAGGGACGACGCCGTCGCGGGACCGACGGCGGCCACGCGTGCGCCAGCGGGCACCGTGCGCCCGCCCAGGAGGCCGGCCGTCGCGGCGGACGTCACCACGAGCCAGTCGAAACCCTCGCCCCACGCGGCGTCGAGGTCGCTCTCCGCCAGCGGCTCGATGCGCGTGAACGCAGCCGTGACCACGTGCGCGCCCGCCCGCGCGAGCAGGTCGGGAAGGCCTTCCGGGGACCGGTCGGGCACGATGACCCGTCGTCCTGCGAGCGGCCGGGAGCCCGCGCCGAGGTCGACGACGGCTGCGGCACCCTGCGCGAGCAGCGCGTCCGCCAGGCTGCGGCCGAGCGCGACGGCGGCCTCAGGGGCGAGAGCGCCCGAGCGCGCTTCCTCGAGCCGAGTCGAGCCGTCCGTGGCGACGACGCGGGCGGTGACCACGAGCCTGCCCTGCTCGACGCGGCCGTACGCCGCCACGGGCGCGGCGCACCCCGCCTCGAGCCCTTCGAGGACAGCCCGTTCGGCGAGCGCCGCCAGCCGCGACGGGAGGTGGTCGACAGCCGCGAGCGCCTCGACGAGCTCAGCCGGCGCATCGGCGCGGCACTCCACGGCGAGAGCGCCCTGCGCGGGCGCCGGGAGGACGTCGGAGGGGTCGAACAGCTGGCTGATGCGGTCGGCGAGCCGGAGACGCCGCAGACCCGCTGCGGCGAGCACGACCGCGTCGAGGTCGGAGCTCGTCCGGGCGAGGCGGGTCTCGACGTTCCCGCGGATCTCGACGATCTCGAGATCCGGGCGCAGGGCGAGGAGCTGCGCGGCCCGGCGAGGCGAGCCCGTACCGATCGTCGCCCCCGGGGGCAGGTCTGCGAGAGCGAGGCCGTCGCGGCTGCACAGCGCGTCCGCGGCGTCCTCCCGCTCCGGCACGGCGCCGAGCACGAGACCGGGCGACCCAGCCGTGGGGAGGTCCTTGAACGAGTGCACCGCGATGTCGGCGGTCCCGGCGAGGACAGCCTCCCGTACCGCTCCGACGAACACCCCCGCACCCCCGAGCGCGGTCAGAGGAGCGCCGCTCACGTCGCCGTGGGTCGTGACCCTGACCAGCTCCACCTCGTGGCCCTGGGCCCGCAGGGCGTCGGCCACCAGCCCCGACTGCGTCCGGGCGAGGGTCGAGCCCCGTGTGGCGAGACGGATCCTCATGCCACGACAGGGGCGAGACCGGGGACGGTCGCCCTGTTCCCCCGCGGGTTCGAGCAGCAGGCGCCTCCACAGAGCTGGCCGGGCGCGGGCTCGGCCGACCCTGTACGGAGCTCGGCGGCGACCCGGTCGGCGAGCGCGGCGACGAACGCCGGGTCGGTGCCGACCGTCGGGGTACGGACGAGCCGGATCCCCACCTCGGCCGCCGTGGCCCGCGCCTGCGTGTCGAGGTCCCAGACGACTTCGACATGGTCGCTGAGGAAGCCGATCGGGACCAGGACGACGTCGGTGACCTCGTCCTCGGCGAGGGCCCGGAGCGTGTCGTTGACGTCAGGCTCGAGCCACGGCACGCCGGGCGGGCCGCTCCGGGACTGGTACACGAGGTGCCAGCCGAGCTGCTCACCCGCGACAGCGGACAGCCGTGCGGCGACGCCGTCGGCGACGAGGAGGTGCTGGGCGACGTACGCGTCGCCGTCCGGTCCGGCCGCGCGCGCCGCGCTCTCCGGGATGGAGTGGGTCGTGAACACGAGCGCGCTCGACGGTGCCGCGAGCTCGAGATCGGAGGGCAGTGCCTCCTGGGCCAGCTTCGCCACGGCGTCCACCAAGGCGGGCAGGTCGTAGAAGGGCGGCAGCTTCCGTACGTCCAGGTCGAGACCGGTCGTCTCCAGCGCCACGCCGAGGTCCTCGCGGTACTGGCGACAGCTCGAGTAGCCGGAGTAGGCCGCGGTGGCGACGGCAAGGATGCGTTGGTGCCCCTCGGCCGCCAGGCCGGCGAGCACGTCCGGCACGTACGGGGGCGAGTTGCGGTTGGCCAGCACGACGGGCAGGTCCAGCCCGCGGGACGCGAGGGCGTCGGCGAGAGCAGTGGTGAACGCCCGGTTCTGGGCGTTGATGGGGCTCACGCCACCCAGCGTGATGTAGTGCTGCCCGACCTCGAGCAGCCGCTCCGTGGGGATGCCCCGGCCGGCGGTGACCCGCTCGAGGAACGGGACGACCTCGTCGACGTGCTCGGGGCCGCCGAACCCCACGACGACGAGCGCGTCGTAGGCGAGGGTCATCGCAGGACCCTCGGCAGGTCCCGCGGCTCGATCCGGTGGCCGGTGAAGAACGGCGTCTCGACACGTACGTGCCGCCGCGCCTCGGCGCTGCGCAGATGACGCATGAGGTCGGTGAGGTCGACCAGCTCGTCGGCCTCGAGCGCCAGCAGCCACTCGTAGTCGCCGAGCGCGAACGCGGCGACGGTGTTGGCCTGCACCTGGGGGTAGTCGCGACCCATGAGCCCGTGCTCGGAGAGCATGTCGCGCCGCTCCTGCTCCGGCAGCAGGTACCACTCGTAGGAGCGGACGAACGGGTAGACCGTGAGCCAGCGCTTCGGCGCGGCGCCGGACATGAAGGCGGGGGCGTGGCTCTTGCTGAACTCTGCCTCGCGGTGGACGCCGAACGCGGTCCACACGAGCTCGGCCGTGCCGGCGAGCACGTCGCGGGTGAGCGTCCGGACGGCGTCCTGGAGCGCCTCGGGGGAGGTCCCCACCAGCCAGACGAGCAGGTCGGCCGACGCGGGCATGGCGGCGACGTCGTACATGCCCCGCAGGGTCACGCCGTGACGGGCAAGATCCTCGCCGAAGCTCTCAGCCGCCGCTGCGACGTTCTCCGGTGCAGGGCTCCGGCGGCCCAGTGCCACGTAGCAGGTGTAGTGGAAGGTGTCAGGCATGGCTGCGCTCACTCTCGGACGGTACGGAGTCGAACGTACTCGCGGACGGCCCCGCCATCCTTGCGGCGTCCAGGGCCAGGACGGCCTGACGACGGCCGTCGGCGATGCAGTCGGGGATGCCCACGCCCCGTACCGCCGACCCGGCGACACGCCACGAGGGCAGCTCGGCGAGGGCACGCTCGACGGTCGCGACGCGGTCGAGGTGGCCCACCGTGTAGATCGGCATCACCGAGCGCCACCGCATCACCCTCGTCGCGACCGGTGCCGCCCGGATGCCCATGACCTGGGCGAGGTGGGACGTGACGTCGCTCACGAGCTCGTCGTCGGGCGCGAACGCCGCCGGGGCGAGACGCTGCGGGACGGACGCCCGGATGAGCACCCGGTCCTCGGGAGCCCTGCCCTCCCACTTGGACGAGCTGATCGTCACTCCGCTGATGGGCGCCGGCTCGCCCTCGAGCCAGCCCTGGCCGGTCGGCGGCTCGGGGAAGGCGGACAGGGGATAGACGAGGTTCACTACCGTCGACGTGGCGAGCGGGACCGCGTCGAGCGCGACCGACGCCGCCGGGGCCACGTCGGCCAGGAGCCTCGCCGAGGCCGCCACGCCTCCCGCGAGGATCATGGCATCGGCGCTGACCTCCTCCCCGTCGGACAGGGTCGCCGTCACGCCGCCGGCCTCGGTGGGGGTGAGCCTCTCGACGGAGGCGCCTGTACGAACCGTGACACCGGCCGCACCCAGCTGCTCCTCGAGCGCGTCCACGAGACTGCCGAGGCCCTCGCGCAGGGTCGCGAACGGTGACGAGGGACCGCGACCGGCCGCACGCGCCTTCCGGCCCTGCGCGAGGGCTGCCAGCATGAGGCTCCTGTGGGCGGTCTCGTCGGCGCGCAGCGACGGCAGGACGGCGTCGAGGCTGAGGTCGTCGACGCTCGCCCCGTAGATGCCGCCGACCATCGGGTCGGCGAAGCGGTGGACGACGCCCGCACCGAGCCGCTTGCGCAGCAGGGTCCCGATCGCCTCGTCGCGGCCGGGCGTCAGCCGGCGAGGCAGCACGAGGTCGAGCGCCGCCCGCACCTTGTCGAGGGGAGAGAGGATCCGCGTCGTCACGAAGGGCCACAGCCGCGTGGGCAGGACCATGCCCATCCCCTGCGGCAGCGGCCGCAGCCGGCCCCGGGCGCGCAGCGACACCGACCGGGCGCCACGGATGCGGATCAGCTGGTCCTCCAGCCCGAGCTCCTTGACGAGCTGGACGCCGGCAGGCTTGTACGAGACGAAGGAGTCGGGCCCGTGCTCGTACAGGACGCCGTCCTCGTGCTCGGTCCTCAGCTTGCCTCCGAGCCGGTCGCTCGCCTCGAGGAGGACGACCTCGACGACCTCGTCACGACGGGTGGCCTCCCATGCCGCCGCCAGTCCCGTGATCCCGCCGCCGACGACGAGCAGCCTCACGCGCCGACCTTCGGCTGGTACGGGCAGAGCGGGTCGGACTCCAGGGCGTTGCCCGTCCACGCGTACGCACGGGCACGCGACCCGCCGCACCAGTCGCGGTACTCGCACCGGCCGCAGCGTCCGAGGAAGGTGTCGGGGTCGCGCAGCGACCGCATGAGGGGGTCGTCGCGGTAGAGCGAGACGATCGACGACTCCTTGACGTTGCCCACGCTGAGCGGGAGGAAGCCGGAGGGCGTCACGTCGCCGGTGTTCGACACGAAGACGATGCCGTTGCCGTCACGGATCCCGAAGGCCCTCGACATCGGGTGCGCCTCGACCTCCTCTCGGGTCTTCCCGGCGCGCAGCAGCGCCGCCGCCCCGAGTCGGCGGTAGTGCATCGCCTCGGTCGTCTTCACGCGGAAGGGCGCGTCGCGGCCCACCCGCTGCGCCCAGAGGAGCACCTTCTCCGCCTCGCCGGGGCTCAGCTCCGTGAGCTCGGAGCCGCGGCCGATCGAGATGAGGAAGAACAGGCTCCACTGCATGAGCGTGTGGCCGCGGAGCAGCTCGTACACGGCGGGCAGGTCGCTCGCGGTCGTCTCCGTGACGAGCGTGTTCACCTGGACCGGCAGCCCGACCTCCGCGGCGAGGTCGAGAGCCTCCAGCGTCGCGTCGAACGTGCCCGGCACCATGCGGACGCCGTCGTGGAGCCCGGCCGTCGACCCGTCGAGGGAGAGCGAGATCGCCTGGATACCGGCGCTCTTCATCCACTCCATCCGTTCGCGGGTGAGCAGCCCCGTCACCGCGGGGGCCAGGGACACGCCGATGCCGCGGCCTGTGGCCTCCCCGACGAGCCGGGCGAGGTCGGGTCGCCGCAGCGGGTCGCCACCGGTCATGACGATGTGCGGGAGCGGCTCTCCGGGGCCCGCGAACCCGGCGATGTCGTCGAGGAGCGCGATCGCCTGCTCGGTGGAGAGCTCCCCCGGGGCGGGGTCGGGCATCGCGGTGGCGCGGCAGTGGCGGCAGGCCAGCCCGCAGGCGTTCGTGAGCTCCCAGTAGACGATCATCGGCGCCGTGTCGTACGCCCAGCCGACCGGCTTCACGGAGCCGATGCCGTGGGCGGGACGGGCGGCAGTGTGGGTCATGCGTTCTCCTGCGGGATGGTGTGGACAAGCTCGACGAGCCTCGTGAGCACGTCCGGGTCTGTGGTGGGCGGCACGCCGTGCCCGAGGTTGACGACGTGGCTCGGCGCAACCTCGCCCTGGCGGCACACGTCGCGTACGGCGGCCTCCAGGACGTCCCAGTCGGCCGACAGCAGCTCCGGGTCGAGGTTCCCCTGGAGCGGCACCCTGTGGCCGAGACGTGCGCTGGCCTCCGCGAGGCCGATGTCGGTGGAGACGCCGACCACGTCAGCGCCCGCGGTGTGCATGTCGACGAGGAGGTCCCGCGTCTGCGTGCCGAAGTGGATCCGGGGCAGGCCGAGGTCGGCCACCCCCGCGAGGACCATGGCGGAGTAGGGACGGACGACCGAGCGGTACGTGCCGGCGTCGAGCCGGCCCGCCCACGAGTCGAAGAGCTGGAGCGCCTGCACGCCGGCCTCAGCCTGGGCACGCAGGAAGGCGGTGGTCGTCGCGGCGACCCACTCGAGCAGCCGACGCCAGGTCTCCGGCTCCTCCGCGAGCAGGGCACGTGTCCGTGGCAGGTCGCGGTCGGGACCGCCCTCCACGAGGTAGGAGGCCACGGTGAAAGGCGCCCCGGCGAACCCGATGAGGGGAATGTGTCCCAGCTCGGCGACGGACAGCCGTACGCCCTCGCGGATGGGGTCGAGGGCGGCAGGGTCGAGCTCGGGCAGTCGTAGGACGTCAGCCAGGCTGCGGACCGGCTCGGCCACCACGGGTCCGACCCCGGGCACGATCTCGACACGCACTCCGGCGAGGCGCACCGGGACGACGATGTCGGAGAAGAAGATGCCGGCGTCGACGTGGTGGCGCCGTACGGGCTGGCAGGTGATCTCCGCCGCGAGCTCCGGCGTCAGGCACGCGTCGAGCATCGCGGTGCCTGCGCGAGCGGCCTTGTACTCGGGGAGCGAGCGTCCTGCCTGGCGCATGAACCACACAGGCCGGTGCGCGGGCCTGCGTCCGCGGTACGCCTCGAGGAGCGGCGCCGTGTCGAGAGCCGACTCGGTCAACCCTGGACCTCGACGTCGATACCGAACAGGGTGCGGAGGGCCTGCTGGTAGTCGGCGAGCTCGCCGGTACGGGCGAACTCCGCCGCGCGCAGCGACGGCGCGTGGAGGAGCGAGTTGGAGACGCGGCGCAGCGAGCGTGCGACGGCCTCGGCCGTCTCCGGGTCGTAGCGACGCCTCGCCACCTCGATCTCCTTCTCGATGAACTGGCTGACGTGGGCGCGCATCGCGGTGACGGCGGGCGTGGCCACGCGCCCCGACTCGAGGTGCAGGTACGCCTCGACCCCGCGGCTGACGAGCTCACGGGCCTCGAGGACAGCAGTGCCCTGGTCGGCGGGCGCGTGCGCGCCGACCTCCTCGAGGTCGATGAGGTCGACGCCGACCAGGTCCGCCGCGTCGGGTGAGACGTCTCCGGACAGGGACAGGTCGAGGACGGGAAGCAGCGGACGGTCGTCCCGGGCGGCCTCGAGAAGGTCCCGTCCGATCGTCGGGTCGCCGGACGAGCCGCTGCACGTGACGATGAGGTCCGCTCCACGGACGGCGGGGGCCAGGTCGGCCACGGGGACCACGGGGTGGGACTCGGCGAACGCGTCGGCTCGGCCCGTCGGCGAGTACACGTCGATGTCGACGCAGCCTCGCCGGACGAGTGCGGCCGTGACGACCCGGGCGTAGCTCCCCGTCCCCACGACGAGGGCGCGGCGACCCGCAAGCGGGAAGTGGCGCTGCTCGACGAGGTCGAGGCCGACGCCGGCGACGGAACGTCCCGCGGCGCCGAGGTCAGTGTCCGACACGACGGCCTTGGCGGTCGTGAGCGCCGCGTGGAACAGCCTGTGCAGGGTGGCCGTGGCATGGTCGGCGCCGGAAGAGATCGCCGCTCGTACCTGCCCGATGATCTCCGCCTCGCCGACGACCATGGAGTCGAGTCCCGAAGCCACCTCGAGCAGGTGCTCGACCGCCGACTGGCCCACGTACACCTCGAACTGGTCGGCGAGGTCGCGACGGTCGGGAGCGAGCGCCTCTCGTACGGCATCGACGGCGGCGTCCACGACGGCGTGGAAGGTCGGCCCGTCGAGGTACAGCTCGAACCGGTTGCACGTGCTCAGCAGCACCCAGCCCGCGACGGTGGAACAGCTCGCGAGACACGCCTCCACGGCGTCGGCGGCATCACCGATGCGGGCGAGGTCCTCCGGCGCTGCGAGGTGGTGGCTCAAGCCCACTGCTGTTACCGGCACGCAAGGCAGGGTAGTCCAGCGATCTTTCAACCACGTCATCGCCCACGGGCGAGCGTCTTCTTCTGCGTCAAGCAACGGCTATGTTCCCGCTAAGAACCCCCTGCGGGGCCGGCCATCGGCAGGGCGGACGAGGACAGGCGTCAGCGGCGGGCCAGCGCCGCGTCGATCCGCGCTCTCAGCGCCGGCTTCGGCAGAGCGCCGACGATCGTGTCGACGACCGTGGAGTCGTCGATGAGGAGCAGCATCGGGATGCTGCGGGCGTCATAGCGACGGGCGATCCCCGGCGAGCTGTCGACGTCGACCTTGACCACCTTCAACCGGCCGGCAAGGTCCCTGCTCAGCGACTCAAGAACCGGTGCGATGGCCTTGCAGGGCGGGCACCAGGTCGCCCAGAGATCGACGACGACGAGGGACTTCGACCGTACGGCCTCGTCGAAGTCGTCGTCCCCCGCGCTGACGAGCCACGGCAGGTCGGCGCCGCAGGAGGCGCATCGGGGCAGCCCGGTCGAGGCGACCGGGAGACGGTTCTTGGTGCCGCAGGACGGGCAGGCGACGACGGGATCAGTCACGATCCGATCCTAGACGGCGAGTCCCGCGCATGATGGATGGGAGCGACGGTCGCTGGGTACTAGCGTTCCGACATCAGGAGAGGACCACGCATGGCCACGTATTCCGACATCGAGGACGTCTACGCTGACGCGCCGTCGGACGCGATCCACCAGGGCAGCGAGATCGAGATCGACACCACGAAGCTCCCGGAGGACGAGGTCATGCCCGAGGGATTCAACCCCGGCAAGACGTACGCCGTCGACCCGGACGTGTCCCGAGACGGCCTCCCCACCTCGTCGTAGCCGCTGCTCCGGGAGAGGACCTATCCGCTCGGGGAGAGGACCTGCAGTTTGCCCGGTCCCCGAAGGACGCTAGGTCCACAGGCCGCCCGGGCTGAACACCTCGTCGACGAGCCCGGAGAACCAGCCGGCCTCGCGGGCGAGGTCGAGGACGGTGTAGCGCGAGCGGTAGTACATGGCCCTGGGGAACGTCGCCTTGACGTCGTCCGCTGTGAGGCCGATGTCCTCGGGAGTCGTCGGCGCTCCGGCCGCACCGAGCATCTGCTGAAGGGTCACTGCGGGCGTGAGCTGGGCGATGATCCGCTCCCGCAGACCGGCCCAGCCCGCGATGAACGTCTCGAGCCGGTGTCTCAGCCCCTCCCCGGCCACGTACTTCACCCTCGTCTCGGCGACAGCGTGGTCGGCGAGCGCCCCGCTGAACCGCGCGCGGATATCGACCTCGACCTGCTCCCAGGGGGCCCAGTGCGCGACCGCGGCATCGACGTCGAGCGCCGCGAGGTCGCGGGCCAGGAATCTCTCGTAGAACATCGACATCGCGAGCGTGCCGATCGCCACCTTGTGTCCGTGTGACAGGGGCGGGTCGAGGTCGGCACCGAGGTGGTCGAGCTCCCAGAGATGGCTGAAGTAGTGCTCCGCGCCGGAGGCCGGGCGGGTACCCCGGTAGACCTGCATCGCGAGCCCCGAGAGGACGAGCCCGGACACCAGGCCTTCGTACGCGTCCGGATCGCCGGCTGCCAGCGACTCGGGCCGGGACAGCGCGTCGTACACGCCGCTCTGTACGAGCTCCCAGGCGAAGGGATGGATGGGGTCGAGGCCGATGGCGTCCGAGAGGATCCAGTCGGCACCGGCGGGGATCTTGGCCGAGAGGTCGCCGTAGCCGGAGGCGACCATGGCGGGCGGTGCCGCCGCCGCGACGTCGAGGTCGATGATGACGACGCGGGGCGCCGGACACGGCATCGTCACCTTGACGCCTTCGGAGCTCATCGGGGCGCCGAAGCCGGAGTAGCCGTCCATGGAGGCCGCTGTGCCGACGACACCGTACGGCTGGCGGCGACGCCCCGAGGCGAGCTTGACGAGATCGTTGATCGTGCCGGAACCCACGGCCACGCCGACGGCGCCCGTCTCCTCGAGCCGCTGGGTGATGAGGTCGCAGTTGTCGAGGGCGGCGTACAGCACGGGGTGGCCCGGGAAGACCATCGGCTCCACCATCTCGACGCCGGCAGCGGCGAGGGCGTCGTACACGGCCTGGCCGGCGGCTGCCCACGTACGATCGTCGGCCACCACCAGCGCCGGTCCGGCGTCCCTGAACAGCGCCTCGCGCAGGATCGTGCCGCTGGCGGCCAGGACACCTCGGCCCACCTCGACGACGTCGGTGTCCGAGGCCACCAGCAGTGCCCGCGAGATGAGGTCGTTCATCGTGGCTCTCCTCTCGGCTGTGGGGCCGTCGGTTCATCGAGGGCGGTAGGGGAACCTGCACACCCAACACCAAATCTGCCATGGGATGTGCAGGCTTTCCCATGAAAGCCCGACAGCGCCTGGGACTCAGCTGGAGGCGGGCGGCCGCTCAGGCGGACGGGTGCAGGCGCGCCCGGGTTCGACCCCGTTCGTGGTCGTTCTCGGAACGCGTGATGGGACTCCACGACGCCCGACCCGGTTCCGTGTCGGTATCAGGCCGTCCGGAGGCGCCATAACGACACCAGGAGGGGTTGGACCGCGGTCAGTGACTCCGCAGGGCGTGAGAACGACACCGATCCGGGTCGAACCCCGGGACTCTGGGTGATCGGGCTCCCCCCTGGGACACCGGTCGCAGCTGAACGACCGAGCCCGGGCCCAGGCTCGACCGCGAGGCGGGCCGCAGCCCCCGCATCACCGGCCGATGGCCCTCTGGGTGCGGACGACGGTACCGAGGTGGACGGCGCTCGTGGAGGCCGTGAAGAGGCGGCTCCCCGGCGGCGCCGCGTGCGCCGCCCGCAGCTCGGCGGTCAGCTCCTCGACCCGCTTCTGGAGCCCGTCGAGACGCATCTCTAGCTCGAGGATGCGCTGGACGCCGTTGAGGTTGATCCCCTCGTCCTGCGACAGGTACTGGACCAGCCGCAGCCGTGCGACGTCGCGCAGCGAGTAGCGCCGCCCGCGCCCGCGCGTACGGGTGGGGACGACGAGGCCGAGCCGGTCGTACGTACGGAGCGTCTGCGGGTGCATGCCCGCCAGCCGCGCAGCCGTCGAGATGGGGAACAGGGGGGCGTCGCGCTCGAGTCGGTCAGGCAGGTGGTCCATCTCAGCTCCTCATCAGACGCGTCCGAGGGTTCGGTTCCGCCGCCAGCCGCTGGTACTCGGCGAGAGCCGCCCGCGCCTCCGCCGACAGGTGCTGCGGCACCTCCACCTCGACGGTGACCAGCAGGTCGCCGGCGCCCTGCGCCTTGCCGACTCCGCGCCCCCGGATCCGAAAGGTACGGCCGTTCGGCGTTCCCGCAGGGACGCGCAGCCGAACCGTACGGTCGCCCAGCGTCGGGACGTCGATCTCGGCGCCGAGCGCCGCCTCGGCGTACGTGACCGGCACCGTCACCGTGAGAGCGTCCCCGTTCCGGCCGAACACCGGGTGGGGCGTGACGTGCACCGTCACGTACAGGTCGCCTGCTGCTCCGCCGTTCTCACCGGCGCCGCCCTTGCCCTTGATCCGGATCCGCTGCCCGTCGTCGACGCCGGCCGGGATCCGTACCTGCATGGTCCGCGTGGACCGGGCCCTTCCCGTACCCGCGCACACCGGGCAGGGCGTCTCGATGATGAGCCCCCGGCCACGGCACTGACGGCACGGCTCGCTGAACGCGAAGCCGCCCGACTGGGAGGCCTGCATGCCGGAGCCCTGGCAGGTCGGGCAGACCTGCGGCACGGTACCGGCCTTCGCGCCCGTGCCGCGACACGCCTCGCACGCGTCCTCCGACACCATCTGGACGCCGACGGTCACCCCTGTCACCGCGTCGGCGAACGGGATCGTCACCTCGCCCTCGATGTCACGGCCGCGTCGAGGACCGCGCCCCGACCGGCGCGGCTGCTGGCCGCCGAACAGCCCTCCGAAGATGTCGCCGAAGCCGCTCTCGCCCGCGTTGCGGAACAGGTCCTCGATGTTGACCCCCGCGCCGCCGGGACGGCCGGGCTGGCCGCCGCCGGGGAACCGGAAGCCCCCGCCGAACATGCTCCGGGCGTCGTCATACTCCTTGCGCTTCGTGGGGTCCGAGAGCACCGAGTTGGCCTCGGAGATCTCCTTGAACCGGCGCTCCGACTCCTTGTCGTCGGGGTGCTGGTCCGGATGGTTCTCCCGGGCCAGCTTCCGGAACGCCTTCTTGATGTCATCCGGCTTGGCGTCCTTGGAGACGCCGAGGATCTTGTAGTAGTCCTTCTCGAGCCAGTCCTTCGTGCTCATCCAGCGCCTCCTTCCACGTCAGTCGGTGAGGGATCCCGGGTCGTCCGGTACGGAGTCGTCCTGCTCCTGGGCTGCGCCGGCAGGCTCCTCGCTCGCGTCGGTCACGGCCACCCGTGCGGGGCGGATCACGCGACCGCCGAGTCGGTAGCCGGTCTGGAAGATCTGCGTGCAGGTCGTCACCGAGTAGCCGGGTACGTGCACGTGCATGAGCGCCTCGTGGATCTGCGGGTCGAACTCGTCGCCCACCGCTCCGTACGCCTCGAGCCCGTACTTGGCCGTCACCTTGGCGACCTCGTCGGCGATGAGCTTCGTGCCGCCCGTCAGCTCGTCGTGCGCCTTGGCCCCGTCGATGCCGTCGAGCACGGGCAGCAGGTCGGTGATGACGGACTCGATGCCGCGCTGACGCGCGACGTCGCGGTCACGGTCGACGCGGCGCTTGTAGTTGACGTACTCGGCCTGGACGCGTTGGAGGTCGCCGGTCAGCTCGGCGACCGCAGCAGAAAGGTCGACGTCGGTGTCGGCGGTCTCGTCCGGCGTCACAGGCGGGGTGGCGTCCGTACCTGGCGTCTGGTCCTCGGGGGGGAAGTCCTCAGTCATGTCTCTCCTCGATCGGTGTCACAAGACTAGGAGGGCGCACCCGTCCGACTCTCGGCCGGACGGTGCGCCCTCGATGCTGGTGCGTCAGTGCTTGTCGTTGTCGTCGTCGACGATCTCCGCGTCGACCACGTCGTCGTCCGAGCCACCCGAAGCACCCGTGGGCGCCCCAGCGCCGGCCGACTGCTGGGCCGCCTGAGCGGCCTGGTAGACCGCCTGGCCCATCGCTGCCGCCTTCTCGTTGAGGTCGTTCATGGCGGTACGGACCTCGTCGTCGTTGCCGGTCCCCTTGAGGGCGGCCTGCAGCGTGGCGAGAGCGTCGGCGACTGGCTTCTTCTGCTCGTCGGTCAACGTCTCCGCATGCTCGGCGAGGAGCTTCTCGGTACGGAACGCGAGCGCGTCCGCCTCGTTGCGCATCTCCACGGCCTCGCGGCGCTTGCGGTCCTCCTCGGCGTGAGCCTCGGCGTCGCGCACCATCTTGTCGATGTCCTCCTTGGCCAGCGCGGAGCCGCCGGTCACGGTCATCGACTGCTCCTTGCCCGTGGCGAGGTCCTTGGCGTGCACGTGGACGATGCCGTTGGCGTCGATGTCGAAGGTGACCTCGATCTGCGGCAGGCCGCGCGGTGCCGGCATGAGGCCGGTGAGCTCGAAGTTGCCGAGCGACTTGTTGTCGCGGGCGAAGTCGCGCTCGCCCTGGTACACCTGGATCATCACGGACGGCTGGTTGTCCTCGGCCGTCGTGAACACCTCGGAGCGCTTGGTCGGGATCGTCGTGTTCCGCTCGATGATCTTCGTCATGACGCCGCCCTTGGTCTCGATGCCGAGGCTCAGCGGGGTGACGTCGAGCAGCAGCACGTCCTTGACCTCGCCGCGCAGGACGCCGGCCTGCAGCGACGCGCCGAGCGCGACGACCTCGTCAGGGTTGACGCCCTTGTGGGGGTCCTTGCCGGCCAGCTCCTTGACCAGGTCGACGACCGCCGGCATACGGGTCGAGCCGCCGACGAGGATGACCTCGTGCACCTTGTCGGTGCTGATCTTCGCGTCCGCGAGCACCTTGCTGAACGGGGCTCGGCAGCGGTCGAGCAGGTCCTGCGTCATGCGCTGGAACTCCGCGCGGGTGAGCTTGGTGTCGAGGTGCAGCGGGCCGTCGGCACCGGCCGTGATGTACGGCAGGTTGATCTGGGTCTCCTGGGCGCTCGACAGCTCGATCTTCGCGCGCTCGGCGGCCTCCTGGAGGCGCTGGCGGGCCATCTTGTCCTTGCTCAGGTCGATGCCGTGGGCGTTCTTGAACTCCTTGACGAGGTGGTCGACGACCCGCTGGTCCCAGTCGTCACCGCCCAGACGGTTGTCGCCGTTGGTGGCCTTGACCTCGAACACGCCCTCGCTGATCTCCAGGAGCGACACGTCGAACGTGCCGCCGCCGAGGTCGAAGACGAGCACGGTCTGCTCCTCGTGGCCCTTGTCGAGGCCGTACGCGAGCGCGGCGGCGGTCGGCTCGTTGATGATGCGGTCGACGGTGAGGCCGGCGATCTCGCCCGCCTCCTTCGTGGCCTGGCGCTCGGCGTCGGAGAAGTACGCGGGGACCGTGATGACGGCGTTCGTCACCGGCTCACCGAGGTACGCCTCGGCGTCGCGCTTGAGCTTCTGCAGCACGAACGCGCTGATCTGCTGCGGCTTGTAGTCCTTGCCGTCGACCTCCTTGGACCAGCTGGTGCCCATGTGACGCTTCACGGAGCGGATGGTCCGGTCGACGTTCGTCACGGCCTGGCGCTTGGCGACCTCGCCGACCAGGACCTCGCCACCCTTTGCGAAGGCGACGACGGAGGGCGTCGTGCGGGCGCCTTCGGCGTTCGGGATGACGGTGGGCTCGCCGCCCTCGAGGACGGCGACGACAGAGTTGGTGGTGCCGAGGTCGATGCCTACTGCACGAGCCATGTGGGTTCCTCCGGTTGAGTAGATGTCACGGTGTCTTGAACCAGTGTTGAGCCTAGCACGCTCAACCACCGAAGTTGAGTCTCATCCACTCAACCCGGTACGCAGAGGGGCTATTCCCCTCCTTGGCCGACTCCTTATCGCGCCTCATCGGCCCTGGACGACGCAGGGCCTAACCTGTCGGAGGAAGGGGATGAGCATGGATCGACGGGCATTCCTGGTCGGCGGCACCGGGGCGCTGGCGGCGGGCGTCCTGAGCGCCTGTGCACGCCCCGCACCGACAGCCGTGACGGCGCCGACCTCGTCTCCGAACGGGACGGAACGCACCCGCACCCCGCCCGGCCCCGAGCCGTCTCCGACGCCGCTCACCGCTCCCACGAGCCCAGCACCTCCGCTCCCGACGACCAAGGGCGCCATCCCGGTCGGCAAGGCGATCACGAAGATTCCCATCCCCGGCCCGTACATGGCGTGGACCATCGACGACGGCACGGACCCGACGGTCGTCGCGGCCTATGCGCAGATGGCCGAGCAGACGGGCAACCGGCTGACGTTCTTCCTCAACGGGAACCAGCCGGCCTGGACGATGCACGCGCAGCGGCTGCGGCCGATGGTCCAGTCCGGCCAGATCCAGATCGGCAACCACACGTGGTCGCACCCGGACCTCCGGAGCCTGTCTGCGCAGGGGGTCCAGGACCAGCTGCAGCGCAACGAGGACTTCATCCAGTCCACGTACGGGGTGAGCTCGAAGCCGTTCTACCGGCCCCCGTTCGGAGCGATCAACGCGAGCGTACGAAGCGCGGCGGCGGCGATCGGGTTCACCGCACCGACCCTCTGGTACGGGTCCTTGTCCGACTCGAGCGTCCTGACGCCCGACCAGGTGTCCGCGTTCGCGGACCAGTGGTTCGGCGCGGGGCGGATCGTCATCGGGCATGCGAACCACCCGGGAGTGATCGGCGCGATGCAGCACCTGGTCGATCTCGTCGTGCAGCGAGGCTTGCGTACCGTCACGCTGCGCGACGTGTTCGCGACCTGAGTCAGCCGCTGCGCCGAGAGCTGAACGAGGCGGCGCTGTGCGGACGGACCGCGTTGCCCGAGGGGCCGACCTTCCGCACGTCGGACGCCTTGCGGGGAGCGCCGCTGCGCGAGCCTCCGGAGCCGCCTCGCGACCCGGCCGAGCTGCCACGGGCCCCGCTCGACTTCCCGGGCGAACCACCGGAGGTGCCCCGGCCCGACGAGCTGCGGGGTAGTCCGCTGTCGGTGTCGAAGGCCGACGAGTGGGTCTTGGAGGGTCCGCGACCGCCGACGCTGCCGTTGCGAGAGCGGCCGCCCGCAGAGCGCGCGCGGCCCGGTCCCTGCTCGACGACCGGCGCTGCGTCGGCGTAGCCGCCCGGGACGAGAACGCGCTCACCCGGGGCGAGGGTCGCCAGCATGGGGTGACGCTGACGGTCGATGCGGGTGATCGTGGGGTGGATGCCGGCGGCGCGGGTCAGCGCCCGGACATCCCTGACCTGGTCGTCGGTCATCAGCGTGATGACCGTGCCCTCGTTGCCGGCGCGGGCCGTACGGCCGGAGCGGTGAAGGTAGGCCTTCTCCTCGACCGGCGGGTCGGCATGCACCACGAGCCCCACGTCGTCGACGTGGATGCCGCGCGCGGCGATGTCGGTGGCGACCAGCGTCTCCACCTTGCCGCTGTGGAACGCGTCGAGGTTGCGCGTACGGGCGTTCTGGCTCAGGTTGCCGTGCAGGTCGACCGCAGGCACGCCTTCCGCGTTGAGCTGGCGGGCGAGCTGCTTGGCGCCATGCTTGGTGCGGGTGAAGACGAGCGTCCGTCCGGGGGCGCTGGTCAGCTCGACGAGCACCGAGACGCGGTTGCCGCGGTCGACGTGGAGCACGTGATGGTGCATCGTCGAGATCGGCGACTGCGCCGAGTCGGCCTGGTGCGTGCGCGCGTTGTGAAGGTAGCGGGCGACGATGCCGTCGATCGCCTTGTCGAGCGTCGCGCTGAAGAGCATGCGCTGGCCGCTCTGCGGCGTGAGGTCGAGGATCCGCTTCACGGCGGGCAGGAACCCGAGGTCGGCCATGTGGTCGGCCTCGTCGAGCACCGTCACCTCGATCTCGGCGAGCCGGGCATGGCCCTGCTTGATGAGGTCCTCGAGCCGACCGGGCGTGGCCACGACGATGTCGGCGCCCTTGCGCAGCGCGGCCACCTGCGGGTTCTGCCCCACGCCACCGAAGACGGTGATCGTCGAGAGGCTGTTCGCCCGAGCCAGGGGCAGCAGGGCGGTGTGGATCTGACCGACGAGCTCGCGGGTCGGAGCAAGGATGAGCGCCCGCGGTGCGCCGCGCTTCACCGTGTGCTGCGAGGCGGTGAGGCGTGCGACGAGGGGCAGCAGGAACGCGTACGTCTTGCCGGAGCCCGTACGGCCGCGGCCGAGCACGTCGCGGCCGGCGAGGGAGTCGGGCAGCGTGACGGTCTGGATCGGGGTCGGGTCGGTGATGCCCTGGTCGGCGAGCAGCTGCGCGAGGTTCGCGGGCACGCCGAGCAGGGTGAAGCTGTTGGAAGAGGTCAAGGAACCATTCGATTCGGTCGGTGTCTCACCAGGCCGTTCCCGTCGGCGACGGGAGGAATTCAGGCGGTGCCCTCGCCGGAGCGAGGGGCGCGGAGCTTTGGGCCGCGCAGGAGTCCGGGGCAAGACTTCACGGACTGCTGTGACAGACCCTACCCTGCGTGATGGCAAGGACGTAATCGCTGCGTGTCCGGGACGGAATATCGAGACTGATTGAAGGTTGAACGACTCGTGAAGAAGATCGGGTTCCTGTCCTTCGGTCACTGGTCGAGCTCGCCGCACTCCCGGACGCAGTCCGCGGCGGACGTGCTGCACCAGTCCATCGACCTGGCCGTCGCGGCCGAGGAGCTCGGCGCCGACGGCGCGTACTTCCGCGTCCACCACTTCGCGAACCAGCTCGGCTCGCCGTTCCCGCTCCTCGCTGCGATCGGTACGAGGACGAGCCGGATCGAGATCGGTACCGGCGTCATCGACATGCGCTACGAGAACCCCATGTACATGGCGGAGGACTCCGCCGCGGCGGACCTCATCTCCGGCGGCAGGCTCCAGCTCGGCGTGAGCCGGGGATCGCCGGAGCAGGTGGTAGACGGGTTCCGCTACTTCGGCTACGACGCGCCCGATGGCCAGAGCATGGCCGACGTCGCGCGGGCCAACACGGAGACGTACCTCAAGGTCATCTCCGGCGCACGCTTCGCGGAGCCCAACCCGCGGCCGATGTTCCCCAACCCGCGGCCGGGACCTCTCGCGATCCAGCCGCAGTCGTCCGGGCTGCGTGACCGGATCTGGTGGGGCTCCGCGTCCAACGCGACCGGCGAGTGGGCGGCGAGGCTGGGCATGAACCTCATGAGCTCGACGCTCAAGACCGATGAGAGCGGCAAGCCGTTCCACGTGCAGCAGGCCGAGCAGATCGAGGCGTTCCGTACGGCATGGAGGGAGGCGGGTCACGAGCGCGAGCCGCGCGTGTCCGTGAGCCGCTCGATCTTCCCCATCGTCACGGACGAGGACCGCATGTACGTCGGCCACGACCTCGACTCCGAGGACTCGATCGGCGTGATCGACGACTTCCGGGCCGTCTTCGGCCGCTCGTACGCGGCGGAACCGGACAAGCTCGTCGAGAAGCTCGCCGGCGACTCCGCGATCGAGGCAGCGGACACGCTGCTGCTGACCGTGCCGAACCAGCTCGGCGTGGACTACAACGCCCACATCCTCGAGGCCATCCTCACCCACGTGGCCCCGGGTCTGGGCTGGCGCTGAGCGACCCCGGTCGACCACCCCGGATCCGGTGCGGTCCCGGGCCGGCGGCCCTCGCTAGACGCTCGCACGCACGACGACGTGCGACGGCTGGAGGAACGGCTCGGGCTCGGGTCCCTCACCGAGCTGGTGCCGTGCCAGGTCCCACAGGTGGCGTGCGAAGGCCTTCGCGTCGATCCGGATGGTCGTGAGGGCCGGCCGCGTGAGCGGCGCGAAGATGTCGTCGTCGAGCCCCATGACCGCCAGGTCCGAGGGCACCCAGAGCCCGAGCTCGGCCGCGGCCGCCAGGCAGACGGCCGCGTGGAAGTCGTTGAAGCATGCGACGGCCGTGACCGGGTCCGGCTCCTCCAGCCACGCGCGGAGCTGCTCCGTGACAGCGGCCAAGGAGATGTCCATCCCGCCCGGCAGCGCAGCGAGCCTCGGCTTCGGCAGCGCGAGCTCGGCACAGGCGGCGAGGAAGCCGGACGTCCGTGGCGTGGCGAACCGCTGCAGCGACTCCTCCGACGTCGTGAGGTACGCCAGCCGCTCATGGCCGGCCTCGACGAGGTGCTGGACCTGGAGGCGGGCGGGGAGGTCCGATCCGGGCGCGACGAGGTCGGACTCCACGAGGGGGATCTGCAGGGTCTCGAGCAGCGCTGCCTCGGAGGAGCTCAGGCGGTTCAGGGCGATGGCGAGGCACGGCTCGAGATGGGCCAGCGTCGACGCCAGGTCGTCGGGCCCCTGCCTGCGCCACACCATGAGCGTCCGCCCGGTCGCCGCGACGACGCGCGTCAGCTCGTCCTCGAAGTCGGTGATGTTGGTGCTCCACGGGACTCCGGAGTTGATGAGAAGGACGAGGCGGGACTCGCCGGCGCGGAGAGCGCGCGACGCGGCGTTCGGCACGTAGCTGAGCTCCCGTGCGGCCTGCAGCACCCTCTCGCGGGTCGCAGGGGAGATCGACTGGTCGGTACGGCCGTTGAGCACGTAGCTCACGGTGGCCCGGGACACGCCCGCGCGGCGGGCGATGTCGGTGCTCGTGCTGCGGGGCTTCGCCACGGCGCCTCCTCGGGTGACGGGCGCGTACGGGCGCACCTCGGGAGGAAGACTACGTCATCTACTGGCACGTGTCAGGTAGGCGTGGGCAGCGCGCTGAGAAGGTGCTTGCCCCTTCCCCTCAGAGGTGCTGGACCACGCCGTCGGGGATTCCTCCCCGGCCGTAGCATCGGTCCATGGCGAAACCGTGGACGCCGTCCGAGTCGAAGCTCGTCGAGGCGCTGGTGGACGTCGTCGTCCGGCATGCACCGGAAGGCTGGTCGTGGGCGCACCTCGAGGTCAGCATGGCGGCCGAGCTGTGGTCCGGCTCGGTCACCGTGACGGCCCCTGGCAGGACGCTCACCGGCCCGATCGCCGAGGGCCAGGCGCTGCACCTGCTTCACGAGCTCCGGCACCGCATGTACGTCGCGGGCAGGGGCACCTGGTACTCGATGACGCTCGACATCGACCCCGACGGGACGTCGACGGCGACGTACGACTACGACAGCGAGCCCGCCTTCGACCCCGCTCCGGACGCGACGCTCTACCTCCGCGACCTGCAGCGCTACAGGCGCAGGGACAGCCGGGTGCCGGCATGGCTGAAGGCGAAGCTCGACGCGACCCGTGTCGGCGGCGACTCCGCGGCGGACACGTTCGCCCGCTGGCTCCAGGGAGGGCTGTGAGCCTCACCTGTCGCCTAGCCTGTGCACCATGTCTGACGATGTGATCTCCCCCACCGACTTCTGGGAGGACCGGTACGCCTCATCGGAGCGCGTGTGGTCCGGCAGGGTCAACGATGCACTGGTCCAGGTGGTCTCAGGCCTGGCGCCCGGGCGCGCGCTCGACCTCGGCTGCGGAGAGGGCGGCGACGTCATCTGGCTGGCACAGCGCGGCTGGAAGGCGACCGGGGTGGACATCTCCGAGACGGCGACCCGCCGGGCCACGGCGGCGGCTCGGCAGGCCGGCGTCCCGGACGACCGCGTCCACTTCGTGGCCGCCGACCTGGCGACGTGGGTGCCGACCGACGCGTACGACCTCGTCACCGCGAGCTTCCTCCAGTCGCCGGTCCACCTGCCGCGCGAGGAGATCCTCCGGCGCGCGGCGGCTCACGTGACACCCGGCGGCCGCCTCCTCGTCATCGCGCACGCGAAGATGCCTCCCTGGGCCGACGCGCGCGCCCACCACCACGACGACCTGCCCACCCCGGCCGAGGAGGTCGCGGCCCTGCGGCTGGACACGTGGACCGTGGAGGCGGCGGAGGTCCGCCCCCGGCAGGCGACCGGCCCGGACGGCAGCTCGGTCGTCCTGGAGGACACGGTCGTCTGCCTCCGCCGTCCGGACGTCCCCGAGCCCTGACCCCTCGCATTCTCATCCCGCGTCCACCTCTCTCCCTCCCGCCTCGAAAGGCCACGACACGCGCGGTCGGTGCGGCGTGTCGCGACCCGAACTGGCCTCTCGTTCCGGGCCCAGGGGCCGATCTGGCGTCCGGTCCCCTGTCGGCGGGACGTGAGACGCTGGGCCGGTGAGACTCGCAACGTGGAACGTCAACTCGCTGCGCGCCCGCATCGGACGGGTCGAGGCCTTCTGCGAACGGCACGACATCGACGTGCTGGCGATGCAGGAGGTCAAGGCCACGTACGACCAGGTGCCGCTCATGGGCCTCGCGGCGCTCGGCTACGACGTCGCGATCTGCGGGAACGGTCAGTGGAACGGCGTCGCGATCGCGAGCCGGGTCGGGCTCGAGGACGTGACCGAGGGCTTCCCGGGACAACCTGGCTGGGGTGAGCCGGCGGCGCCGGAGTCACGGGCGGTCGGGGCCACGTGCGATGGGATCCGGGTCTGGTCTCTGTACGTGCCGAACGGCCGGAAGCCGCACGACGCCCACTACACGTACAAGCTGGCCTGGATGGCGGCACTGCGTGAGGCGGCTCGCCACTGGCTCGACGCACCGACGGCGCTGGTTGGCGACTGGAACGTCTGCCCCACGGATGCCGACGTCTTCGACATCGCGCAGTTCCGGAACTCGACGCACGTGACGCCGGAGGAGCGCGCGGCGTTCGCGGCGCTGCAGGACGACGGGTATGCCGAGGTGACCAGGCCGTACGCACCCGGCTACACGTACTGGGACTACTACCGTCAGCGGTTCGAGCGCGACCGCGGGCTCAAGATCGACTTCGTCCTCGCCTCGCCCTCCCTCGCCCCTCGGGTCACCGGCGCGTTCATCGACCGCGACGCGCGCGACCCGGCACAGGGCCAGGGCAGCCCTTCCGACCACGCGCCCGTGGTCGTCGACCTCACCTGAGCGTGCCCTCGGTGCCGAGGGGCGCGCCCTCTCCACCGCGTGGCGGCTACCGTGAACACATGGGCGTGGACGGGGACCTCGAGCAGCGGTACTGGCCGCTCGTGGTGACCGCGTGCGAGTGGCGCGCCTTCGGGGTCGAGGATCCCGAGGTCATCGCCGGGCGCGTGTTCGCCGATGTCGAGCCTCGCACGAGCGTCGACCTCGCGACGATCTTCAAGGCGATCGACCAGGAGGTCGCCCGGGCCTACCGCAACAGCGCGCCCTCCGCAGGGTCAGGACCGCTCGGGCTGCCGTCGACCTGGCTCGCCAGGGCGCCTGCCGACACGCGGCCACGAGCTCTCGTCGCGCTGAGCGACCTGCCCGACCGCGAGCGCCGCATCCTTCAGCTCGCCTACTGGGACGAGCTGAGCCGTGCGGAGATCAGCGAGGTCCTCAAGGTCGACCTCGTCGTGGTCGCCCGCCGCCTCGACCGCGCCTTCGACCGGTTCCGCGGGCGGCTGGCGAAGAGCGGGCTGCCTCACGACGACCTCGTGGCCGTCCTCAAGCAGCTCAAGCCTGGGCCGCACCACCGCAGCGCCGACCCTGGCGGACCTTCGTGAACCTCGACCCGGTGAGACGCTCCTTGTCGAACCGTGAGCCGGTGAGGTCCTCCTGGTGGAAGTCGGCCATGCCGGAGACCGTACGGGCCTCTCGGACACCTCGCCCAGACGAGAATCCCCCGGTCTGATCGGCTGCGAAGGGCCCTCTTGCGGCGAGCGCGTAGTCTTCAGGACAGCGATCGGCGTCCGCCCTTGGCTTCAAGCCCGGGTTTCGGGCCCTCAGGGAGGGTGGCACCATGTCCGTTGCAACTCCAGCTCCCCACAGCCGCCCGCTCACAGGGCGGCGACCTAACCCCGCCTCCTCGTTCCCGAACCTCGCCAAGGCGTTCCTCGAGGTCTCAGCCGAGGCGCGTGACCAGGGGCTGCTGAAGCGAGCACCCTGGTTCTACATCGTGGTGGGAGCGGCACTCGCGCTGGGCCTCCTCGGCGCCGGCACAGGGTTCGTCCTCCTGGGACAGACCTGGTGGCAGCTCCTCATCGCCGCCGCGCTGGGCATCCTCATGACGCAGGTCTCGTTCATCACCCACGAGGCCGCCCACCGCACGATCTTCACCCATGGCC